>CAYWIC010000161.1:0-11633 GCA_964458115.1 uncultured Anaerolineales bacterium | reverse complement strand
TTTTTTGTTGCTCAACGCTTCTGTTTTGCCTGAGTTACTGCAGTAGAGTCAAAGTTGCAGTGTAAAAAGTGTAGCATTTTCTCTTTGGGAAATCAAATCACATTTGTCACACGTCAGGAAATAAAAAACTGGCTCTCCGTTTCAGCGAGAGCCAGTTGATGGCGGGTCATGTTCTATTTTTCGTCAAAGAATTGTTCGTCATCAGATATATCAATATCCTTGAGTTTTCCCGTGGCGACATAACGGGTGCGCTCGCAGATATTAGTGACCCGATCAGCGACACGTTCCAGGTTGTGGGCGACCCATAAAAGGTAGGTGGCACGATCGATGGTCGCAGGGTCAGCCATCATATAGGTCAGCAGTTCCCTGTAGACCTGATTGTAGAGATGGTCGACCTTATCATCTTCAGTCGGAATTTCCAGCGCGGTTTCAACATCTGCTTCTACAAAGGCACCTAAGGCGCGGTGGAGCATATCAGCGGTCAAATCCGCCATTTTGGGGATATCGATGAGCGGTTTTACCGGAGGTTCATTCCCCAGCCGGGAGGTAATTAAGGCGATCCCCTTGGCGTAATCACCCATACGCTCAATTTCTCCCGCGACTTCGATGATAGATGCCAAGATGCGCAAATCACTGGCCATTGGTTGTTGGGTAGCGATGACGGTAACTGCGTTGCGCTCAATTTTGTAGCGTCTTTTGTTGACCTTTTTGTCCTGTTGGTAGATTTTTTGGGCTAATTCGAGATCACGTTCTTTGAGCGCTTTTACAGAATCAAGAATTGCACCCTCGACCATGCTTCCCAAAGAAAGCACATTATCAAGCAGCCCTTGTATTTTATTATCCAGAGTTTCTCTAGTCATATGAACCTTTCCATTCAAATACCAATGCACTACCATTATTGGATTTAGATTATAGCATTATTCGGTCAGTTAACAATGTATGGTCTCTCTTGGAAATTTCCTGATCATTCCAGAGTTGGGGGAGTCGCGCATACACCATGCGCCTAATGTTGCTACATTTTCTCCTAGCCGAAGCGACCCTCTACATAATCCTGGGTACGAGCATCTTTTGGATTAACAAACAGGTTATCCCCCTGGGCATATTCGACCAATTCCCCCTGAAGGAAGAATGCAGCGTAATCCGCGGTGCGGGCAGCTTGTTGTACAGAATGGGGAACCAGGATGATCGTGTATTCTTGCTTGAGTTCCTGCAGCGAGGCTTCGACTTTTCCCGTTGATATCGGGTCAAGTCCTGATGTCGGTTCATCCAGCAGGATAACATCTGGTTCTAATGCCAAGACCCTTGCCAGACACAGGCGCTGTTGCTGCCCTCCAGAAAGGGCTACGGCAGGCTCATCCAGGCGGTCTTGGACTTCTTCCCATAATGCGGCTTGTTTCAAACTGCGCTCGACAGCGGCATTGAGTTTGAATTTGTCTTTTTCTCCCGCGACTTCCAGTCCATAGGTTAGATTCTCGCCAATGCTCAACGGCAGCACAACCGGACGGGCGAAGACCATCCCCACGCGCCGTCGTAGGGCAATCACGTCTGTTTTGGGATCGAGGATATCTTCGTCATCGAGCAGAACGCTGCCTTGGAGATGAGCGACATCGGTTAGATCATTCAGCCGATTGAGCACCCTCAACAGGCTGGATTTGCCGCCGCCAGCCGGTCCGAACATAACGGTTATCGCGTTTGACGGGATATTAATGCTGATATTCCGCAAAGATTCATTCCCGTCAGAATAATGGAGGGTCAGATCCTTGATCACTATCTTGGGTTTGGATTTCTTTTTCATGACGACCTTACCATTGACGACGAGCGCGTGCTCGAGAGCGGATGGTTGTAGCGATCACATTCATACCAAGTACAAATACCAACAACACGAGTGCTGTTCCATACTGGATCTTGATAGGCATTCCAGGTACCTGGGTGGAGATCACGAACAGATGGTAGGGCAAGGCCATCGTTGCATCCATCGGTGAATTTGGCAATCGCGGCAGGAAAAAGGCTGCTACAGTGAATAGAATTGGGGCGGTTTCTCCAGCGGCACGCTCCAAACCGAGGATCACACCAGTCAACATGCCCGGCAATGCTTGAGGAAGCACGATCCGGCGGATGGTCTGCCATTGGGTAGCACCAACGGAAATGCTCACGGTGCGAAATGCCTGCGGCACTGCCCGCAGCGCTTCCTCAGTGGTGCTGATGATCACTGGGAGCGTCATGATCGAAAGGGTCAGCGAGCCAGCCAGGATGCTGGTGCCGAAATTCAGAAAGAGCACGAAAAGCCCTAAACCAAAAAGACCATAGACAACTGAAGGGATCCCTGCTAGGTTGATGATGGCGATGCGGATCAGCCGAGTCCAGCGATTGTCAGGCGCGTACTCCGAGAGATAGATTGCTGCTCCGATCCCTAGGGGAACCGCAAATACGGCTGTCCCCAACGTAAGGTACAACGTACCTACAATCGCCGGCCAGATCCCCCCAGCGCGCATTCCCTCGCGTGGAAAGCCGACGATGAATTCGCCCGAAATGGCCGGTGATCCTAGAACAACGATATAGATGACCACTGCCAAGATTGGGATGACAGTAAACACAGTCATTAATGTCAACAAACCAAAGCCGAGGCGTTGGGTAGAATAGCGAGAATGGGAGGTAGAAGGCATGATAGTTTTTTTCGGACGAGAGACTGGTTTCGGTCCTCCGTTCCCGGTCTCCTGACTCTTACGAAAGAATGCGTTCCTGACGTTTTCTTTGACGGAATACCACCGCTGATGCAGTCACATTGACAATCAGAGAGATCAGGAACAAAACGATGCCAATGAAGAATAAGACATGGTAGTGCACGCTGCCGTTAGCGACTTCACCCATTTCGGCGGCGATGGTCGCGGTCATGGTGCGCGCTGGGGCGAATAGGGCGCCTAATCCCTTGGGTAAGACAGGCGCGTTGCCGGTGACCATCATAACGGTCATGGTTTCACCGATGGCGCGCCCAATTCCCAACATGATCGCAGTGAGCACGCCCGAACGAGCCGCGGGCAGGGTCACTCGCCAGATGGTCTGCCACTCGGTGGCGCCCAATGCAAGCGAAGCGTCCCGATATGACTTGGGTACAGCATCCAGGGCATCCTCGGAGACAGACACAACCGTCGGGATGGCGATGCCACCCAAAAGGAGAGAGCCCGCCAAGGCTGTCAAGCCGGTTGGTAAATCTAAGAGTACGCGTAAATAGGGTGATAAGATCAATATCCCCAAAAATCCCAAAACAACAGACGGCAGGCCGCCCAATACCTCCACCAGGGGTTTCAGAATTTCTCTCACCCAGCGAGGCGCGATCTCGGAAATATAGATTGCTGCGCCTACCCCAAAGGGGACGGCGATGATCGTCGCTCCAATGGTGACGATCAATGAACCCCCAATCAAAGGCAGAATGCCAAAATAATCTTCAATAGGGTACCAGCGAGTCGCAAACAAGCTTTTAAATTGGACTTCGCTCAGCGTTGGCAGCCCCTCACGCATAAGAAAGAAGAAAATCAGGCCGACGAAAATAATCGCAGAATAGCCTGATACCTTGATGAGACGGGTGATAATAGTTTCACGCCAGTTGAGAGTACTATCCATGAAAATCTCTTAATAATTGTTTAGGGACTCACCGGCACAAACCCAAGTTCGGTGACGATAGTCTGTGCTTCGGTGGATAAAATCCACGCCAAATATTCTTCGATCACACCGCTGGGTTCACCATTGGTATACATGTAAAGATCGCGGGCGATGGGGTACTGGCCATTGTTGACGCTGTCCGCAGACGGCAAGATAAAACCAGCCTCGGGTTCTGCTGCAACAGCAATGACCTTCATTTCATGCGTGACGTATCCCAGCCCGTCGTATCCGATGGCATTGGGATTGAGGCGGATTTCCGCGCCGATGCCCTCCGATGAAGGCAGCAAGAGCGTAGTAGTGGAAAAGAGGGTTTTATTTTCTTTTTCACCCAGACGAAGGACCTCTTCCAGGAAATAGACGTGAGTTCCCGAATTGGTTTCGCGTGAGAGGCGCACGATGGGCCGGTTCTCGCCCCCAACGTCTTTCCAGTTATTGATCTTCCCGCTGTAGATGTCCGAGATCTGTTGTAATGTGAGTTCGTCAACTGGGTTCTCCAGGTTGACGATCACGGCAATGGCATCGCGGGCGATGACGAACTCTATCGGGTCACTGCCGTTGGCTTGAGCGGACTCGATCTCTTCGGGTTTGATCTGCCTGGAGGCATTGGCAATGTCTACCGTGCCATTGATCAGCGCGGCGATGCCTGTGCCTGACCCGCCCCCGGTGACAGAGAGTCGCACTTCGGGCCGGATTTCCTGATATCGTTCAGCCCAGGCTAAGGCCAGGTTGACGATCGTGTCAGAGCCCTTGTTTTCGATGGTTTCAGATGTAGTAGGGGGGGAGTTAGAATTGCTTGATGCTGTGCTGTCGCTGCATCCAGTGAGTAAGAGGAATAGTGCGATAAATAAGATCGACGCTCGTTTCATCGGTGTGGGATTATAGTCTCAAACCCGGGGGTGTACAAGAGGGTTGACGAATATTTTTAGATTCGATGCTGGAAATCTACTTCGCAATGCTCGTTCGGTTGTGTATAATCATGGCTATGAATAACCTCAATCCCGTCTTCAGGATTCGTGATTTAGAGTTTTATTATGGTCCAAGCATTGCCTTGAGCCAGATCGATATGGATATTCTCCCGCAGCATGTCACGGCCTTGATTGGCCCATCTGGTTGCGGAAAGTCGACTTTCATACGATGTCTGAATCGCATGAACGACACCATACCGGGGACGCGTGTTGAAGGGGATATCTTGTTAGAGGGGGAAGATATTTATGCCCCTGAGGTAGATTTAGTGGGACTGCGCCAGCGTGTCGGGATGGTTTTCCAAAAACCGAATCCATTCCCCCAATCAGTTTATGATAACGTAGCCTTTGGCCCGCGCGTCCTGGGGATGACCAAAGACAAGACTGAGCTTGAAGAAATAGTTTCCAAAAGTTTGAAACGCGCCGCGGTGTGGGATGATGTCAAAGACCTACTGCATGATGACGCCTTAGGGTTATCTCTGGGTCAACAGCAGCGCTTGTGCATTGCCCGCGTCCTGGCCGTCGAAGCGGAAGTGATCTTGATGGATGAACCCTGTTCGGCATTGGACCCCATTGCCACGGGAAAGATCGAAGAACTCATCCAGGAACTCAAAGAACGATATACTATCTTAATTGTGACTCACAATATGCAGCAAGCTGCGCGGGTTTCCGATTTCACGGGACTATTCTGGCTGGGAGAGCTGATCGAATTCAGCGCCACAAAGAAGCTATTTACCAACCCCAAACACGAACTAACAGAGGCCTATATTACTGGCCGCATGGGCTAAGATTCCAAAATGAATAGAGATGAGCACAGCTCACCTCTATTCATTTTGGGTAAATCTTTGAAGCAGGGTAGGGATCGATTCAGCGATATCGTCACGCACCTGACGGAAGACAGCCATGATTTCATCTTCCGTGCCCTGGGCTTTGGCAGGGTCGGGGAAACTGTGATGGATTGTCTTTCCTGGACCAAGCCAAACTGGACACTTCTCTGCGGCAGAATCGCACACGGTGACAACCAGGTCAAAATTCCAATTACGAAACTCATCTACGAGTTTTGATTCCCCCGAATGTTCGATACCATTTTCTTTTAGTACGGCAATTGCTTTGGGGTGTACATATCCTGCCGGTTGGGTTCCAGCGCTGAAGGCTTGCCACTGATCCCCCAATTTTGCGTTTATGATCGCCTCAGCCATATGAGAGCGGCATGAATTCCCTGTGCAAAGAAAGAGAACTTTTTTTCGCATTGGTTCTATCATGATACCAGGCTCACTTCTTCTTCGTCGTCGGATTTTGCCATTTCTTTCATTTCTCCGGTGGCAACATAGATTGTGCGTTCGCATATATTGGTCACCCGGTCAGCCATCCGCTCTAAGTTATGTGCGGCCCAAATCAGCAGATTGGCGCGATCGATGATGGACGGGTCGGAAATCATGTATGTGACCAGTACCCGGTGGGTCTGATTATACAAATTATCGACATGATCGTCTTCTTTGGGGATCGCCATGGCGGCATCCAACGTGGCGCTTTCGACCACCAGTTCCTGCAGCAATCGTGATCCAACCTTCACATTTTCAACCGACTGGACTAACATTGTGACAGGAACTTACTCTGAGGGCAGGTCATGGGGCTCATGTTCTTGTGTTGAACTGCCTTTATGGCATTCTATAGGCTACATAGATATCTGCTTCGAGCATGACATCGTCTTTATAGAAATGATGGGTGAAGTAGACATTGCCTTCATAATCCAGAGAAGCCTCCCCGGCAAAGTGGGTGAACATTTGCACTGGCGCGCCCCATTGACCATCCACTCGTTTCGAGCGCCACAGCTCCGGCGCGCCCGGGCCACGCGTGAACCATAATTCGCTGCCATCCACAGAGACAAATGGCCAGCCGTCCGTGTTGGGGGAGTTGACGATGGCCAGGTTGACGGGCTCTCCCCAATCGCCGTTCACGTACTCCGATACCCAAATATCATAATCTCCCAACCCACCTGGACGTGAAGAATGGAAATAAAGCTCCTGACCATCGGCAGTGATATGCAGTTCACCCACTTCATATTCTGGCTTGAAATCTGCCAATTGCCAGTTTTCCCAACGGCCGTCAACCAAATCTGCCGTAAACCAGTGCAACCCCGTGTATCCTTCCCGCGCCGCGCAGAACCACATCCGATCTCCCAAGATAAACTCACAGCCATCCAGGGACAATTTCCCAGGGTCCTGTAGCATGACCCTTTGCGCGCCACTCCATTCGCCCCCTTCTCTGTGAAATACATAGATGCCCGTCACCCCATCGATGACTTGCTTCTCTACCGGAGTTTTTACATTGGGTGTGAACCAAACATAGAGTGTGTTCCCATCTGGCATGATGAATGCCGAATCCTCTGCCCCTGTTGTATTGATCGGATACGGTAAGGGGATTGGGTTTGTATACTCAGCCGTCACTGAACGGGGAGGATAGATATCTGTCTCCGGGTTGATCTTCACCTGTTCTGGGGGGATGAGACTCTCCCGTTCGAGCGGCGCGCTGGGGGTTGGCTGGACCGCTCCCTCCAGGGCGCAGGCCATTGACACCAATAAAGGAATGACAACGAGCAGTGGGCGTTTCATTGACTAGCTTCAGGTTGTGCCTTCACCCTGGGCGGGAACCAGCTTCCAATGAGCGCACCCAGACCGAGGATGCCGGCGAAAGGCAAAAATCCAAACCAGCCAACAAAAGGGGTCAGGCAAGCCAAGATGAGCAGTCCAGCTCCCCAGGTCTTTTGTTTCAGAGGGATGAGATCGGGGAATAGGCTCTCACCAACGAATTGCGTCATTGTACACAACCCAAGAATGATCCCAATGGCCAGAACTATCATGATCACTAAGGCAGGCAAGTTAAATACTTCCTGATAGACAGCTCCTCGGGTAATGGCAGAGTCGCCCAGCGAGATCAGCGTGATAACCAGGGCAGCCAGGAACAAGAAATTTACCAGCCCAATCAGGAATGAGCGCCGCGGAATGGTCGTGACGGACTGTTTGGCCAGTTCGATCCTCTTGGGGAAGAATACGTCTAACAGCAGGAAGAGGGCGGTTAGGGCGAATCCGCTGAGAACTGCTAAGAGTAGAAGACCAAAAGTTTCCATAATTAATTTACTCCTTTATTGATTTCGAAGGGCGTTTCCTGTGATTTCGTTTGAGATATGGCTTGATTTTGAGAGTCTTCTTTCCTTAAACGAATTCCAAGCCAGAATAGAAAGAGAAATGCAGCCAATCCAACCAAAGTCATGCCACTGGTGTCGTCTATCCTGGACTGGTCGAATTCCTGTATGGGGGCAATCAAAATGAAAAAGCTCAGGGCGCCACTTGCCAAAGCCAAGTGAAAGCCATTCAGTTGATCGAAACCTTGATTTGAATATTTTCGAACTCTCCACCTGATCAATACAAGCAGTAAGAGGACCAATATCATCGTGGCCAGAGGGGGAATCTGAGTGTGGGGTAATACCCAATTCAACACGAAGAATACAAGAGTGCTTAGAAATCCTAATAGGACAAACCTGTGAGCCCGGGATGGTTGGGTCTCATTGATTGGAGGGTAGCTCTTCGGCAGTCGCCTGGCCAAGGCTATCAGCCCGAAGACAAGACCAATTGTGATCAAGTAGTGGAGTAATGGCGGTCGATACGTTGTTAGCGCTAAATTAATGAAAATTCCATTTAGTACAAATAACAGGATTAGCCAATGAAAAGCTCGCCGGCTTACCCAAGGCTCATGTTGTCGGTCTGAGAATATCAGACTCGCAAGAAGAATTGGAATAGCGATACTAAAGATTGCATGATAAATGGTTAGCTCCAGACTCCAGACCCAGTTTACGCCCTCCCAACGGCCATAACTTCCCAATAAATCCAAATCCATCCAATTGGGATCGAAGAAGCTCTTGACCATCAATCCTTCCTCGATGATCCCATACGCGGCTCCCAAAGTGATGATCGTTGGCCAGCCTTTATCCCAGCGCAGGGTCAATTCGCGGATCAAGATCGCGCCGCCACCATAGAGAATAGCCAGAAAAGTAAAACTGATAGGATTGAAAAATTCTGCTGGAGGAGCAGACCCGGATAGCAGTTCTCCAATGGTTGGCGCGAGCAAAAAAAGGGCCAATGCCGGTGAGATGCGCTTTAATAGTTTCATGATGAGCCTATTCTTTGGTTCGAATTTCGTCCCAGGTTTCCAATGCAGGCTTCGGGATACCGTTTGATTCCATCAACCCGATTCCCCCAAACCACAGGATCGTATCGGCAGTGGTCTCCATGCCGTTCTTGGCCAGGAAATCGCGATAAAACTCTGTGTTGATATCGAGTAGCACCAATTGGATCCAGAACTCCAGCCGCTCTCCCAATTGGGTGTTGATGGCGTTGAGATGATCGATCTGGTCTTGGGGGGTGCCAGGGAACTGCCCAATGGGCATCGAGTTGACCCCACCCTCGGCCACAGCCAGGGGTTTGTCGGTGCGAGAGAGCAAAGGGGTGTAGTAATCGGGTGGGATCTCGGCCGCACGCTCGAAGACCACGAAAGGATAGGATGAGATCGCCCAAACATCCAACTGCGGCTCA
This sequence comes from uncultured Anaerolineales bacterium, assembly GCA_964458115.1. Lineage (GTDB taxonomy): Bacteria > Chloroflexota > Anaerolineae > Anaerolineales > UBA11858 > NIOZ-UU35. The sequence goes on along the minus strand of CAYWIC010000161.1, from coordinate 2,425 downwards.
AAGATCTCGATCTGCTCCCATTTGGGCTGGAAAGGTTCACCATCTCTGGCATCGAAGGGGATGGCATTGTTGAGGTCATCCCATTGGAAGGTGACGAAGACCTGCGTATCCGGCGACGCGCTTTTGATGGCCGCATAGGTTTCGCGGTACAAACTGACGAAGTTTGGGAAATCTTCAGGCTGCGCGTCGGCATAGGTGTTGATTTCTGAAGCCAGGCCGATATACCTAGGATGGAACTCGCTAACCAGGGTGAGGGCGTAGTTCTTGAAGGCTGCTCTGATCCCCACAGTGGAGAAATCGCCTCCCTCCAATTCAGGGGGGAGTGGCGCGAACTGGCGACGGTCGAGCCCGTTGAGTGGGTCGACGACGAAAAGGGGTTCCAGTTGGCGTTGGCCTGCCAGGGTCAATAAATCTCTGAGCTCTTTGAGATCTTTGGCATCAGCATTGGGACCAGCGATGAAATCCTCCCAAGGGACAGCGCGCTGCACCAGGATGACGTCCCCGTGTTGGCTGATGCCATCCAGGGTGGCGATCAGGCTATCGATAGTGAGTTCGGGCGGGCTGGGGAAGAAGCCATAGACGGTGTCTGCCGTATCGAAGACTGAGACGGTGGGTGTAGGAACTACAGTTGGGGTGCTGCTTTCTTCACAAGCCAGGACGGCTAAGAATAGTGCCAGCAGGGGGAAAAAGAGGCTTTTTTTCATGGTTCAATTTGATGGGGTTGTGACCGCAGCAAGATCGAGTTGCCCACGATCCATGTAATGGAGGCCATTAAGAGCAGCCATAGGATAGCTGGCAGGGGTATATTCAGGGCTAAGGGAATATCAACGCGGAATAATTTACTGGAATGTTCAGTCAGAGAGAGCCACTCTTGGACCCAGAAGCTCAGGTTTGCGACCATTGCGCTCAAGTTTTCTCTGCCGAGTCCGAATGTTGAATTTATTGCGACTCTTTCGAAGATGGACGGCATTGCGAAAACCATCAGCCCAATGGCTATGATCCCCTGGAAGATCAGCAACCACCACCAAATGCGAGTCTGGGCGTCCTGTTTTTTTATGGCAGACAAGACCCCTGGGGTGAGATCAAACGCTATATCTTCTTCGAGAATTCCTTCGATCTTTGAGAAGAGTGCGTTGTGCTCCCCAAGACGCTGCGCGCAGGAGGGGCAGAATCCCAAATGATTTTCGATCCCATCGATCTGCTCATCTGTGAGTTGCTGATCGAGATATTCGAACAGGTCTTCGTCGCTGATGTGGCCTGAGGTCAGATTATGCATATTCATAAATATTCTCTAATTTTTTTGCCAAAAGTTTGCGGGCCCGGAAGAGGTGGCTTTTGGCGGTGTTGAGAGGTAAATTCAACGAGTCGGCGATCTCTTGATAATCCATATCCTGGTAGTGGCGCAGCTCGATCACAACTCGGTAATGGGGTGGCAGTTCGGATAGGGCTTGGCGAATGATTTGCGATCGTTCGAGTTGTTGATGGGCGATTTCAGGATTCGATGACGTTGTACTGGTGTTGGTGGTAAGTTCGTCATCGAGGGGCTGGGTGATTGGCCGATTGCGCTTCAGGTGATTCAGGCATAGATTTGTGGCGATGCGCCTGATCCAGGGGCTGAAAGGCCGTTCGATATCGAAAGTTTCCAGACGTTGATGGGCTCGTATAAAGGTTTCTTGTGCCAGGTCCTCAGCCAGTCCGCGTTCTCCCAACATGCGATAGCAGACGTTGAACACCGAACCTTGCTGCTGCTGCACAAGCATTCCAAAGGCATCCATTTCTCCGTGCAGACTGCGCTGCACAAGTTGGCGATCGCTGTCTTGGGGCATATCTATATTGTATACAACTATTGGCGTAAAAAGTTGCGTTGTTCAAAATGGACCCTGGGAAGTTCATTAATTTCTTGTCATTTTGATCCCTGTCGCTGTAGGAATGCCTATGGTGAGTAATGGGACAAAATCATTTGCATTGTAAAGAATTTTGCACTACACTAATTAATCAGGACTACCGCACTTGGGGTGGCTAGCCCAACCGTTCGGTTGAGCTCACGACAAAGCCGATTACGTAGCTGGCGAACTGATTTCTGTGGATTGTTCGTATCTGGGTCGACCAAGCTCTGGTTTTGTTTTGGCGGCTTCAATTTCTCAAATTGATTTTGGCCAAAGGAGGATAATCGTATGACGATGGCAGCTGAACCCGGTGATATTTATTCAGATGAGTTTTTGATAAATGATCGCGAAAAAGAACCTCGCACGTTAGCCCTTGATCGTTGTGATGGTCTCATCCAATGGTATGAAAAGAATAAATCAGCTCACAGGATATATTGGAGAGGATTTCAAATTTCGGCGATCGTATTGAGTGGTTTAACCCCCGTTCCTGATTGACTGACAAATCTTTTAGGGAGTGCTCCCCAAAACCTAGAAAATAG
>CAYWIC010000160.1:0-11635 GCA_964458115.1 uncultured Anaerolineales bacterium | reverse complement strand
ATCCTCGACGAGAAGATTCATCGTGTTTGTGGGTCCGCAGGTGATCGGTTAGTTGCTGAATGCGCTCGGTCAGGATCGCAATCTGGACCTCTGGGGATCCCGTATCTTTGTCGTGACGTGAATAATTACTAATCAGGTTAGTTTTTGCTTCTTTTTCTAAAGACATGACGTCTGCTATCTCCTATAATTTTTATTGCTTCTAAAAAAGCAGGTCTCCGAGCCAGCAGCCATCCCCGAGGGGAGAAGCCGCCGACTGGTCTAGTCAGCGGGGGGAATTATACCAAAGAATTACCAGGAGTAAACCTTGTTCCTCACTCAATTCTCACCGGTATTATCAGATATTGAGAACTCCATTATCAATGGATAATGGTCTGAGCCGATGTTGGGACCTACTTCCCGGTGATGAACCTGTACATTTGAGGTAATCAAAAAGTGATCGATAGGCACCAGAAATAACCTATTGAAGGTTGGCCAGGTGGGCTGAACACCAAACCCGCGCCGACTGTCTTGCAACCGGCTGACCTTGACCCAATCTCGAAAATGTGGAGACCAGGATGATGCATTGAGATCAGCAGCCAGAATGATCGTTCCTTCCATTTCAGCGATGAATTCAGCTAACTCGCCCATTTGAATGTTTCGATGCCAACTAATATCATCTCCTTTGGGAGGAACTGGATGCGTTGCAATGAAAGTTATTAGGGCGCCATCTACATTCGCGGTGGCGATGATTGTGGGTACATCCCAACGGCCGAAGCGCCTAATCTCACTTTCTTCCAGGGGATAGCGACTATAGAGGGCGATGCCGAAATTGTCTGAGCGAGGTTCACCCACATAGAACCGATACCCCAAATCGTCCAATTCGAGAGTATCTAACCAAGCCTGATTGACCTCTAAAAGGGCAACAAAATCTGGGTCTGTATCTTCGATCAGTGTGCGTACGAGATGAAATTGTTGATTTTCCGTGCGTACATTGGCATAAAAAATTCTGTGAGAATCTGTTTTCGGTTGACCGTAGGACGGCCGAATATAAAACGGAATGATCAAAATTAGGTTTACGCACAAAAATAGCGCTGTGATAATCGTTGGTCTCTTTTTCCTCCCGACTCCGTAAACGAGCGATAATAAAACCAATCCAAAGAGATACTGCACCCGAAAATGGCTGAGGATATCAAAAATCCACCACCAAGCTCCAAAGAATCCTGCCAATGTGCAAAGAAAGAGAATGGCTGTGGCAATATTCACACCAGCCCAGAATAAGTGTATGAGAATGTTCTTCTTCATTGATAAATGATCGTCAATCTTTTAAGGAATTCAGGAAATCATGAATAGATACCTACATTCCTTACTTCCCCATTAATCACTCGGATGTCAATCTGGCCAGATGGTCCCGGCGCGCACGACCCCATTGGCGGGCACATCGGATTTCACTGTCGCGCCATTCCCCACCCGCGCCCCAACGCCTATTTCTGCCTGTAAATTGACCGTCACCCCCATACCTACCAGGGCTGCATCCCCTACTGAGACTTCCCCAGCCAGGATCGCCCCCGGCGAGATATTCACAAAATCTCCCAATATGCAATCATGGGAGACAATCGCTCCGGTGTTGACAATACTCCCAAATCCAATCCGGACATCGCTGCCCACATAGGCATGAGGAAATACCTGCACCCCCGGAGACAATAATGCCCCTGGCTCAACGAATGCAGTCGGGTGGACAACCGCAGGGCAAGTGAACCCAGATTCGGCCAGGTGCTTGAAGACCTTTACCCGCACAGCTACATTGCCGATGCCACCCACAGCATTGATCGCCAGCCGCACCCCCTGGTCATATAATTCCGGCAGCAATTCACCTCCCCCTAAAACTGGCGCATCCATGATCTCTTCTCCTGCAGGTAAGCCATCATCCAAGAATCCTATCACCCGATACACTCCCAAAGAGCGGACCAGATCCAGCAGCGATTTGCCATGTCCACCGCCCCCATAGATGATGATACTCGTGGGGTCGAATTCACTTTTAGGAACACTGAGAGATGTGGACTGCCCAGCCGATTGTGCTCTGACCATCTTCTCTGTGATCAATGGGCCGATGGGGAATAAATCCAAGGAAATGCCTTGCTCTCGAGCGAGAGTCAATGCAGGCTGGGTGATGCGCAGTCCATCCGGTGGATTTTCGGAATCCCCTTCAGGTTGGGCGCTGGCATCCGAGGGGGGAATTTCTGCTTCCGGGGGTTCTTGATCCGGGGAATCAGCCAGATAACATAACACATCACCGGCATGTACCGTATCCCCGACATTGAAATGCAGGCCAATAATATATCCTTCCCCCTCCGCAACCACTTCCGCTGTAGACTTGGTGGTTTCCAACGTACAAATCAAATCATCCGTGCGAACTTGCTGCTTGTCTTCAACGTGAAGATCAGCTAGCAGTGCTTCGGGTTCGTTGGGGTTGATCAGAGGAATAGATACTGTCTTCATGGGGTTAGTTCTCAACCATCTCTCGTGCACTCAAGATGATATCATCAATTCCAGGCAAAACCGCTTCTTCCAGTGGACCCGAAGCGGGAATGGGGAATTCTCGCGCCGCAACCCTGCGAGCGAGGCGCAATTCGGAGCCCATATACTCGGATAACCCAGCGATTAACTCAGCCCCCCAACCCAGGGTCAGGGTTCCTTCTTCTACAGCCAACACTTTGCTTGTTGCTCCAAGTGAAATCATGATCTGCTTATGATCAAAAGGAGATAACTGGGTCAGCACAATTAACTGAGCGAAGACCTCATGCTCATACGCTAATTGAAGGACCGCTTCCCGGGCGATTTCTGCCATGTAACCATAGGCCAGGATGGTCAGTTCTGGTGTGGGGGCTCCCTTTACTGAAAGCGAGTATGTGGGAGCGTAGGTACCTGCGTTCGGATATTCACGCAACTCAAAATCTACCAAGGATTGCTCATCGTGCAGCTTCTGTAGATACAAGAGCTTGTTCTCTACAAACAGCACAGGGTCATCGTCAGCGATAGCTTGGGCGAGCAACTCGCCGGGATTTCCTAACGCCGATGGCGCTAAAACGCGTAGCCCTGGTACACCGAGAAAATGTTTCTCCAAGGTCTGGCTATGGGTAGGACCATAACCGCGGCGCCCTCCCATGGGAGTGCGGATCACCAAGGGTACGCGCACCTGATCGTTGTACATCCAACGGAATTTAGCAATGTGGTTGATGATCTGGTCGGCGGCCAGGGTGACGAAATCACCAAACATGATCTCGACCACCGGGCGCAGGCCGCGCAATGCCATCCCTCCCGCGACGCCCACAAACCCAGCTTCGGAGATTGGTGTGGTCAATACTCGTTCAGGATAGGTATCCGACAGCCCCTGCGTGACCTTGAAAGCTCCGCCATAGGGATCGAGGATGTCTTCGCCGATGACTAATACACAACCATCTTGTGAAAGGGTTTGGTGGAGAGCATGGTTGAGGGATTTTAGAACAGATTTTGGATATTGGATTTTGGATTTTGGAAATTGGACATTGCTGTCTGCCATCCACTGTCCACTACCCACTGACCACTGTTCGCTGACCACAGGATAAAGATCACTGAGTGCCTGATCGAAAGCGGACCTCACTTCGAGATCAACTTCAGCCTCGATAGCAGAGCGAGTCTCCGGGTCCAGGCGGGGTGCATGGATCGCCAGGGGATCACGATCACGTTTGTATGCGGCAACCAACTCAGGATCCCGCGTATCGTCCCCTTTGGAATGGGGACCAAATCGAAGGGTGTGTAAAACTAAAGCCCGCGGCCCACCTTGAAGCCGGATTTCAGCCAGCAATTTTCCAGCCTGAACAGAAACTTCTTGAACATCGCTGCTGTCAAGCTCAACTACGGGGATATCGAAGGCGCTGAAACGTGCAGAGATCAATCCAGCAAGAGCAAGTTCGATCGATGTTGTCTGCGCAATGAGGTTGTTCTCGACAACAAATAAAATGGGGGCGTCCCACAATGAAGCCATGTTGAGAGACTCGTAAACGGCGCCCTGCCCCAAGGTTCCATCACCAATGAAAGCCACAACAAGCCCTTCGCTCTCTTTGCGCTTCTCGGCCAAGGCCATGCCGGTAGCGATAGGGAGAATGCCACCCTGCACGCCATTGGAATAGAAATCTCGCCATTGGAGATGCTGCGAGCCGCCTCGTCCAGCGCACACCCCCGTAGATTTGCCCATCAGTTCAGCGAAGAGGGAGCGCATATTGCCACCGTACGCCAAAAAGTGGCCATGGCAGCGATGGTTGCTGAAAACAATATCACCCTCTTTAAGATGGGAGAGTACACCAACTGCATTGGCTTCTTGCCCGATGTAGGTGTGGGTTGTACCGAAGAACACACCTTTGCGGAAATTATCCAACACTGTCTCTTCAAAACGGCGAATGCGATATAGTTGGCGGAATAACTCTTGAGATTGTCCCATTGCGGGGGGAATTATACTTGATTAGGACACCATCTGGAGACTGAAGATCGATGGTCTCTGGGAACTCCCAGAGACCATCGATCGAGCGCAGAATTTACATGCTTTTTACAAAAAATTGACCTGGAATTAAATCTCGTCAACTATCCTTTCGATGATTATTCGTATCAGGAATTACGCACTTGAAGGAGATTGGTCTGGGAATATGGGGTAGGGGCTGCGCCCCGCCCCATATTCCCAGAAATTTAAACCCTGGACTGCGTAAGTCCTACGTGTTTTGATTTAGCGAGGTATTCATGGAAACATTGAACCGACGAGAATTTTTGAAGCTGTCTGGCTTTATCAGTGCATTGACAGCATTATCTTCCTGCCAGCCTGATGAAGGAGTCCGCACTGCGGCCGCAGCATTGCTATCAACCGCGATCAACCCAGCCTCTCAGGCACAAACTGAGCCTGAGGATTGGCAGATTCACCAAACCTTACGACGGATCACATTTGGGCCGCGGGTGGAGGAAATCGAGCGAGCCCGAGAAATTGGCCTGGATAACTTCATCGACGAGCAGCTCGCCCCAGAATCCATTGAAGACGCTGAAATGGAGAGCTTCCTCTCCGGGTTCGATACACTCAACATGGCCCCCGAAGAGTTGCTTGCCGTCGAGAAACGCCGGCAGGTGATCCTCGAATTGGTCAAAAGTACACTTCTCCGGGCGATATATTCCAAACGACAACTTTACGAATTGATGGTTGACTTTTGGAGCAACCATTTCAATCTTTACGTACGCAAGAGCTTCGTAGGTTTATTGAAAGTCATTGATGATAGAGACGTCATTCGCCCACATGCTTTGGGGAATTTCCATGACTTGCTCACGGGGTCAGCGCACAGTCCGGCCATGCTGGTTTATCTGGATAACGCCCAAAGCAACCAGCAGCACCCAAATGAAAATTATGCCCGGGAGTTGCTCGAGTTACATACACTAGGCGTCGATGGCGGCTACACGCATGAAGATATCCTCGAAGTCGCCCGGGCGCTAACGGGTTGGAGTGTCACAAATTTTCGGGATGACAAACCTGGCTACTTCCAATATCGACCGCGCATGCACGACTACGACGAGAAAACAATCTTAGGTCAAACCTTGCCTGCTGGCCAGGGGATCGAAGATGGAGAACAGCTCTTGGAGATGCTGGGCGAACACCCTTCGACTGCAAAATACATCAGCGAAAAATTGGTGCGACGTTTCGTCGCTGACGATCCGCCAAAAACTTTGGTCAGCGAAGCGACCCAAACCTTCAGCAACAGCGCAGGCGATATCCGACAGGTGATGAGTACGATCTTACATTCTGAAGAATTTCGCGCATCCCTAGGAACGAAGCTCAAACGACCCTTTGAATATACAGTCTCCGCTTTGCGCATGACGGGTGCTCAAACCAGTGTGGAACGATCACTTGGGTATTTCCTCACCCAAATGGGTCAGCCGCTCTTCCACTGGCCGCCCCCTGATGGGTTCCCAGATGATGCAGAAGCCTGGTCAACGACCAATGGAATGCTAGCGCGCTGGAACTACGCCCTCTCGGTCGCCTTTAATGCCACCCAAGATACCCAGCTGAATTGGGATGGACCTCTGAAGGGTGCCAATTCGACCGTTGATGTTATCAATACCCTCAGCAACCGGTTTTTTGGTGGCCCATTGGCGAGTGACACTCATCAGGTTGTTCTGGATTTTGCAGACAAGTTGAACCCAGACTTACGAATCCCGGGAATTGGAGCCTTACTTTTGGCTTCACCCCAATTTCAATATCGGTAGATTGGAGAAATTTAATGACGAAAACACTTACTCGACGAGAATTCTTAACCCTGGGGGCAGCTCTGCCTATTGTGGCGGCAACTCCAAATAACCTTTCTAGTTGGCTGCCACGTTTTACCGTATTCTCTCCCCAAGGGGTCGAGACCCCTGGCGACATCCTGGTGCTGGTCTTCCAACGCGGCGGCATGGACGGATTGAATGCCGTGATCCCCTTTACCGTAAGCGCGTATTACGATCAGCGCCCTACCCTGGCAATCCCAGAGCCCACCAGCAAGGACGATCTTGCAGCCATCGACTTGGACGGCACCTTCGGCTTGCACCCTGCCCTGCGGCCACTGAAGGATCTTTGGGACGAAAACGAGTTAGCCATCGTGCACGCTTGTGGATCACCAGATCCGACGCACTCCCACTTTGACGCGATGGATTATATGGAGCGTGGCACCCCTGGGGAGAAATCCCTCTCCAGCGGATGGTTGGCGCGTCACTTGCAAACCGCGGCCTGGGAAAACGGCTCCCCCTTCAGAGCAGTGGGTATCGGCAGCATGCTTCCAAGCTCGCTGCGCGGTCCCGTGCCAGCCTTAGCCTTGCAGTCCATCGCAGAATTCCACTTGGGCGGTCGCATCCGCAACCAGGCCCTGGCGGATTTCCAGGCAGCTCTTTCTAGCCTCTACCAAATGACACCCTCTGCAGGGGTGACCGATTTCGCAGACATGAGTGAGTTATCCTCGGCTGCAGAGTTAACATTCGATGCAACAGGCACCCTTGAAACTGCTATTCAGGGAGAGTACCAGCCTGAAAATGGGGTGTCTTACCCAGAATCCGAATTCGGGCAGGCTTTGTTGCAAGTAGCACAGTTGATCAAAGCGGATCTGGGGTTGGAAGTTGCCGCAGTCGATATTGGCGGCTGGGATACCCACATTAACCAAGGCAGTACGGAGGGTGAATTTTCCAATTTGCTCAGCGATCTGGCTGGAGGATTAAGCACCTTCTATCACGATCTGGGCGAGCGCTCCAAACGCGTGACCATTGTCACCATGTCCGAATTCGGACGACGCGTGAGTGAGAACGGCAACGCCGGCACCGATCACGGTCATGGTAATGTGATGTTTTTGCTGGGGGGCGGGGTCAACGGTGGTAAGGTGTATACCCGTTGGCCCGGTCTCTCTTCAGAGGTTTTATACGGCCCAGGGGACTTGGCGATCACCACAGATTTTCGGGATGTGCTCGGTGAAATCGTGCGACGTCGCTTACTCAACGACCAACTCAATGAAATCTTCCCCGCTTACAATAATTGGAAAACTTTAGAAATCGTAATGGATTACTTCTGAAGAGAGTGGTCAGAATAATCACTGATCTTCAAAAATAAACAAGGATCTAGCAGCGCTTTGTGCCACTGGATCCCTGTTAATTCGAAATAAATCCTCCCTTCAGATGGTTTGTCGAAGACCTGCTTCGAGTCTGTCATTTTCGAGGTTGCTATATTCCTCGATATGCATCACCGCGGGGATCAGAAGCCCGGCTACACCCATGAGTATGCAGAGCAACCCACCGAGTAGAAACCAGGCCTGGATGCCAACCTGGTCAGTAACCGGCCCAGCAATCATCAATCCGATGGGAGCCATCCCGCCACCGATGCTGCTCAATAGGGCAAAGACGCGGGCTTGCATATCAGGTTCGACGGTGGATTGAAGTACAGCGAAGAACGGACCCATTGTGAGCGGGTTGGCCAACCCAACGATGAACGCCCCACCAATTGCCAAGGTGATCTCTGACGCTGGTGAAAACGCGATGATCAAAGTCCCAGCGCCCATACCCATCAATCCAAGCATCGATGTCAAGATCTTGCGCCGAAAGCCGCCCCAGACCCCCAGGAGTGCGCCACCGGCGATCACGCCGATCCCCATCGCCGATTCCACCCAACCATATTGCAGCGCTTCGCCACCGAAATAATCTTTGACCATCAGGGGCAGCAAGGAAAAGGCTGGGATAATCGTAAAATTGATCCCTACTGTCATCAAGCTGATGATCAAGAGGCCCGGCCAACCCAAAAGGTAACCAAATCCGGCCTTGAAATTCTGCCAGATGGTGGTGTGGCGTTCGGTCTGCCCACCACACCGGTCATCACGCTCAGGCTGAGGAATGGCGATGAAGCACAAGGGCAGGATAGCCATAAAGGCAGTGCTCACATCGATCGCGAGTATCCCCGGGATGGGCAAGAATTCCAGGAGCAAGGCACCCAACGGCGCGGTCACAACATTCAGGCCACCAGTAAGCATTTGGTTGATCCCCTGGATACGGGTGAGGTGTTCTACCGGAACCATCAGAGAGGTCGAAGCGCTCATGGCATTACCATGGAAACTTCCCGCTAGGGAGCGGATAAAAATCACGGTGTAGACATGCCAGATAGCGACAGAATCCAGAGCGAATGAAACGGCTAAGGAAATTGTTGCCAAGGCGATCAGGCTATCTGCGAGCAACATGATTGTGCGCCGGCTCCAGCGGTCCACCAGGGTGCCAACTAAAGGACCCAAAATGACCCCAGGCAACATCCCCACCAGTGAAACGGTCGCCAGCACAGTTGCCGAACGGGTTTGGACAGTCAGGTACCAAATCAAGGCAAATTGGACTAGCTGGCTACCAAAAATTGATAGGGCTTGTCCGCTCCATATGGTGAAAAAACGAGCCCGCCAGGGTTTGTTATCGTTGATAGAAAATTGGGTCGCCATGCGATATCCTCGCAGAGAAGGGTTATGTAGCTACTTCCGTACGTGCCGATTTTTAGGGCATCAGTACTTCGGTGACTGCGCCGTCTTTACGGAACATCACTCGGCGATTCAACCAAACCACGATGATGGCTGTAATAACAAAGAAGAGAATATCCCAGGGTTGAGCATCGGGGAAAATCGGGTTCATCATCTGAAAATGATACAGAGCAGAGATGAGCAGGCTGCCCCGAGATGCATTGAACAACGGCGTCAAAATGACGGCTATTGCCACAACCCCAATGAAGTACGGTCCAAATTCCCAGGCACTTTGGGGCGTCCCACTCAAAAGAAATGCGGGAATATGCCAGGCACCCCAAATGCAGCCTAAGATCAAACCAGCCCAGAATGGCGTGAATTTGCGTTGCAAGAGAGGTTGAGCCAAACCGCGCCAGCCGAATTCTTCAATCGGGCCAATGAAGAAGGCCACCGCCATAGCCGGAAATGCCTGATACCAGGGAGAGAAGGGGAAAAGATCGCTAATGGAGCCTTTGATAGCCGCTCCGGCATAGACCAAAGCTGGGATTCCTAAGAATAAGAAGACCCACCAGGCAGCAGGCGCGCGCCAGAGTGTCAGCCTTTGAAAGAAACAACCCAGGCCTTTTAATCCATAATACCGCCAGACCAGCAATATCCCTGCAAAACCAGGGGCATAAACCGCAATTATGAAAAGCGGATGCGTCATACTGATCTCACCGAAAAGGGCGACAATTGGGTCGTAGAACAGGATCAGCAGCGCTGCGATCCCCCAGGTCAGACCGAAGGATAACGCCAGAAATGGGAAGAGAGTTTTGGTTTTCATGTGGAATTGTTCCTTTTTAAGTTTTATCAATTAGAGATAATGATATTGAACAATCTCCCTATCAACACCGGCGAACTGGAGAGATTTGTGATGGGTCGGGTGAGGAGGCCCAAACCTGGTCAGATGGTTAGTTGATATCATCGACTTCGACAACAGCAACCTGCTTCAAAGCGGATTTGGGATCGAAAGTCGCCGTGTCGAATTTGTGCGCATAACACACCCAGCAACGCGTGGTATTTTTGATGAAAATAAATATAAGTCCGAACAGCCCAGATCATTATTATTTGGAGAATCAAAAAGCCCCATTTCCGATGATGGGGCATATCGATATCGAGATCACAGATCTACTTTGAAAACTCTATTCCAAAAATCGATATCCTTGTCCGGTAACCGTATGAATAAAACGCGGGTTAGAGGGATCAGGTTCAATCTTGATTCGCAACCGGCGGATTAATTGTGCGAGACTATCGTCACGGATACCATGTGAATAGACCTCATCCTCAGGCCAGACTGCTCGAATGAGATCATCTTTTTCACAGACTTCTCCTGAGCGGGCGCGTAAGTATTCGAACAATAAGTTCTCTTTTGCGGTCAATTGCGAGGTATCAAACTCACTGGAAGTAGGTGTAGGCGATGTTTGCGGAGAAGTATCCACTCCAAAATTCAACTTCGAGTCTGCAGGGCCATCGAGACCTTTTGTCGAATCAGCCTGCTGGATACCAGAATAACGCTGCTTTTTGGGAGTGGCTTTACTCATTAACCCAAACAAGCTGATACCACCGCCAAATAGCAGGCTAAAAAATCCAGCTGTCAGTGCCTGACCACGAGACAGGCCGAGAAATGAATCCGCATACACATCTAAGCCTTTCGAATATGCAACGGCTTGCCTGCTGCTACCTTGTGTCTCAGGAAGCGGTTCCCATCGAATAGATAGAGTGACCGTCAGCCGGTGGTGTCCCGGCTGCTTTGGGGTAAGTGACCAATGCCAGGTAACAGGTTTTCCTTCAGGTAAATGGTAGGCTTGTTCACCTTGCGGGGAGATTTCGAATTTCACACCATCCAACCGAGCCACAGCGAAGAGGTCATATCCATCTGGGCGTACAATGGGCACATTTTGAGTTATGGTCTGGTGTTCTGGGAATTCAGCAGTCACAGAGTATCCTTCTTCAGTAGGGAAGACTGCCAGCCGCACAACATCAGAATCCCCTAGCAAGATGCGGTTGGGCCACTCCAGTTGGAGTGTACGCCGCTCGACTACCGGGGTAGGAGCAATCTCCCGTTGGGTGGGAAAGGGACTCGGTAGTGGAGTTGCAGTGAAAATATCAGCAGCTTCAGATTCTTCTGCAGGCTCCTCTGCTGATGCTGCTTCTTCGATAGTTGCTTCAGGAGACACCGCTTCCGGCGCGATCGCTGGGTGGCAGGAAACTGCTAACATAACGGAAAAACACAGAACAATCAGATAGCAAATCCAACGTGAAGCGTTCATTATTATGGGGAAACAAATACGGTTGGATCCAGAGTCGTCTGGATCTGCAAGATCTCTGCCGGCCAAAACGTAAAGCTAAGGATCGCTAACGAGCAGAAAATCAGCGTAACACCCAGAATCATCAATACGATGCGCAGTTTTTGGGGCATATCACCATAAGTATAATACAAACAATTAGGTCTTGAATTGAAACGGACCATTTTCTAGACGTTTGTTGTGGTTACTAGGTTCCCGGGCATTCTAACAGTGAAGGAGTAAAACATCTAACTTTAACTGCCAAAGCTGATTGACTGACAAATCTCAGGAGGGTTTCCCTGATTGAGATGGGAAAAG
>CAYWIC010000159.1:0-11762 GCA_964458115.1 uncultured Anaerolineales bacterium | reverse complement strand
TCTTTTCCCATCTCAATCAGGGAAACCCTCCTGAGATTTGTCAGTCAATCAGCCTGAGAGGTCAACTCCGGATAAGCGAGCTTTTTTTACAGATGACAATATAATTATGATTTCCTTTCGATTTAGATCCGGCATAATCTTCCTACTCTTAACTTTCCGTAAATGGCTCGTGAGAATAAATATATAACGACCGCCAGATTCGAGATTCTCATCCTGTATCCATTGCGGCCAGTTCTAACATTTCTTCTGAGACAAGCACCTTTTTCAAATCGATGATCGTCACTAATTGATCATCGACCTTTGCAATACCGCTGATAAAATCGATGTTATTCCCAAGGACCAGCGACGATGGCGGTTCGATGGCCTCGCCTTCTACTGTCAGTACTTCCGTGACTGCATCGACAATCATGCCCACTTGCTGTCCATCGACCTCAACAACAACAATTCGCTCTTCATCGAGATTTTTTGAGGGGCGAATTCCGAAACGCTTTCGTAGATCAATCACTGGCAGCACATCACCGCGCAAATTGGTTAAACCTTCTACAAAATCAGGAGACTGAGGAACCACGGTAATCTCTTGCATCTTGATGATGCTTTCAACAGCCGTGATCTCTATTCCAAATTGTTCTCCGGCTAGAAGATAGATTACTAATTGCTTTGCCATGATTTACCATTCCATTGAGCGGTCGGGAAGTTTTGATTTCCCAAATCGCAAATTTTTTCAATACTCCTTGCGTTCTATATGTTTAGCTGTAATAATTTTGGCACCTTCCAGAAGAAAATACAGTAAACGCCCGATAAATGCCAGGTAAAAAGGTTATAAATTACTGCAAGTCCTCCAGAACTAAAGAAAGCTCATCTTTTATGACTTTGGATGACCCATTGTCAACCAATTCAACGGTAACCTGGAACTCTTCGATCAATTCTGAGATCTCCATAGTCGGCGATGCGGTTTGCTCTGCCAGCTTGCGCACTTCGTCAGCCACTACTGCAAAGCCTTTGCCGTGTTCTCCAGCTCGCGCCGCCTCGATGGCCGCATTCCATACCAATAGATTGGTCTGAGAGGCGATATCATCGATGGTCTCCACGATGATACCGATTTGATCAGATTTTCCCCCCATCTTCTCAACTTATTGTGCTGAAAGATCCACCTTTTACTTGATCGATTGCACCCCCTAGAGATTTCCTTCTACTATCTCTACACCAGATTTGGAGTATCCGCAGCAATGATAGCATTCGTTTCAGCATTGATTGGTGATTTAGAGAATCCCCCAACCAAGAGCAACCCCAGCGAAGAGAATCACCTACGCAAATGCACTCAGCACTCTGGCTTGTATTTTGAGTTTAATGATCTAATAAATTCTGGGTTAACATGCCTAAAAATGTCAAGAATAGAGGGAATAATCACCACA
Source organism: uncultured Anaerolineales bacterium (assembly GCA_964458115.1). GTDB lineage: Bacteria > Chloroflexota > Anaerolineae > Anaerolineales > UBA11858 > NIOZ-UU35. Next base: position 10,350 of record CAYWIC010000159.1, on the reverse strand, counting down.
TCATAAAAATAACCGCTCTTATCATCCTCAAAGAGCGGTACCCTATCGCTGACTGCTAGCCAGAGTTCAAATTAAACACTTAAAGGAGTTACGCACTTGAAGCAGATTGGGCTGGGTATAGGGGGGGGGGGCTACCCCCCCACCCCCTATACCCAGCCATTTTCTCGCTGAACTGCGAAAGTCCTAACTTATTTGACAAATGGAATACTCAGGCGGTATTTATAGGGCTTTTCGGATAACACGCGCACTGTATTGACAACCCCTTGATACGTGGTGAATATGCCAATCAGGATCAAAGGCACTATACTCAGCAAGGCTACCCCACTTAATACTTCCACATTCCCCCCAGTAGTGTTTGCGAACACTAGCATCGCTGGTAAGATCACGATCAAAAAGAATGCCGCCGCAAAAAGCATCAATGTAACCGTAATCTGGAAATTGAGCACATCACGGCCGTGCTTATCGATCTTGTAGCTGCTCTTCTTCTTCCACGACCAGATTACCAGCGGGATAATCACATTACTGAGCACACAGCTCAGATGCAGCATCGCCAGCCAAAAGGTTTCGCTTTGGGTGTTGTCTTCTCCGAAGTCAAACTCGAGTACATTGCTCAAGTTATTACGCGTGAATGCACGCGGCTCCACCTCCCCACTTTCGATACGCTGGATCGTGCGGGTGCTGACTTCGCAGTATTCTGCTAGTTGCTCCTGGGTGATCCCTTTACTCTGCCGAAGTTCGGCGACTTTAAGCCCAATATCGGGTTGGATCATGACTCACTCCTTTGATTGAATTGTGGATCATTATAGGGAGCAAAGCCAGAATCACAATGTCGTAAGGACGACAATTTAACGACATTCGAAATGATCTGCTTTCAAACTACATTATACTGGTCAAAAGGAGCGTGAAACGTCCATATGGTTGGAATCCAGATGCAAAACCAACTTGCCATAATTCATGTTTCTATCTTGAATATGCCATTCAATCTGCATGGGAGGGCTCTACTCCCTCATAAAATTTGATACCTTCAGTGGTATCTTCGTGGTCATCCGGTATTGCATCAGGCAGTTCTTCTTCGACCATACGAATGCGCGGGTTGGCGTAAGCCACCAAAGAGGCAACCCACCCAAACAGAGTCGAGAGCACAAACATCAAACCTATTCCCCTGGCTGGGCCAATCCCCAAAATGTCCCCAACAAAGGAATTGCTCAGAGCACCACCCTCCACTAACAGAGGATTGAACACACCATCCGCCAACGGTCCAGAGATCATAAAAGCAATCGGCATGATCGATTGAGAGATCATACGCCGAATGGCGAAAACCCTACCCTGCACCTCTGGAGCAATTTTTGTCTGGAAAATGGCCTGGCTCAGACTTGATGCGATCGGAACAAAAAACATCAAGATGAAGGCCCCGGAAGCGATGGACCACAAATTGGGCCGCAAGCCGGTGACTAACATACCCGAGATTGCCAGGGCAATCGTACCAAAAAGCCAGCTCACCCGTTGCTGCGGGCCACCCCAGGCACTCATGATCAGGCTTCCGATTAACATGGAGACGCCAAATACGGTCTGAACAATGCCCAATTCTGTGGGAGTGCCAAACGAGAGGATCAATGGCCCCATCATCACCCCAGAAACATTCAAGAAGAAATTCACCATGGCGAAATACCACAACAGTCCAAACAATCCCGGCCGCAGACGCAGGTAATTCCAACCGAACAGTGCATCTGCCCAAACAGACTTCTTTTCTTCTTCCGCTTCGCCGGAGATGGCTTTTGGTTGAGGAATCTGCACCATTAATAGCGCACCAACAGCAAACAGATACGTAACCGCATCGATCAAGACAATTCCTTTCAAACCAATGAAGCCGTATAATGCACCAGCAATCACCGGGGTGAGAATCGATGAAATCGCCTGGCCCATTTGCATCATTCCACTGGAGCGCGCCAGATCTTTCTTGGGCACCAACATCGTTGTCGAAGCAAGATAAGCTGGTTCTTGAAACGCTGAGAAAATTGACCCAAACAAGGCCAATAAATAGATGTGCCAGATCTGCAAACTTTCCGTGAATATCAATGATGCTGCCAACAGTGTGACAAATGCGGCGGCGGTTGAAGCGATCGGCGACCGAACCCGCGACGGGCGAGAGCAGCACATTCGGCAATGATGAGAACAGGGCTGTGATTGCAAAAGGCGTAGCCCTGCCTGTTTGGTCATAGATCCAGACACCCATTGCAAAACCTGTCAAGCCAGAGCCTAGGATCGAGATCACCTGGCCTAACCAGATGGTCACAAATGAGCGCATATTTTTAGGAGTGGGTTTAGAATCATTCATTATCACTCTCTGCTTTCTCGTAGTAAAAAGTGGGATAGAATGCGATCATCAGCGCGTGTGCTTGCGCATCCAAATCGGCATCGGGCTCATCAGCAAGAGTAAACTCTTCAACCAGCTCCTTGAAACGACCAATGAACTCCATGGCTTTCTCATCAGAGATACGGCTCAGCTCACGGGAGATCATCACCTCACGGGGACGTTTCTCCGCACCGTGCTCCAAATTGAACGCGCGCGCTTCCAGACTGCGGATGATATCCAGGCGCGTAGTCTCCACTGGGGCGATCATCAGATCGCTGATATTTTGTTGTCCCTCGGGTGTAGAGAAATTGAACAATCCATCTTCGACGCGATAATCCAAAGCCGTGACCCAATAGTGCTTTTCGATGATATTGCCCCGCTGCGTGGTATCGACGACTTTGATAAGACCGACTTTTTCAAGCATATTGACATGGTAATAGAGTTTGCTAGGCGCCAAACCCAATTTTGCGGCGATCTGGTTGATCGTATTGGGTTCCGGGACCAGGACTTCGACGATCTGACCCCGGAGAGGGTCGGCGATGACCTTGAGGGTTTCCAAATCTCCAATGGTAAATGTGGGGGCAGGTTGAAACTCCATCATTACAATTCCTTTTATCACTAAAATAATTTTTATCGATGTAAGATATTTTAGCGAACGGATTATTTTTTGTCAAGTTCCAAAAAGAAAGCGATGTGCCCTCCCTTAGGGATTAGGCACATCGCTACTCTTATGTCGGGGTTTGCTTCTGAAATTAGAAGATCCAGATCAAGAACAAGATCGGCAATGCCAGAGGGATCAGAACAAGTGCCAGGACAAGCAGCACTGCGCCAACAACGATGGCCAAAACTAGGCCAATGATGCCCCCCACGATCCCTAAAACGGCTCCAATTAGTCCAAAGACCAGCCCAAATATTCCAGTTACGATCCCCACGATAAACTCTATCAAGCCCATAGTTTATCCTCCTCGATTTTTAATTAGTTTTACTACTTCTCGGTTCTCCAAGAATTGCCGGGGTGATCCCCAGAGAGCCTACTTCTCAACACCAGATCCAGGGTTGTTGTGATAGGCGGTTCCAGAGGACAGAGCCTCCTAAAAAGCCCTTTTCACAAAATTTGTTTATCTGAAATCACTATACGGGAAATCACCAAGAGGGTTGCATAGCCTACGATAATGATCTGTGGTAAAACTTAATCGAGTACGATAGCGAGGAGAGAATTTTATGAAAGCATTTCGATATATTTGGTTGTTTGTGTTACTTTTGGCTGTTCTGGCTTGTACCTGCAACATGGGCAGTATCGCCGAGAGAGCACAACAAGTCGAGAGTGCCGCCCAAACCGCTCAGGCCTTAGCCACCGCCGGTCAAGAGATCATCTCAACGGTAGAAGGGAGTGGCATCGTGCAGACTGCGGACGCGATGGGATTAATGGAAACCATGCAAGCCGCCATTACAGATCTTCCAGAGGAAGGATCCAATCTTATCGCTACCGCGCAGGTAGTGATCACCGAAGGTGCTTATGGTCAGGCACCGCCAAATATTCCGCTGGTTGGGGGAGAGATCAATGACTTCTTTGGCAGCTCCAGCCTGGTGTCTTATACCACATCCATGAATCTCGATGATGTGATCGATTTCTACCGCAATGCGATGCCAAACTATGGTTGGAGTACTGGGGACGACACGTCTGTGCTCACATCGACCTATGCTGTGCTCTCATTTATGAACGCTGACCAAAGATGCACCGTGACTCTAAGTGTAAATCCTCTCAATGACGATACAATCGTCCTGATCAGCATATTTTGAGCAAAAGTTTGCCCGTGGGTAGAGTATAATTCGCCCCTGAGAATTTCTTGGGTAAGCTTCAGGAAAATGGATCGCAGGAATTGCCCCAAATAAAGGCAGTTTTTGGTAAGAATGCGCTCTAAATCCTAGTCCAAATATATGCTTCGCGTGGGCTCTCTAGTAATTAACTCGTTCTCCGCGCAGCATTCAAATCAAATTTCGAACTTTTTGGCACGCTAACAAAGCAGGTCAATTATTGGTTATTGAAACAGGAATATTGTGTCACTAAACGATAAATTCAGACGCCCTCTGCGGGATTTACGCATCTCGGTAACTGACCGCTGCAACTTCCGTTGTTCATACTGCATGCCCAAAGAGATTTTTGGGCATGATTATGAATTTTTGCCGCGGGCCGATCTACTCACCTTCGAGGAAATCACCCGCGTTGCGCACGTCATGGCAAACCAAGGGGTCCGCAAAATCCGTCTGACCGGTGGAGAACCGCTCTTACGCAGGGATATCGAGATATTAGTCGGAATGCTCTCCCAAATCCCAGGCATCGAATTGGCAATGACCACAAATGCCTCGATCCTAGAAGCCAAAGCTCAAGCACTCAAGGATGCCGGGTTGGACCGCATTACGATCAGTCTGGATGCCCTCGATGAAGAGACGTTCAAAGTGATGAATGATGTCGATTTCCCCGTCCAACGTGTCCTGGATGGCATCCAGGCCGCGGCAGATGCTGGGTTCACACCTATCAAGGTCAATATGGTGGTCAAACGCGGCGTCAACGAGAAAGATATACTACCCATGGCGCGTTATTTCCACGGCAGCGACCACATATTGCGTTTTATTGAGTTCATGGATGTGGGCACCACCAATGGTTGGCGCATGGATGATGTCCTGACCGCCCATGAGATTGTCGATGTCGTCAATACCGAGATGACAATCGAGCCCTTGGAACCCAATTACCGGGGTGAAGTCGCCAACCGCTGGCGCTACAAGGACGGCGGAGGTGAAATCGGCGTGATCGCTTCAGTAACCCAACCGTTCTGTGGCAACTGCACCCGACTGCGGCTCTCAGCCAAGGGGGAGCTGTATACCTGTTTGTTCGGGATCAATGGACACGATTTGCGCACAATGATCCGCGCTGGAGCCACGGATGAAGAGATCGCCAGGCGTATTGCATCCATTTGGCATCCACGCGAAGACCGCTATTCCGAAATCCGTTCATCGGAAACCACTTCCCTCCCCAAAGTCGAAATGTCCTATATCGGAGGCTAAATGCTACATCGCAACCACTTCGAAACCATCATCTTCGATCTGGATGGCACCTTGCGTCACAACGTCCCTTCCGCAGATGAAGTCCAATTCAATTACGCAGTGAGTCTTGGGATCACTAATTCGCCAGATTGTCGCCGAAAAGGTGCCCGCTGGGCGCACTACTATTGGGCTCAATCAGATGAACTCAGCCAGGATATCGATAAATTTGATCGATTAGAGCGGCCTTTCTGGAATAATTACACTACTCGCTACTTCAAGTCTCTCGGTGTTCCCGAAGGGGAAGCAGCAGAACTGGGACCAGAGTTGGCTCAATTGATGGAGGATAATTACAACCCCCAAAGCCAGGTTCACCCTGAAGATTTCGAGACCCTGGGTGTTCTTCGAAAAGCCGGCTATACCGTAGGTTTGATTTCCAACCGTTCCAATCCCTGCCACGAAGAGCTCCAGGAACTAGGTTTATTTGATTATCTTGATTTTGCCTACGTCGCTGCGGAAGTCGGCGCCTGGAAACCTGACCCGGTTATTTTCGACCGAGCTTTTCAGGAAACGGGCAGCCATCCAGAGCGAATCATTTACGTGGGCGATAATTATTATGCCGATATCATTGGCGCTCAAAATGCGGGGATCACGCCAATTCTACTCGATCCCAGGGGGATCTTTCCAGATGCTGAATGTACGGTCGTTAAATCTCTTGGGGAGTTGGAAAAAATGATAATCTTAAAGGATTAGGATTAACTGCTTTTCTGGTTCCACCGCAGAGCGATGGAACCAGAAAAACCGATATGATTTATGCAATCGGATAGAAAAACACTTCGTAATCGACGAACACCCCTAATTCGTAGATAAACTTTCCCGAAAAGAACTCTGGCCGATCCAACCAGGGCAAGAAGACGCGATCCCCATCCCATAGATTGAGATTGAGCAGTTCATTATTGGAAACCCATTCGAGATTGCCTTCATTCGAGTTAATCATCTGCCCTTCGAATTCGGACACCAGGAAGATGAAGGTGTACCAATCTTCGAAATTGGAAAACTCTGGGAATGTGATAATTCCTTTTAGGACAAGCTCTTTGGGGATAAAGCCCGATTCTTCCTGTATTTCGCGGCGAGCGCATTCCTCAGGCGATTCTCCTGGCTCGAACTTACCCCCCAAACCATTCCATTTTCCAGCGTGCATATCATTCGCTTTTTTGACACGATGGATCATCAAGGTGTGCTCGTCTTTGCGCAGGTAACAAAGTGTGGCCAATTTCATGGGATCATTATGCTCGGTGGAAAGAGATGATTGGGCGTTCTTTTTTCTTAGTGCAGGTGATGGGAATGCTGAAATCTGACCTACGGCGCTCGATCATAAACCACTCCACACGCTCTCCATTCACACCGCTAACCGCCACGTCCCACCGGTCAGCATCTATTTGGAGAGCAGATTCAATTTGCATTCCAGGCAAATCAAGATTCCCAGTCCGTTCACGCCAGAAATGTTCAGACGCCTGAAGCTGAGTCTCATACCCCACGCGCCCGCGATAATGGCGCAGAACAATGCGTCCGTTCTGGTACTCCTGAACCAGGTTGCGCGCTTCATCCGGAGACATACTCCCATAATTCACCCCATGGGGAAAGAACAACAATATCGGCGCCTGGTTATGCCCTCCGATGTGTGATGATTGCCAGACCGATTTTCCTACTTCTTCAACTAAAGCCTGATAAACATTGGGGCCATACAGCGCGCAACATTTATCCCGGCGGCCGTTTGTACAAACTAAATAGAGTGGTTCTTCTCTCAGGTTGGCATGGTCAGCCTGATCATCAAAAGACAGCCTGGAGAGATCTAAATCCAAGATATCCGCGTAGTCATCAATTTTATATTCAAAGAGTTTGGGTTCATTAACAGATGTATGCCCCACAAAGAAGCGGATCCCCGGTTGGGATCTCGATCGATCTTGCCGGATCAACAAGGTTCGAACGCGCTTTCCCTCAAGCGCAATACCCGATAAAAATCTTTTAACTCGTTCTGGAATTTCACTTTCTTCGAATGCCTTTGCCCCCCATGCTCCCGGATATTCTATCAAGAACCAGATATCGCCGCGCGTGGCCGTTCCAATAAGAGGTACCCTATATTCCTGAGCCAGACTTGAACAGAAGAATTCTTTTTCCTCAGCCATGATAATGCCCTATAAATCTATTACCTTTAGGACTTACGCAATCCAGCGAGAAATTAGCTGGGAATAAGCCCAATCCGCTTCATGTGCGTAACTCCTGACCTTAAATTCGACATTTTTTTGACGTTAGGCCCGGATATTCTCGCGAGTGTGACGATGTCGAATTACTTACCGATGGAAAATCTTCCAAAGATTTTACCAATTCCCTGATAAAAACCGGGTTGCTTGCAGCAACCCGGTTCATCATATTCTCAGCGGAGAGGGAGGGATTCGAACCCTCGGTAGCCGGTAAGGCTACAGCGGTTTTCGAGACCGCCCCAATCGTCCACTCTGGCACCTCTCCGAACGCTCCGCATTATACCAGGGCAGATCAGAGGGGTAAACGGAAATCACTATATACGGGTCAATTTGACCACAGGGATGATGCGTTCCGTCTTCTGTTGATACTCATTGAAGAAAGGATACTGGGAGGCCATTTTTTGATATAGTTTCGCCCGCTCTGGCTCTTGAGCCACGTTGGCCTTAGCCTGAAACTTCTCCACACCAACTTCCACATCGACATTTGGATTAGCCATAATGTTATGGTACCAATCGGGGTGGGTCGGCGCACCACCTTTGGAGGCGATGATAACCAACTCATCACCATTTTCTAGATAAACTACAGGATTGATACGCGCTTTACCGCTCTTCGCTCCAGTCGTATGCAGCAAGAGCAGGGTCATGTTTTCAAAATGCCTGCCCACTTTGCCTTCATTTGCTCGAAACTCTTCGATAATTTCTTTATTCCAATCACTCATAGTCTATACCTCAATAACGCAGCCCTCATGCGGGTTTGCAGGAGAGTTGGCCGAATCTTCTTATGCGATTATTAGAATGCGCGAACAATGACTTTCTTACATCGGAATCATCGCAGTACTTGAGCAATTTCACGTAATAGGGGCTCCTTCAAAATAAATCAAAATAACCTGAATACGGATAAGAAACCAGTTTAACTGCCTGAGCGGAGTAAAGCGTGGTCGAAGGCAATTCAGGGCGTTTCGACTACAGCCCTGCCTCTGCTCAACGGTTTTTCTGCGATAAACGCAACTCAGGTTAAAAATGTACTCCACATATAAAGCGAATGCTTGCCCCCATTCCTACGCATCCCACGACAATCAGGGGAGGGAGAACGGAGAAAAAAGAGGTGCTAGTGGCGCAAAACGCCATTAACACCTCTTTTTTCTCCAAAGGCGTACCTAACTACATTATAGTTCGACTGATGTATGCGCTTCAGGGAAATACACTTCGGGGATACCAACTCCTTCGAGCTTCTCCATCAAAGGAACAGCACCGCGTTCCTCCCCATGAACCAGGAAGACCTTCTGAACCTGATCCTTGACCACCTCGGCATACTCAACCAGCATATTCTGACCACCATGCGCCGAGAGGCCGCCGATGGTGGCTACTTCAGCCCGCCGGGTATACACTTTTCCAAAGATCTTGACCTGTTCTTCCCGATCTGCCAGACGCCGCCCAAGGGTATGGGGTGCCTGCCAGGACACGATCAAGATCGTGTTACGTGGGTTCTCAATATTATTCTTCAAATGATGTAGGATCCGCCCCACTTCGGCCATACCCGATGCGGAGATGATGACTGCCGGTCCCTTGACATCGTTGATGGCTTTCGACTCCTCGACCGAGCGAGTATAGGACAACAAATCGAACCCCAGAGCGGTATGGTGTTGATCATTGCGCACAAATTCCTTGGTTTCTTCGTCGAACACTTCCGGATGTGCGCTGAAGATCTCCGAAGCGTTGATCGCCAATGGACTATCAACAAATACTGGAATACGCGGGATATCACCACTATCGATCATCTGATGTAAGCTGTAAACCAATTCCTGCGTGCGACCCACTGCAAAGGCAGGAATGATCACCTTGCCCCCTCGATTGACAGTTTTTAGTACGATCTCATGGAACTCATCAAAAGCGTCCTGTGGGTTACGGTGAGTCTTATCCCCATAAGTGCATTCCATCAACAGATAATCTGTATCACTGGGCAAAACTGGATCGCGCAGGAGAGGCATGTCCCGGCGTCCAATATCCCCGGAGAACCACAAGCGGAATTTCCGGCCATTTTCTTCGATATCTAATACAACAGCCGCTGAACCCAAAATGTGCCCCGCTTCAACAAAACGTGCCACGATGCCGGGAATTGGCTCGAATTTTTTTTCATAAGGCGTGCCGACGAAACATTGCGCCACCATGGCTGCATCGACTTGAGTATAGAGAGGTTCAACCAGGGGTTCACCACGCCGGGCGCGTTTCTTATTGATATAGGCGGCATCAGATTCGTGGATATGGCCCGAATCCATCAGCATGATCGTACACAGGTGGGCGGTCGCTTTGGTGGCATAGATGGGTCCATCGTAGCCATCTTTGGAAAGATGGGGCAAGTTTCCACTATGGTCGATATGCGCGTGAGAAAGGATTACAGCGTCAATTTCTTTAGGATCAAAATGGAAATGGCGGTTTATTTTATATGTATCTTTTCGCCGCCCCTGATACAAACCACATTCCAACAAGAGTTTGTGACCATTGAACTCTAAGAGATGCTGTGACCCTGTGACCGTACGGGCAGCACCATGGAAGTGAATCTTCATAATAAATCTCCTTGGAAAAATTGTGCAAATTCAGGCTCTCTAGGAATTGCCGGGGTGATCCCCCAGATTTAGGGGTGAGTTGGGGGGGTGGCCCCACCCCCAACCCCAAAAAAATAAATTTGCCACCGCGGGT
>CAYWIC010000158.1:2669-11792 GCA_964458115.1 uncultured Anaerolineales bacterium | reverse complement strand
TTTTTTGTTGCTCAACGCTTCTGTTTTGCCTGAGTTACTGCAGTAGAGTCACGTTATGATTTCAACAAATTGAAGCTCGACAGTGGATACCCGGCCAATTTATATTCAAAAAATGCTTTTGGTTTGCCCGATGGCTTCGCCGAAGAAGGCTTGCAATCCGCCATGTTGATGCCGGAAGATCAAGCATATATGTTTGATGGAAATCAATACGTACGCTACGATTTTTCGAACCTTAAACTCGTGTCGGGATATCCCTATGATTGGACAGGTTGCGAATTGTCTCATCAAGTAACAGTGGAAGATGTAGAGGCCGTAGCAGATGCATACGGTATCCCCATAACAACCGATGAAGCACAACAAATTGTCGAGGCATTGCCTCTCATCGATTGTGATTACTTTGCTTCATCGTCTCGTAGGCGGACGCTCGTACCACAATCTTTGTTAGGAATATTCAAAGAATCTGTAATAGCCTCCGCAATTGGCTGCGCAATTGGCGCCACAGCAACAGCCGTATTTACACTTGGCATAGGAGCCGGGGCAGGATGCGCGCTTGGCGCCGGGTTATCCCTTGCAGTGGTAAATATCGCCACTACTCAGTTGCCAGATGTCTCCGCTGATCGATACGATCATTCCCCAATCGATGAAGAGAAAACGACTTACATTTATTACGATAGTTTTCCCAGCGGGCCATTCCAGAATATAAATTGGTTACAGGACCTAGAAAAGGTTTCACAATTTCCAATTTATGGAGAAATTCCTTTATGCGGGGCAATCGAACCGCCCAATGGTGACAGCCAAACCGTTCAAGTCTGGTATCCAGAGAGCAAATCAACCAATGAAATTCAGCATGACCCTCGATACAAAGCTATGCCATTAATTATTAATGTTGGCAATGACCCTGATGCAGAATACTATAAATATATATTCATCATCGTTGCCATCGATGAGCAAAACGAAGATGGTTTTCAGGCATACCAGCTCAGGATCAACCCAGAAGACCCCTACCAGGGTGAAGGCCTCGATATCTACAAACGTGTAACTCACAGCCAGCTAACAACCGGGAGCAGGCTGTATGCCATGATGTTTAACGGACCAATGGAAGTTTACGCAGCTGGGCAACTCTATATTGGCAGTGAGGATAATGAAATCAAAGGCATTGATACAAAATCAGGCCACTATCATTCCGGCTGGAATGGCAATGATCAAGAGATCATCGATAATACAAAGGATTTTCTCTCGAAGCTTGGGTATGATATGACGAATGTCTGGGGAGTAAAAGGCTCAGCATAGTAAAAACAATAACCGAATTGAGGAACTTTTCAAATCGCCATCCTATGGATGGCGATTTTCTTATGCCAATACATTGATTTCCAATGAAAGAATCAGTATACTGATTGGAGCATATCGAAGAAACTATTTAGAACGGAACCACCAAGAAACATATGTCAAATCCAAAAATCATCTTACTGGGCACAGGTAACCCCAATCCAGATCCATCCCATCAAGGGCCCTCCCTGATCATCCTGGTAAATGAAACTCCCTATCTGGTCGATTTTGGCCCAGGACTGGTCCGCCAGGCAGCCGCGCTCACACCCCAATATGGGGGCAGTCTCTCAGCGCTCGATCTCAAGAACCTGAAAACTGCCTTCCTAACCCATCTGCATTCAGACCATACTATTGGTTTCGCCGACTTGATCTTGACGCCTTGGGTTATGGGCCGTGATGCACCCCTGGAAGTCTATGGCCCTGATGGAATTGCCAAGATGACCACACACATCATCAAGGCCTATCAAGATGACATCAAATACCGCGTATATGGATTGGAGCCAACCAACAACCAGGGCTGGCGGGTGAATGCCCACGAGATTGAGGAAGGGATGATCTTTGAGGACAAGAACATCAATGTGGAAGCCTTCCAGGTGAAGCACGGCACCTGGCCCAATGCCTATGGATTCCGCTTTACAACCCCGGAGAGGGTTATAGTGATTTCAGGGGATACCGCCCCCTGTGAGAACATTATCAAATACGGCCAGGACGCGGACGTCCTGATCCACGAGGTCTATTACAAGAAAGCCTACGAACAGAAAAACCAGTTCTGGAAGGATTATCATGCCATAAATCATACATCAACATTTGAACTGGCAGAGATCGCCAATCAAATCAGACCCAAGTTATTGGTTCTTTACCACACATTATTTTGGGGCGGCAGTGAGGCTGACATCCTGGCGGAAGTACACGAAAACTATTCTGGGCAGGTTGTTTTGGGGAAAGATTTGGACGTGTACTAATTTGGAGGATAGCTAACAAAACTACGGCAAGACACAAAAGAGAAAGTGCAGATGTTTTCTAGGGACAAGAAAATCAACAAAGATATAACAATCAAAATTGGCTCGAAAAGACGTTATCTCTATAGATTATTGAACCCAAATAGAGATGAAAGAATTATTTGGCTTGTTGTGGAAAATGAAGGAGAGCCAGTTAGCAACTGTAGAGTAATTGTAGAAGGTTTCGAATATTATTTTCGGAATGAATGGATTGAAGCGCCAAATGGGTATGAACAGAAAGCGCTCAAATGGCGTTCTAGAATAGAGTTAGTAGTAGGCAAAGTAGATTTTGCCACCAAAGGGTCTCGAAAATTAGCGATTGTCAAAGCACGCAGAATACCAAATCCACATTTTGAAATCACTTATTATGATGGGCCTACGGGGAAAACTCATCACTTTTTAGGAGAGTACAAACTCAGAGTGAAAATCGAAGCAAAAACAGCAAATAAAGATTGTGAATGTAATACCAAAATTGTTTTCTATGATATTTACTTTTATTACGAAAATACACTAAAGATACGTGTCTATAAAATATTGAGAGTGGCACCTAACCCAATTTGCGCGGTATGAAGTCAATGGATCAATTACTGCACCAGCACAGCTACAATTCTAAACGTACCATAATCCTCGATTCGACTGGCATCGAACAACTTCCTGAAAATCTGGGCAAAACTCAGGATTTGCGTGTCCTGAGCGCCTGGGATAACCAACTAGATGTCCTGCCCGATTCGCTCTGGGGTTTGCGCAATCTTCAGACCCTCAATCTTGCAGGAAATAACCTGACATCGCTTCCAGAAGAGCTTGGTAACCTGACCAATCTTCGCATGCTCGATCTGGGACACAACCAGATCAGCCAGCTACCTGAATCCCTGGGGAAACTTACCAGCCTTCGGTATCTCTATCTCAGCGACAATCTGCTATCGCACTTACCTGCATCTATGCGACACTTGACCAAATTGGAATACCTAAATTTCACAGACAACCAATTTTCCAAAATCCCAGAATGGATTAGCGAACTGCCTTGCCTGGTAGAGTTTCGACTTTATAACAATACGGTCGCAGGCCTGCCCAATCACCTGGGAGATTTGAGTAATTTGCGTGAGCTCTACGCCATGAACAATGCCTTGACCATGGTACCGCCTACTTTGGGGGATCTATCGAATTTGCGGATACTCGACCTTCAGGGGAATCAAATAATCGAGATCCCTGAGAGCATCACCAATTTAGACTCGCTAACTGATTTGAATTTGAGATTCAACAACCTGACCTCCCTTCCAGATAATATTGGAGGGCTTGGCAATATGCGATTCTTGGATTTACGCGCCAATCAACTTTGGTCATTACCAGAAAGCGTCCGAAGGTTGCATCAGTTAGAAAAGCTTGATCTACGCTGGAACAAATTTGATATCTACCCAGCCTGGCTGGAGGAGCTACAACAACGAGGCTGTATCATTCATATTTGAGGATAATAGGATGGAAATCAATATCCGCGAAGCGCAGCCCGCTGATGCCGAAAAACTGATCGCCTACGTGCACCGCATCAGTAATGAGCCCGGCATCCATTTAGAATTATCGCCCGGCGATTTCACCATGAGCGTCGAGCAGGAGCAAGAGTTCCTGCGTCATTGTGCTGATTCTGATACCTCTGTATTCTTCATCGCCGAAGTAGGGGATGAGATCATCGGCGCGCTCAATTGCAGCGGCAGCCATCGTAGAAAAATCCGACATGTAACAACTTTGGGAATTTCTCTGGCAAAAGAGTATCGCAACCAGGGAATAGGCCACCTTATGATGAAACGCGCCATTGAGTGGGCCAAGTCCACGGGCATTGTGACACGCATCCAGTTGAGCGTCTTCGAGCGCAACCAGCCCGCCATTCACATTTACAAGAAATTCAACTTTGCTATTGAGGGACGGCGCATCAACTCTATCTATCGTGATGGAGAGTACCAAGATACGTTTATCATGGCGCTTCTGCTTTGACCAAATCAAGAGTGGGATTCTATAAGGAATCCAAATATTTGGATATAATGAGGGTAGATTGCCAAATATGGATTTGATGCTCCTGGAGGACGATTATGGACTGGTCTGAACTACTAAACTGGGATGAATACACCAAGTTGTTGATCGGCTTGCTGGCGCTCACAGAACCACTCGGAACGTTGCCTGTATTGCTGGGGTTGACAGAGAAATTCTCACTTCAAGAGAAGAAGAAGATCGTAAATGTTTCCATTATTACCTTCATAGTAACGTTGATCGTATTTACATACATCGGCATGCACGTCTTGAATTTGTTCGGCATCACGATCGGCGCGTTCAAAATTGCCGGCGGCCTGTTGACACTCTTCTTCGCCTTGGAGATGATGGGACTGATTCGCTTACCAACATCATCCGGCCATTCCGTATCGGACAATGTTGGCATCATCGGAATTATGCCTATCGGCATTCCCCTTTTATCTGGTCCTGGTGCAATTAGCGCGATCATCATCTATGCCAGTGTGCATGAAGGAACAGCACATAAATTGTTGGTAAATGGTGTGATCATTTCTGTGGCGCTGATCGTATTCTTGATTTTCCGCTCTTCAATAATTCTTGGGCCAAAACTTGGCGGTACAGTCACATCTGTGTTGAACCGAGTAATGGGATTGATCTTAGGATCCATCGCCGTTGAGTTTATCCTCGATGGGATTGTGGCGCATTTCCCCCAATTGATTTCAATACATTAGACACAACAAGGCCTTAGTTCTTCGCTTGCTCCTTCTCTTTGCTCAGGAAAAGGCTGCTAATGCCATTTATCGTGCAATATCACATTTAAAAAAATATACTTGATCACTTCCGCGATCCTATTGAGAAATTCCTCGATGGGATCGTATTGCGTTACCTACCACTCACATTAATCGAATAGTACTCCAGTCCGGTTGACTTTCGTGTCCTCCTGAGATAAACTATACGCATAGTGTTGGCTATACGAAAAGCTTTCCGGAGGACGTGATGGCAGACGGAAAAACGGCTCATATCACTGCGCAGACTACGCTGGTTCCAGCGATCAACGGCTGGGAGATTTATCTCAATGATCAAGGGAACTCACCTCACACCATCAAGGCCTTTATCGGGGATATTGGCTTGTTGGCATCTTACCTACCCCCTGACCGCTCAATCGGCAGTATAACCACCAGCGATCTGAACAATTTCTTGAAATGGATGACCGAAGTACGTGGGGTCCCCTGCAGCCCAAAAACACTAGCTCGGCGGATCACCTCAATCAAAGCCTTCTTTCGTTGGTTGCACGGTGCGGGTGTTGTGTTGGTCGATCCAGCCGAGGCAGTAGTTCAAAAATCCGTGCGCAGTCCACTGCCCGAGGTGCTTACTCGCAAAGAGATCGAGGCCGTTTACACGGTCGCCCAAGCGTACCGCAAGGCTGAAAAACCCGATACCCGCTATTTCGTCTTGCTCGATTTGCTACTCGCTACGGGGATCAAGAAAAGCGAATGTTTAAGTTTGGGTCCCAATCATTTGCATCTGGATGCCGCCGAAAGCGATGCAGCTGGCGGTCCAATGCTATTCGTGCGCTACAACAACCCAAAACACCGCTACAAAGAACGCAAAATCCTTCTACCAGAAAGTTGGATTTTAGCATATCAAGAATACAGCGCAGAGTATTTGCTTACCGATCAGCTCTTCCCCTGGTCCCAACGCCGCCTGGAATACCTTCTAGAAGACCTGAGCAACGAAGCTGATCTAGATAAACATCTATCCTTCAGCATGTGCCGCTGGACATGCGCCTTGCTCGACTGGCAGTCTGGAATGGAGCCTGACAAGATCAGGCAAAAATTGGGGGTATCCAAAGTACAATGGCGCGAGGTCAGCCAAAAGTTGAGGCGACTGGCAGCACAGGCCGAAGAAAAATAAATTCTCTACTTAGGAGAGCAGACGCCAGGGTGAGTGAATTTTCTAAGCACCCTGGCGTCTGCGCGTGTTACAAATTCTTATCACTCAGATCGCGGGATCATGTGTACGACGCTAGCCTTGAAAGTAGCAGCGATCTCATTCCCCTCTCCCAAATCTAGATTCTGAACCGATGTGCGCGTGACCAGCGCCACTACAGTGAATCCGCAATCGATCACTACACGAACTAAGGGACCCTGTGCCATTA
The DNA here is from genome assembly GCA_964458115.1 of uncultured Anaerolineales bacterium. Taxonomy (GTDB): domain Bacteria; phylum Chloroflexota; class Anaerolineae; order Anaerolineales; family UBA11858; genus NIOZ-UU35. The sequence goes on along the minus strand of CAYWIC010000158.1, from coordinate 5,315 downwards.
AGCGGACGACTTTGCCTGTCAATAAATTTCGGGCACTGGAATTTGTCATATCCTTGCAATGCCAAAGAGTAATATCTTCAGGGCGAAGACACATGTACACTGGCTGTCCCATCTTTGCACCCCCAACAGCCTCCATTCGAACGTCTCCCACATCAACCGTTACATGACCGTTTCGTACATCTACAACCCTACCGGGGATAACAGTCTCCACCCCGACAAAAGCAGCCACATCCAGGTCTGCCGGAGCGGTGAAGATTTCCTGGGGCGGTCCCTGTTGGCGGAGTTCGCCGTTCAAAATCACAGCGACTTGATTGCCCAAGAAAAGAGCCTCATCTAGATCGTGTGTCACGAAAACCATTGTTACTGCCAGCTCGGCAACCAAGGCCTGGAAATCTTCCAATAGACGGGCACGCGTTGGCGCATCGAGAGCGCCGAAGGGTTCATCCAGTAGGAGCACATCAGGCTCTAACGCCAAAGCGCGCGCCAGGCTAACTCGTTGGGCCTCACCGCCCGATAATTGGCCAGCTCGCCGATCCCTTAAGTGGGCGACTCCCAGAAGAGACAACCATCGATCCACTCGCTGCTCAACCTCAGCCCCAGGCAGTCGACGAAAACGCAATCCAAGGGCCACATTATCGAATACTGAAGCATTGAACAACAAGGGATCTTGGAGTACTAGCGCAATCCGCCTACGAAGATCCAGGTTATCACTGCTAGCAACCCGCTGCTCTCTGAAAAATATTTCGCCATACTCCGGTTTCAATAATTGGGCCAGATGAAGCAAGAGCGTGCTTTTTCCGGATCCATTAGGACCTATCAAAGCTACAGTCTCCCCTTCACTTACATGAAACTTACCCACGCGTAAAACTATTTCCCCACCGCGCCGCGAGCTGAGATCACGTACTTCCAAAATAGTCGGATGAGGCTCGTTCATAAGCAATAATCAAGAATCTTTCTGCTGGATCCAGGTCAAAGCCCAGTTGACCAAAAAGGTGATTACAAGAAGTAGGACACCTAAAGCAATCGCAATATCGAAATGCCCTTTACCCGTTTCTAGCACGATGGCTGTTGTCAGAACGCGCGTTTGATAACGGATATTGCCGCCTACCATCATCGAGGCACCCACCTCTGAAATAACCGACCCAAAACCTGCCATCAAAGCAGCCAACAACGGCAGACGGGCTTCCTTCCAGAGAGTCCAGATCATTTGCAGACGTGAAGCTCCCAAACCATACAGTTGCAGCCGAAAGCGTGGATCGAGCGCTTGCAATGCAGCAGATGTTATTCCAGTAACAACCGGGAATGAAATAATCACTTGAGCAATGATGATTGCCGTTGGGGTGTAGATCAGCCGCAAATTTCCAAGCGGGCCGGAACGCCAGAGCATCATCGCCACGAACAACCCAACGACAACAGGGGGCAATCCCATACCGGTGTTGACCATGCTTAATAAAAATGAGCGCCCAGGAAATTTCCCCAACGCCAGCACCGTACCAAATGGCAAGCCAATGATCAGGCTCAGAGCAGTTGCCAGCGCTGAAATCTGCAGCGACAGAATGGTAATCTGAAGAACCTCGCCGTTGAAAATCATAGTTCAACTATTTCATTAGAATGGTTTTACTTCCAAAAAGGGCGTGGACGTTAACCACGCACCTTTTTGGCGAATCCTAATTTTACAGAAACGTGCCCCTAGTCCAAGCCCAAATCAGCATCCGTTTTGTCGGCATCGGGGAAATATAACGGCTGACCAAACTTATCGATGCCAAATTCGCCGATTATGGCTTGTGTTTCTGGTGCAGTCATGAAGTGAGCAAAGGCAATCGCCGCATCATAGTTCGTCTCAGGCCATTTTTCGGGGTTGACCGTCATGACATGGTAAACATTGAGTAACGCCGCATCACCTTCGACCAAGATCTCCAAATCGAGATTTGCCTTATTTGCCAGGTAGGTGGCGCGGTCCGTGAGAGTATAGGCCTGCTTTTCAGAAGCAATGGTCAGTGTAGCGCCCATGCCCTGCCCCGAGTCGATATACCAGGACTGCCCGGTTGGGTCGGAGTTGGTTTTTCCCCAAAGGCTGATCTCCATCTTATTAGTGCCAGAATCATCACCACGGGTGATGAAATCCGCCCCGGATTCTGCAATTTTCTGGAAAGCCTCCGCGGCCGTGGGCAAGCCTTCGATGCTGGCAGAGTCAGCGGCAGAGCCAACGATGACAAAGTCATTGTGCATAATTTGCATTCGATCCGCCCCCCATCCGTCATCCATGAGAGCCATTTCAGCAGAGGGAGCATGAACCAATAGCACATCTGCATTGCCATCTTCCGCCATTTTCAAAGCTGCGCCAGTGCCAACGGCAACAGTTTGGACCAAATAGCCCGTCTGATCCTGGAATAGAGGCACAAGCTCATCCAACAAACCTGAGTCTTGAGTAGAAGTAGTGGTCGCCAAGATCAAGTTGGGGTTGGTGGGCGGTTCTTCAGCAACGGGTCCACACGCCGCCAAGAGAATGGAAAGAACAAAGGCTAAGATCAAGATCAGTTTCAAAGTTCGGTGCATAGTTGATTTCTCCATATTGTTTCATAAATAAATTTCCTGGCCAATTTCGCGCGAATAATAGCCAGGAAATTTATTTATGAAACAATATGG
>CAYWIC010000158.1:0-2659 GCA_964458115.1 uncultured Anaerolineales bacterium | reverse complement strand
GCCGCCCAATTCGGCTAATTCCTTTCGAAACTGGCCAGTTTGAAGATAATCCAAGGCCGGCCTAAGCAGGCGGCTTTCGTATTTTTCTTTCGGGATCACCAAATCGAAGCGTTCTTCAAACAGGGGGATCAACTCTAGCTTGAACTTTTGGGCCGCAGCGAATATCCCCACCCCGACATCAGCCTGGCCTGAGCAGATCGCCTGGGCAACCTGGCTGTGCGTGCTGACCTCAGTGGTGTACCCCACAATTTGAGTCGGTTCTATTCCTAAAGATTCGAGTTGCTGATCGAACCACAAGCGCGTACCGGAGCCAGGGTTCCTATTAATGAAGGTGATATCCTCACGAGCCACATCATCCAAAGACGAAATATCCTGAGGATTGCCCAACGCCACCATCAGCCCTTGCTGACGATGGGCGAGGGTCACGATATGCATCGTTTGCCCAGGAAAAAAATGGCGCACATAGGAGGTGTTGTACTCGCCTCCTTGCGGATCAAGTAAATGGCAGCCTGCCAAATGACATAAACCCTGCCGCAGGGCAATCAAACCATCCAGGCTACCCACAGGTAGTGTGAACAGGGCTGGTGTCCTCTTATCCTGGCTGAATGTGTTAGCCATCAAATCCAGAGCCAGGTCATTACTTCCCGAAGCGATAATGGCATTTCTGCCCGCGCCCTTGGGCAATACGGATACCTGAATAGAGAATGCCTTTGCCGTGGCGCGGTAATATTTTTCAGTGTAATTTTCAACGACCTGGGTGCGCGCCAATTGCACCAAACCAACTTCTTCCAGCAATTTGAGATGATAGCGGACTTTCGCCGGATGCATATCCATGGCCTGCCCCAGGTGTGTCAGCGTCGCCTCATCAGCCATCAAGGCGCGTAGAATCGCCAACCGCCGCGGGTCGGAGAGGATTTTGATAGCATTGAAATCTGAAAGCGGCTGAAGGTTTTCCATTGATCTGCTTCTCACGTTAAAATTAATTTTAACGTGAGAATTTTACTTCAGTTTCCCAATATGCGCAAACCAATTTAGTGCGCCACAATCGAATTAAGTGCATACTATGCTGGTGGAATTAGATGTAGATAGAATACCCCACTAGTCTTCTGCCGCATTCGATAACCATGGCCTATGCGATACCCTGGCACCCAGGCGATCTCATCCCCTACGCAAATCAAGGGCCATCCGGCGCGCGCCCGGCGAGGCATTTTCTGATTTAGCATGAAATGAGACAGCTTCGTTGACTTGCCTCCCATACCCAGAGGTTGAAATTGATCCCCATCATATCGCGTTCGAAGGATGAATGTTGCTTCTCCTGTCCCTCCGTCCCCCAAATCGAGCCAGGCTCGATAGGGATCGTGATTCTCGAGGGCTTGTCTTCGAGCAGAGTCTGGATCGCGGACATATACACTCTGCAAACGCCAGCCATTTAGCAATTCCATTTCTCCAGGGATCTGGAACTCAGCTGCCTCAGCAGCTGTATCGATCTGCGGCCACTGCACATTAGGTAGATTTGCCTCCCAAGTTGCCACGTATAAGCAGTCATCCTCAACGAAAGCTCTGATTCCCATGGACAGATCATGTTGCTTTGCTGGACTTAAAGATGAAACGATGGACAAAGCGCGCTGAACTGCGCCGTAATCCAGGTCGCGAATATCAGGTCGAATTTGCGATACTGCCCAACGAATCAATCGTCTCTGAACTGCAAGGGGCTGAAAGGTCAGCACACGGGTATCAAAACTTATGAAACCATTTCCTTTTGATTTCAAGCAGTGATTTCTTGCTGCAACGACCACTTCTTCGATAACCGTATCATCTTCCGCCAGGATATCAGCCATGCGCCATAAGCGCTCCTTAACGCCGGGAACGTATCCATCAAGGTGGGGGATCAAATCATGGCGCAAGCGGTTACGGAAAAATTGCGTATCCCGATTGGTGTCATCATAGATCGGCGTTAGATTTCGCTGATGGCAATATTCAAGGATCTCCTTGCGCCAAACCGAGAGCAGAGGTCGCACGAGAGGGATTTCCGCATTCCAAGGAGTAGGAAGCGAAATCGGCTGCATGCCTTTGAGCCCACTGAGGCCGCTGCCGCGCAACAGGTGCATCAAGATCGTCTCCACCTGATCTTCTGCGTTGTGACCCACGGCGACAGCTTGCGCGCCATGATCCGTTGCTTGCCTGAACAAGAAGCGGTAACGCGCGATCCGGGCCGCTTCTTCTAATGACAGGTGCTGATCTTCCGCCAGGGAGGCTACATCCATCTCTTCAAGAACAAAGGGAACGCCCAGGTGCTCAGCAATCACCCCCACCCCACGCGCTTCGTCCGCTGATTGGGGCCGTAGTTGATGATCCAGGTGGGCAACAATGACGGAAAATCCGTGCTGGACCATTAAATCCAGCAAGTAGAGGCTATCTGGACCCCCAGAAACACCCAAAATAATGGGTTTTTCTTTATTTAAATGCAAATCTATGCGCAAATATGTGCCAAAATGTGATAGCATTAAGGATATTATACACGTTAGAGTTACTCTAGTACGATTGAAGAGAGTTTCAGTTTATGCTAGACTGATAGGAGTGGTTTTTCCTAAGGAGGAAAAATGGCCGAAAAGGTTTTAATTGTTGATGATGATGTCGAAACCTTACGCCTGGTAGGGTT
>CAYWIC010000157.1:0-11802 GCA_964458115.1 uncultured Anaerolineales bacterium | reverse complement strand
TTAGTCGATCCAATAAAACTTTGCCAGTAGGTCTCTACGAATGGATGGGAACCTTTGATATCGAATGTGGACGATTAACTGCTGGTGCTGTTATTACGGCGTTACCATTTTTGTTGTTATTCCTATTTATTGGCCGGGTGTTCGTGAAAGGGCTATTGGGAGGAGCAATAAAAGGATAAAAAAGATTTTCTCATGGAAGGTAATCTATTAATCGCTCATGGAGGGGGGCCTACTTCGGTGATCAACGCATCCCTCATGGGCGTTATCGACGAAGCCAAAAAACATGCCGAGATCAAGGGGATTTATGGCGCTTGTCAGGGAATCGAAGGCGTATTAGCTGGAGACTTCATCGATTTACGCCGGGAACCAACTTCAAAGGTAAACCGCCTGCCTTTCACCCCTTCATCAGCCCTGGGGTCATGTCGTCGAAAACTGACCGATTCCGACTATCCACTCATCCTTGAGATTTTGGAAAAATTTAATATCCGCTACTTATTTTACAACGGCGGCAATGACTCAATGGATACTTGTCAAAAGATAGCAGCCCTGGCAGGCGATTTTAATATGCGTGTGATTGGTATTCCTAAAACGATCGATAATGATCTAGCGCAAACAGATCATTGCCCGGGATATGGCAGCGCGGCCCGTTATGTGGCTGTCACTACGATGGAAATGGCGCAAGAAGCGGCTGGGTTGCCAATTTTCGTCTTTGTTCTAGAAGTGATGGGACGTAATGCTGGTTGGCTGGCTGCGGCTGCGGCAATGGCCAAGCGAGACGATCAACACGGCCCACACTTGATCTATTTGCCCGAACGACCATTCGTCAAACGTGAATTCTTAGAGGATGTTAGCTCGTGGCACAGGCAAGTCAAAGGCGTTTTGGTCGTGGCCAGTGAAGGCCTGGTGGATGACCATGGCAGATCAATTGCTGACACCGGCCTGGTAGATGGATTTGGACACAAGATCCCTGGTGGGGTTGGGCAGACGCTCTCGAACCTGGTCATCAATGACTTGGGGATCAATTCCCGAAATGAGAAACCCGGCCTGGTTGGACGTGCATCGATCGCCCATCAATCAACACTGGATAGAGAAGAGGCTATCAGGGTTGGTGAATTCGCCGTCAAATCTGCCGTAGGGGGAAAATCTGGGTATATGGTGGCGATCAAGCGAATCTCGAGTGCGCCTTACGAAGCCAAGCTCAAATTGGTGCCCTTAGCGCAGGTTGCCAATGTTGAGAAGAAATTCCCCCAAGAGTGGATAAATGCTCGCGGCAATGGAATTAACCCAAACTTTGTTGAATACTGTCTGCCATTAATCGGTGATCCCTTACCTGAATACGTACTCCTAGAAAAGAGAAAAGTCAAATAACCACTCAGCGATTCCGGGAATCAATCTAGGAAAAATCTATCCATCGAGCAGTTTCGTAGCCAAACAAATAACAGGAGAATAAGGCTAATGTCCCTGATAACCAGCCAAGAAATGTGTACTCATGCCCAACAAAAAGGCTATGCCGTCCCTGCTATCAACACCCAGGGAGGCAATTACGACATCATTCGGGCGGTATGCGAGGCGGCGGAAGAACTGGTTTCACCGATTATGCTGGCGATGTATGTGAAGAACACCCACTACTATGGAGCCAATTGGTTCGCAACGGTATGCAAGTATTTCGCTGATAAGGTTTCAGTTCCGGTAGCCATCCACTTAGACCATGGCGATACTTTCGAATCCTGCATTGAAGCCATCAGCCTGGGGTTCAACTCAGTGATGCTGGATTGCTCCAGTGATTCAATCCAGGAAAATATCACCAAGACTAATGAAGTAATTCGCGCCGCACATGCAGTTGGCGTATCCGTAGAAGCTGAAGTGGGAGAACTGGCCCGATTAGACGACACCGGCGCAGTCGTAGATAACAAGAACTTGGCTTCGGTAGATGATGTACAGGAATTTGTCGCCGGCTGTCAACCAGATCTTTTAGCCGTGGGGATCGGAAATGCGCATGGGTTTTACAAAGGCAAACCCAATATTCGCCTGGATATTCTGCGAGAAATTCGGGCGGTCACTGATATCCCCCTGGTGCTCCATGGCTCGACGGGAATTCCAGAAGAAGATGTCAAAGAAGCTATTCGAATAGGTATCACCAAAATCAACTACGGCACCCTGGTGCGTCATAAGTATATTGAATACTATCAGGAAGGCATTGAAACTCTTGATCACAATGCTCACTCATGGAAAGTGGCCCTGTACGCAGAGGCAAAGCTCAAGGATGTGATCAAAGGGATTATCCATTTATCCGGCTCTGAGAATGCTTACAACCACTGGTGAGAGGATGGTTTTCTTCGTTTATCTGGCCTTGATCGTAGCTGTTGGAATTCTGATCCATTGGATACAGGCAGAATAAATTGGGTGCTCTCGCGAATTATTGAGATGAAGGAACATGTGAGATAGGAGGCAAAATGACAGAAATCTTTGTTAATCTAAAACGTTTCGACGTGCCACGCAGCCTGGGGGGAATTTGTCCATCAGATGATCCTGCCGAATGGGGGAGCTGGGTGATCGCAGAAAGTGTAAAACTGGATTTGGGAAACTTGACTGGCATCAGACTAACATACTTCTTCCCTGAGGCCCTCTTGATACCAGCCATTGCAAAACTGGCTTCGTTCGACCAAGATAGCACTAGGTCACTTGCCATAGGCTGTCAGGGAGTCTTCCGCGAGAACATCGTCAAAGGTGGAAATTTTGGGGCCTTCACCACCAACCTGCCCGCTTTGGCAGCCAGGAATTTGGGTTGTACATGGGCCATCATTGGACACTCCGAAGAGCGCAAAGACAAGTTCGATTTGATCCAATATTATGACTCTCACATAAGTTCAGATTTGGGCAGTATGCGCAGAGCAAATCAAACCGTTGATGAGATTATCAATGCTGAAGTTCTGTGTGCCTATGAAAGCGGCTTGAATGTTTTACTGTGTGTTGGTGAAACTGCTGTAGAACGCGGCGAAGGAGAATTCGAGAGTTTGAAGCCCAGAATTCAGGGGGTACTTAGAGCACAATTAGAAATTGGTTTACAAGGTGTCATACCGTACTTGTCAGAGTGCAAATTGATCATTGGCTATGAGCCGCGCTGGGCTATCGGCCCAGGGAAGACACCACCTGGGGCTGAGTATATCGGGTTTGTCTCAACCTATATCAAAACTGTATGTCTGGAAATATTAGGGTTTGAGCCGGATGTTGTTTACGGTGGCGGGTTGAAAGAGGAAAATGCGGCAATGATTGCAGGGATCCCAACAATCGATGGCGGTCTGGTAGCCCTTACAAAATTTTCGGGAGAGATAGGTTTCAAACCGGATGGCCTAAAACGAATCATTGAGAAGTATCTGGAGAATTGAGGAGGAAACTTCATGAAATTAGCATTTGAGTATGGCCAGGGTCTCATGGAGGCAGAACTTCCGGAAAGCACGGATATTTTTATTCCAGGAGAAACCGTGTCAGATCCGCCATATTTACCAGACCCCCAAAATGCCACCCGTGAGTCGATTCTCAACCCAATCGGGATGACACCAATTTCCAATTTAGTGGAAAGTGGGTCGAAAATCACAATCATTTTCCCAGACCGAGTCAAAGGGGGATTTCAGGACACTTCTCATCGGAAAATCTCTATCCCCATCATTATTGATGAATGCCTAAAGGCAGGGGTTGAAAAAAAAGACATCAAGCTGATTTGCAGCAATGGTCTGCACCGCAAGAACACCAAAGATGAGATCAGGGCAATTTTAGGTGAAAAAGTTTTCCAAAATTTTTGGGAGAGCCATCAAATCGTAAATCATGATAGCGAAGATTGGGATAACCTGATCGATCTGGGCTATGATGAGCTTGGCGATCGGGTGATCATGAATAGAGAAGTATTCGAGGCCGATCTAGCAATCTTGATTGGGCACACCCTGGGCAACCCCTATGGGGGTTACTCCGGCGGTTACAAACACTGCGCCACCGGTATCACTCATTGGCGCAGCATTGCCTCACATCACATCCCCGCTGTCATGCACCGTGCCGATTTTGCACCTGTGCGTAACGATCGCCTGATGCGGAAAAAATTCGACTCTATTGGGCAACACATGGAAAAAGCCATGGGGCGAAAATTCTTCATATGCGATGCGGTGCTCGACACGAATGCTCGCCAAATTGCAGTGTTTTCTGGTTACGGCAAGGAGATGCAACCCCATTCTTGGAAAGTCGCCGATGAACGAACCTATATCCCGTGGGCTGAGAAGAAATACTCTGTTCTATTGTTTGGTATGCCGCAGAATTTTCATTACGGAAACGGGCATGGAACCAACCCAATCTTGATGCTACAGGCCATCTCGGCAAATATCATTCGACACAAACGCGTCCTCAGTGACAACTGTGTCGTAATTTGCTCATCAATCTGTAATGGCTACTTCCACGATGAGGAATTTACAGCCTACCGTGAACTTTATGAGTTGTATCAGAAAGATTATCACAATACTTTAACCGACTTGGAACGGTATGGCGAGTATTTTTGCAGCAATGAAGAATGGATTAAGAAGTATCGTTTTGGCTATGGCTATCACCCGTATCACTGTTTTTCCATGATATCTTGCGGCCATATTGCTGAGATGCACTGCGCTGCGATTTACATCGTGGGTGCCTATGAGCCAGGATTTGCGCGCGGGATGGGGATGAAAACCCGATCCACATTCGAAGAAGCCCTCCAAGATGCACAGAAATATGTGGGGAAGGGCTCGAATATCTTAGCCTTACCTCGTACATTCCGTACTGCAGGTGTACATCTAACTCAAAAAGGATAGGCCTTTACTCGCTTCGTAAAAAGCTGATCACCCGGCTCAGGGCGAGGAACATCAATAGACCCAGGATCAATGCCCACCCAAAAGTGATCGTCAGGTGCAGGTTCAAAGCCAGGAGGCACAACCCCAGTCCGATCACCAGCACTCCACCCAAACGGAGGAAGTGGCGCTTAATCATCTCCCCTTGATCGATAATCTTTTCAACGCGCTTTCCTCTAGCAATCAAATGGGATAGATCCCAAGATACGATTGAAGAGGCAATTCCCAGCAGCAGCCAGACGACGCTCACATCCTGCCAGACACCTACAGCGATTACCAAACAATAGAATCCAAAACTGAGTGGATTCCCCCATGCCCAGGTTCTCCATTGAGACAAAGCCCAAAAGCTAGCAATCAAGAGTGGCAAAACCACGTATCCGGTGAGTCCATTGGTGACAAAGCCAATAGCTAAACTCAAGGCAGTAACTGCCAGGCTGGAATAAAAAACCTGCTGGAGGAGCTTCATCCATTGACCCCCAATGGATGTAATTGTGGCACCGGCCGGCTTAGGGCAACATGCAGGGCTGCATCGAGGGGCATCTGCACGTCCCAATCGAGCACCTGAACACCCGCTTGCTGTAATTTATTCAACACCAATGTCCGTTCGATACGCGCCAGGCGGGCCGCCAGGGCATTGGTTTCGTCTCTCGTATCCAGGCCAGCAAGTTCAAAGTTCACTGGATCAGGGCTGATCACCATCAGGGCGTAGCCGCGTGCCCGTAATTGGATGAGCACCTCGACATCGTCATTTTGCAGAGGGCTGATGAGAATCAATTGCGAATTGACAGGTAGCAATCGCTTGGGAAGATTAGCCAGCTTTTCGAAGACCATGCTCTCTCCGGGCTTCGCTCTGGCCAGGCTTTGCAATATGCGCTCGCGCTGCACTTTGCCATACCCTGGGAAGGTCCAATCGAGCTGTGTGCCGTAAAGCAACAACCCCACCCGGTTGCCATCGGTCAAGAAACTTTCTGCCAGAGCTGCAGCCGCCTGCACGCCACACTCGAATAACGACATCCCGCCAGCAGCCTTTACTTCGTTGCGCCTGCGGGTATCGAGGATGATGCCCACATCCGCAACGCGCTCTTGCTCGAATTCGTTGATGAATAGCGACTGGCGGTGCCGGGCGCTGGCCCGCCAATTGATCCAGCGCAAGGGATCGCCATGCTGGTACTCACGCACGCCGAAGAATTCCACTCCGGGGCCGCCCCGGCGCGCGGGGATGAAGCCTGCGTATACGCGCGTGCTGCGCGGTCGGATATCCACACGCCCGACGCGTTGCACGTCAGGCTGGACGAAGAGCCCACCCTCGGCGCTGAGAACGACATTCTTTTGGCGAACTCCTAACCGGTCAGCCACCTCTATAGTGACATCACGGAAGCGGTAATAGCCGCGTTGGGCTTGCACAGTGTAAACAAGCTGGACGCTCTCACCTGATTTCAGATTTGTCAGCAAGCTGGTCTCACCCGCGATCACGTCCAAGCCACCAGGGAGATGATCAAAGATCGTGAAGCTCTCCAGCCTGGGGCCATGATTTGTTAGCTCCAATCGAACTTCAACAGGCATCCCCGGTGTAGCTCTATCCTGGCTGATGTGCCGGTCGATGGATAAGGCCAGTTCATCAGGTCCATAGATCAGCCCAGCGCCCAGATAAACCAACAGCGGCAATACGAGCGCTAGCAAGACACCATTGACAGTCGCCAGAGCCAGGATCGTTAAGACATAGATGAGGAGGCTGAGAATGAATATGCGATTCATGCTACAGTGTACCTGGGTAATCGCCCAACCGCGTTGGGTGATTTGTGTTCAATCTCCTAACGGGAGCCAACGCGGTTGGCTCCGCTACTCCAAAAAACTAGAATTCACACACCATCTAGTACGGGAACTGGCACCATATTTGAAATCACGTCCAGCACTTCGTATGCGGCCATTTTATTCATCCATAAGTCCGGCTTTAGGATCAGGCGGTGGGCTAAGCCCGGCTGGATGAAGAGTTTGACATCATCGGGCAAGACATAGCGGCGGCCCTCCAGGGCTGCCTGCGCCCGCGCCAGTTTGAGCAATGCCAACGAACCGCGCGGGCTGGCCCCCACAACTGTGCGCTGATCGCGGCGGGTGTGATGTACGATCTCGGCGATATATTTCTCAATATCGGCGTCAACGTGCACATCCTCCAGATTGGTCCGTATGGCCAGCAGCTCTTCAGCGTTCGTAACCTGTGCGAGATCGAATTTATCTTGACGGCGTAGACGGCGGCGCTTGAGGATCTCTTGCTCATCATCCAATGAGGGGTACCCTACTGAGAGCTTCATCAGGAAACGATCAAGTTGGGCCTCGGGCAGCGGGAAGGTACCCTCGTATTCGATGGGGTTTTGCGTTGCGACGACCAGGAATGGCTGGGGGAGCGGCATGGTTTCACCCTCCAAGGTGACCTGATTTTCTTGCATGGCCTCCAACAAGGCCGACTGGGTTTTCGGAGAGGCACGGTTGATCTCGTCTGCCAGGATGATGTTCGCGAAGATCGGACCACAGCGCAGCACAAAGCCACTTCGCTCGCGGTCGAAGATGTAGCTACCAGTTATGTCGCTGGGCAGCAGGTCTGGAGTAAACTGAATGCGTTTGAACTCCAAACCCAAAACCCTGGCAAAGCTGTTTGCAATCAGAGTTTTGGCGAGGCCAGGGTAATCCTCCAACAAGACATGCCCGCCTGCCAGGATGGCTGCCATTATGTGCTCGAGCAACTCGCGTTTGCCTACGATGGCTTTTTCGACTTCATCGATAATATGGTTGCTGACGGTTGAGACTTCAGCGATATTTTTGGTCACCATGAACCTCCAATTATGCAGTCAAGAAGCTCGAATAATGAGTGTCTGAGGTGAGCAGCCGCTCTTCACTCCATTTTTCATGACATCCTAACATAATCAACGGTCTCGAACTATTTACAAATCAGATGTTCAAGAATTTGTCTAATCGTGTCATCCTGAGCGCGCCAGAGGCGAACCTACAGTTAGTGAAAGATCAGATTCACTTATTGGAGAAATTTCCTACGACCCGATCTACGATCGCATGGCATGCTTGGCGTGTTCTCGCTAAAGGCGCGCTTATGGCTGGCGAGGGCAGGAGACTCTTCGCTTCTCCTTCGACTTCCCCTTAGGGAATCAGGATGAAGCTCAGAGTGACAGATAGCGAGAGTATTTATTAACTCATTCCCAAATAAGATTCGATAAACTCAGCAATTTCCTCCGGCGGCAGATCCAAGGGTTGCGGTACAGACGTAATGAGCATTCGCCGTGACATAGCGTTCGAAGTTTCGAAGCCGCGCGCGGCTAGTAGATAGGCTTGGATTTCCTCCGGCAGATCAATGGTGCCCTGAGAGATGCGCTCTTCGATTTGTTTGCGCGTCAAGCCTGCCTGATAGGCCAAAGCATCCAAGACCAAATTACTGATATGCTGTGCCAGTCGCCACTGCATATACGTGCCACGGTGAAGATCATTGAGGCGCTTGCTCCAGCGCTCGATGCGATGAGGGTGCAGCTCTCCTGCTGCGCGGGATGGCCTTAAGTTGGTCCGTCTGATCTTCAAACTTGTCCACGATATGATCACTAGCAAGATTATCAGTGAAATCCATAAGATCTGTTGATCAAAACTGCGATACAGTAATTCCCCAATCCATAACAGAAATGAGAGCGGCACCAAAATCAACTCGTTGATCCAATTCTGTCTGAAGACGATCACCAGGACCCCAAGGAGCAGACTCAACGCGATCGTAATGATCAGTCTTCTTTTCATTTGATCCCTTTACTGACCTGGACAATCGCCTCAAGACTCACCAGGGCTTGGCGCTGTTCCTTTTCACCAAGAGGGTCTATTCCATAGCGGGCCATCTCGAAGAGGCGAGTCAAATGCCGGACGTCATCACCTGGTAGACCATACCGCTCGAGCTCCAGTTCAAATTGACGTGGTGTCATGGCTGATTCGCGGCGGATGCCCTTGCTCTGACGTACGATTCTGCTCATCTCGGCGTAACATTGCAATACGGTATCTTCGAGATCAGCTCCAGAATGAATATCCTCCAACACTTTGCTGGCTTCAGCACCCAGCACTTCTAAGGTAGAAGTACGCTTGCTCCACCAACGGACTGCAAACCAAATCAGCAATGCTAGGATTGCAATAAAACCCACATTGGCGATCCAGGTAAAGATTTGCGCCGATTCAGGTGTGAAGCTTGGATCGATCGGGGTCTCGTCCCCTAAGGTGGTCCCTGCGAGAGGTCCTTCAAACGCTTTGAGTGGTTCGAAATCGCCACACTGTTTCAACAACAAGAAGAATGCGTAGGCCGTCAGCCCCATAGTTATCGCTCGGCGGATGACGACCTTGCGAACTTCTGGGGAGATGATGAAGTAGATGATCGAGAGCGGGAAGATCACCCAGAGAATGACAAGGCCAAAGGTCTTCCACAAACCCACCAAATTCCAGGTTTTAAACGAGAGATCCTCCAGTGGAAGATTCTTCTCTTCCGCAGAGAGGAAAAAAGGCTGACCCGGTAGAAATTCAAGTCCTGAGAGACCCGATGCCATCAGGATTACTATCCCTACCCCCAAACCAAAAAGTAAGACAATCCATAAACGCCGTTTGACAAACATTCTGAAACCTTTGTAACAGTACTCTACTATATGAGCACCGGTTCAGTCAGAATTTCTGGGAAAAAACATTAGATTTGAGCGACGGGCACAGTAAAACTGAACGTTGTGCCCTGTCCATATTCACTTTCGAACCAAATCATGCCGCCCTGCATCTCGACGAGATTTTTGGTGATATTCAAGCCCAAGCCTGATCCTGGTGCTTCGCGCGCTTTCGGATCTTCGGAACGGAAGAATTTGGAGAAAATATTGGCCTGGTCCTCTGGGGTCATCCCGATGCCATCATCCCTAACACTGACAAGCACCACCTCGGCCGCCCCATCCGGGTCCCACTGGTTATCAGCTTGCATTGCAGATATTTTAATCTGGCCGCCTTCGGAGGAGTATTTATGCGCATTACTCACTAGATTTGCCAATATCTGAATCAGGCGAATACGGTCCCCCCAAACTTGAGCTAAGTCTTTCGGGATTTGTAATTCTAACGTTTGGTTCTTCTCCTCGAAGCTGTGCCCCTGGGCCTGAACCACTTCTTGGATAAACCCGGCTACTTCAACAGATTCAAAGTCCAGGCGTAAT
This sequence comes from uncultured Anaerolineales bacterium, assembly GCA_964458115.1. Lineage (GTDB taxonomy): Bacteria > Chloroflexota > Anaerolineae > Anaerolineales > UBA11858 > NIOZ-UU35. The sequence goes on along the minus strand of CAYWIC010000157.1, from coordinate 1,727 downwards.
CGACCGGCTTCGATCCGAGAAATATCATTCAGATCTGTGACTAATGTATTCATGCGGAGGACATTGCTGAGCACGGTCTGTAAGAAGTTAACCTGACCATCATTGAGGTCCCCCATGGCGCCACCTAATAATAGATCTGAATAGCCGCGGATCGACGTCATCGGTGTTTTCAGCTCATGAGCTACGAAAGAAATGAAATCGCTCTTGGCAACGTCAGCCGCCTGAATCTGCGCGAACAGTTGCGCATTGGAAATGGCAATCGCCGCATGGTCACTCAACCTGGAGAGAAATTCTTGAATGTTGGGAGCCCAGGCATTCTCCTGGCGGCTCTCGAGTATGAGAACCCCAATGACTTGCTCTTCGCGGCGGATGGGATAGACCACTTGAGAGCGCATACCTTCCAAAATTCCGTGACCATTTTGGTCGTCCATGATTTGTGAGCGTTTGAAGATCTGCGTATCTGAATTGTGGACCGCGTTGCGCAACGAAGAAATCAGGTCGAGAGGTAACACAGACTCTCGGTATTCATCGATCTCTTGACCATAGCCCTGATCTGCCATGATCAGTACTCCATCTTCCTCAATGGAGCCAACTAACCCAGAATCAGCGCCTGATTGGCGCATTGCCCAATCCAGAGTGATGCGCATGGCATGCTGGATATCCAAACTGGCATTCAATTCGCGATCGATGCGTTGCATAGCTGAAAGCTCATCGACGCGCGCCGCCAACTGTTGATCGGTCAAGGTGTAGAGCCTGGCATTCTCCAGAGCAATTGCAGCCTGGCTGGCGTAAGCGATGAGCAATTCCTGGTCATCGTTGGTAAAGGGGGTGCCATCGCGCCGGTTGATCACTTCGATGATGCCCGTGACTTGCTCTTGGACAACCATCGGGACGAGCAGCAAATCCCGAGTCTGAAACCCGGTCCGCTCATCGGGCTTGCTAGCCCATTCCTCAGTCAGGTTGACCTGATTTACGATGGCAGGTTGTTGGGTGCTCACCGCCCTACCCACATGGCCTGTCCCTGGCGCTAAGCGCTGACCTATGAGCTCGTCAGCCACGGGACCCGCTACAACTTCGAAGATCAATTCATCGGTATTTTCATCGATCAAGAATAAGGTCCCAGCTTCGCAACTGAGAATATCAACGGCGTTTTCCAAGATCTGATTGAGCAGGCTGGTTAAGTCCAGGGTAGATGTCAAACTTCTGCCAATCTCATTGAGCAGACTCAACTGGCGAGCCCGGCGCTCTGTCTCTGCTAACAAGCGCGTCTTTACTATGGCTCCCGCAGCCTGGTCTGCTATGGCTTGCAGCATACTGGCCTGATCGTCGGAGTAGATCACTGATGGATCACGACTGGCCAGACTGATGCTGCCAATGGTCTCTGGCCCAGCGTTTAGCGGTACACCCATCCAGGCATATAACCCTTCGACTTGAGGAAGGAAGCCATGCGAACGACACTCACGCTCGTAGTCATCCGTGACGATGGCCCTATGGGCATGAACAACTTCTCGGCTCAAACCACCCCCAGGTTCCAGGGGTCGATTCTCATGTTCCAATAAGCGGATATCATCCTTCAAATAGAAAGCAAAATGATAAATGTCACGGTCCGAATCATGCAGCAAAATCCAAAAATCGCGCATGGGGATCAGGCGATTGGTCTGAGCATAGATCAATTCCAGGATGTCATCAAATTGGAGGGTGATGTTGATGCCTTCTGCAACCCGCAT
>CAYWIC010000156.1:0-12135 GCA_964458115.1 uncultured Anaerolineales bacterium | reverse complement strand
GCATCATGATAATGATCAGCCCCATGATCAGATTCACCAATGAGCGCGGCACATCTGAAAATATCTGCATGGCCGAAGCCCCATTATGTAATGCGCCAAAAAAGATGGAAGCAAGAATAACGCCAATGGGATGCATCCGCCCCAACAAAGCGATCAGGATACCGGTGAATCCGAAACCACTGGAAAATCCAAATACCAACCTGTGATGGATACCGAGAATTTCAATACCACCAGCAAAACCGGAAATTGCGCCGCTGATTAGCAATACGATTAGGGAAATATTTTTGATGTTTATCCCTTTGTATCGTGAAGCAGTCGGGTTATCTCCTGTTGCTCGGATCTCGAAACCTAGTTTCATCTTCCACATCAAAAAATATACGACAAAGGCAGTTATTACAGCCAAAATAAATCCTAAATGCAAGCGGGTATCGAATAGCAGCGGAAGCCAGGTCGATTCTGGAAATTTGATTGTATTGTAGTAATAACTGCCTGGTTCTTGCCAAGCCCCATTTAACAGAAAGGTTGTTAAATATTGCATCACATAGTTGAGCATAACCGTGATGATAATTTCATTGACATTAAACCTTGATCGCAAATATCCCGGAATTCCACCCCAAATTGCTCCTCCGATCATGGATACGATCAATAATAGAGGGATGTAAACAACAGCCGGCAATTGCAAATTGGGGAACGTCAATACTACAAATGTTGCTGCTAGAGCACCACCATAGAGCTGTCCTTCTTGCCCGATGTTCCACACTTTGGCACGAAATGCAATAATCGTCGCTAGGCCAGTTAGCATGATGGGGGTTGCCTTGATAAAGGTATCGATTATGGCGCTCAAGCTTCCGAACGATCCATCTGCGATGGCGAAGAGCACAACTTTGGCATCGTTTCCTGAAAGTGTGATAACCCCAGCTGTCGCTGCTAGGGAAATCAATACAGCAACGATAGTTGAAAGCGTGCTTAGTACAAATCCGGTATCCTTGCGTTTTTCAATTCTGTAGGAATAATTATTCATATCGTTCTTCCCTGACTCCAGCCATCAGCAAACCAACTCGTTCTCTACTGACATCATCTGGAGCGAATTTGCCCATTATCTGGCCGTTAAAAATCACTGCAATCCGGTCAGAGATATTAAAGATTTCGTCGAGATCTTCAGAAATCAGCAAGATCCCTGCTCCTTCCTTAAGCAGTGCGAGAAAACGCTGGTAGACATAATAGGTTGCATCAATATCTAGCCCCCTCGTTGGTGAACTGGCAACTACAGCCTTAACTTCATGGGACAACTCCCTCGCCAGGATTACTTTCTGTAGGTTACCACCTGAAAGCTGCTTCACGCGTTGCTCAGGACCCATGGTTGCAATATTAAAATTCTGGATGGCCTCTTCTGAATAGTCGAGTACAGTTTTCCAATTGATGACTGCATTTGTGCTGTAAGGTCGATTGCCGTGCTTGCCAAGGATCAGGTTCTCCTGGACAGAAAAATCGCTGATCAGCCCTTGTTTCAAACGGTCCTGAGGAATACTGGCCAAACCCTTATTGGATATCTCAAGCGAGGATAATCCTGTGACATCTTCACCATCCAGGATAATACTTCCCGTTTCTGCATCACGCACGCCCACACAGGCGTCGAATAATTCCGGTTGACCATTTCCACTTACGCCGGCCAATCCTACGATTTCACCCTCATGCACTGTTATGGAAAAATCATCTAATCCAACAGTTCCATTATCTCGTCTGACAGATAAACCCTCGATTTCTAGAACAGGTTTTCCCCTTTCTACTTTTTCTTTGTTAACTTTGAAATCGAATGCGCGCCCAACCAGGAGTTCCGCCAAGGACGATTTAGTGCTTTCAGCAGTATCCACCGTGGCTACCATCTTGCCTTTGCGCAAAACGGTCACACGCTGTGATATATCCATGACTTCATGCAGCTTATGGGTGATCAGAATGATCGAGATGCCATCCTCAGCCATCTTGCGGATAATCGAGAACAATTTTTCGACTTCTTGTGGGGTCAGCAAGGCAGTCGGTTCATCTAAAAGGAGCAGGTCGACGCCAACATACAGGGCTTTGAGAATTTCGATCCATTGTTGTTCACCTACAGACAATTGGGCCACTGGCAGGCTGAGATCAAATGTCAATCCATATTGATCGCAAAGGGATTGAATTTTTTGGGTCTCATTTTGCAAATTCAGTATGGCGCCGGTAGATTCTTCGCCCACGATAATATTTTCTACAGCATTCATCGGTTCGGCCAACACAAAATGCTGGTGAACCATACCGATACCCACACGGATTGCGTCGCGTGGGGAAGAAAAAGACACTTCCTGGCCTTTGAACTTGATATTCCCAGAATCTGGTTTTGACGCACCATAAATACATTTAGCTAATGTAGATTTTCCTGCACCGTTTTCTCCCAGTAAACAATGAACGGATCCTTTTTGGACAGCAAAGGATATGTCCTTGTTTGCGAAGAAGGTCCCATAGCTTTTGGATATATTCTCGATCTCTAAGACGGGATTTAAGGATTCCTGAATCATCTTTGATTACCTTTTCAAAAAACAAAAATGGGGCTGTTCAAATCTTGTTGAACGAACAGCCCCAAATCTAAACCGTGGTTAGTCAGATTCTACAGCTTCGAATTTGATTTCGACTTCAAGTTCTCCGGCCAAAATCTGATCTAAAGCAGCCTTGTAGGCATCCAGAACCTCCGCCGGCAACTCATCTTCAAATTGGTAAAGCGGAGCCAGTGCAGACCCACCGTCCTTCATCAGGAAGAAGACTGGGGCATCTGAGGGTGCGTCATAGGCTGTGCCATTAACCTGATTGTCATACCAAAGTTCAATCATATAAGCCACGGACGGATCCCAGTACATCAGAGGGCTGGTGATGATCGTCTCAGGAGCGAGATCATGAACATCCGACTGATTGCCAAAGGCATAGACGCCTTTGTCGCGGGCGGCTTCAAATCCACCATAACGTTCACTGTAAATTACGTCTGCGCCAGCTTCGATCTGAGCCAGGGCGGTTTCTTTGGCTTTTACGGGATCCCACCAGGCTTCGATGTAGGCTGACTTGAATTTAACATCTGGGTTGACGGAGCGAGCGCCTTCTACGAAAGCATTCAACAGGTGGTTTACGCTGGCGTATGGGAAACCAGCCACCATACCGATAACATCCGTCTCTGTAACAAGACCCGCGATCACGCCGCTCAAATAGGCAGGTTCATGTGCATAAGCCTGGATCCAGTAAGCGTTGCCGCCAACTGGAAAATAGTTGGAAGCTGTCACGGGGAAAATCTGCTCGGGGAATTCAGCGCGCAGATTGTCTATCGGATCGGTACCTGCCGAGGCATCGTGCAGCCAAATGATATCGAATTCTCCAGTTTCGACTGCGTCGCGAATGAATTTTTCGTAGTCGTCAATGGGAACCTTCTCGAACCACTTGTCTTCGATGGTCAAGCCATGAGGAGTATCTTCCTTGACGCGCTGAACTGCTCCATACATCGCCTGGGCCCAGGGCTCATCCAATGGGCCGGTGAAGAAATAGGCAATCTTCACCGTGGTCGGCGCTTCTGCCATGGCTTCTTCTGCCTCTTCAGCTTCTTCGGCCTCTTCGGCTTCTTCCACAGGCTCCTCCGCCATTGCTTCTTCTTCGGCAGGGGGAGCTTCAGCAGCGCCACCACATGCTGCTAACAGCAGTGCCATCATCAACACAAATAAAATCCAAATTACTGACTTCCTTGATAACATCTTTACCTCCAGAGAATACTTTGCTTTTTTATATTTTGGAAACTACTTTATAAATCTGTTGGTTCGTTACACCTCCTCTCCAGGTGTGGTCCTGATATTGCTTTGATCTTGGGGATCAATTATTCAATTGGGAACAGAACCACCAAAAATCTGGTTTAGTTCAGTCCGCACCAGGATGTTGCCATCTCGCATTACCAACGACGGCGCAGGATGAAGCCGGATGGCATCAACTTTAGTGCTCACAGGCAACAGACAAAGGCTGGCAGGAAGGCCTTCCTCAATCCCATAGTCATCGATTCGAAATGTCTTGGCTGCATTGTAAAGTGGCATATCAAAAGCCGATTCGATGAGTTCAGGTGTAGTCAGATATCCGGCGTGAGCAGCAAAGTTGATCGCTTCCAAAGGATTCATATTACCAAAAGGATAGAACATATTCAACATGTCATCTGTCCCGCTTGCAATGTTTATGCCCGCTGCTACGAGCCTGTTCAGGGGTGGTATGCCTCTTCGAGTGGGAGGCTTGTCTCCTCGGCCCTGTCCAACCAAGTTGGTCAAAACATTGGTGATAATATTCAGTTTCGCATCTTTAATCTTGGGGATAATGCGTTGGAATTTATCCTCATCCCAGGCGGCCATCGAACAACAATGACCCGCGGCAACCCGGCCTTGGTAATTTTCTTCAATGGTCTTTTCAGCCAATAATTCCACTGAAAACCAATTGGGGTCATCCACTTCGTCTACATGCATATCGATATCAGCATCGTACTTTTTGGCGATTTCAAAGGCGATCTCGATATGATGAGCAGCTTCGTCCATATCGCGTTCGAAGTGAGGGATCCCCCCGACGATGTCCGCGCCGCTCTCCATGGCCGCATACATCAATTCGACAGTTTCTGGATCACGGACCATGCCATGCTGAGGGAAAGCGATGATTTGCACATCCACCACTCCCGCGAATTTATCTTTGGCTGCCTTGACGCCCTCCAAAAGTTTCAATTGGCCAATATCATCGATATCCACATGGGAACGGACGTACAGAACGCCGTTCGCGGCGCACATCCTTAAGGTTTCGCTTGCCCGGTCGACGATATCCTCGATATCCATGGCTCTTTTTCGGTTTGCATAAAGCTCGATGGCTTCTCGCAAAGTGCCGCTCTCGTTTACATCTCCCCAGAGCAAGGTGTTGTCGAGATGAAAGTGAGATTCAAAGAAAGGCGGCACAATTAGGCCACCTTTGGCATCATATGATTGTTCGCCTTTATCTAATTTTTTTGTAGATATTTTTGCGATCACCCCATTCAAAATCCCAATATCTACGATTTGTAAGGAATGAGCAAGTAGCGCGTTATGAATTGTGATGTCCATTTTTTATAAGCAATTGTTTGTATTAGTCCTTTGGGAAACGCCAGGGAATCTCTTCTCGGCAATTCCTAAAGAGCCTACATACCTGGTTTGAATCTATCGTTGCGCAATTAATTTTTCGGGGGTTAGGGGCAATGATTTGACCCTGACACCGGTAGCATTGAATATCGCGTTAGCGATTGCTGGGGCAGTAGGCGGTACAGTCACTTCGCCGATGCCCTTGGCTCCAAAGGGGCCGCTTTCCTCTGGAATCTCCAAGATGATATTTTCATAGTTGGGAGGCATATCCTTGGTGGTGGGAATGAGATATTCGGTGAAACTATCCACCCAGTGACCATTTGCCTTCAAGTCCATGCTTTCGAACAAGGCATAGCCCAACCCCATTGCCACTCCGCCCTCGATCTGGCCTTCCACACCAGGTCTGCTGATCACACGGCCGACATCGTGGATGGCCGTGACGTGCGTGACCACCACAGTCCCCAAATCGGGGTCCACTTCTACGCGTGCAATCTGAGCGCCAAAACAGAACATCACATGGGGCATCCCAATGGGCAGATGCTGGGGCGTGGTCTCCTCGGGGTAAGGGAAGCTGAACGTAGCTTCGCTTTTGAGTTCTACCCCATCGTCTGCCGCACGGCTGACGATCTCTTTTACGGCGATCTTATCTCCCTCGGGAGTTATCACCTGACCACCTTGATATGTCAGGCTGTCCTGAGCTTGATTCAAAAGCCTGGCGGCCTGAGCCAGCATTTGGCCTTTGAGCTTCTCAGCAGCATCAACCAGGGCGTTGCCGACCATATATGTCATCCGCGACGCGCAGGTCACATTTCCATTCGGCGATTCCCATGTATCCAGATCAATCGATTTGACCTTCTCGTAAGGTAGCTCCAAGGCCTCAGCAGCGATCTGTTCTGCCGTCATCGTCAAGCCCTGTCCCAGATCGGGAGAACCTAAATGAATGGCTACACTTCCATCCGGTAGCCATTCGAGACCTTGTGTTGAATCATCGGGAACTTTCGCGCCCAGCCCCATGGACTGCATCACCAAGGACAATCCACTCCCGGCAACTTTTCCGGGAGCAGGCTCGATAGCATCGAATTCAGCCAGAATTTTTTCGGCGCGCTTCAGACATTCGGGCAAACTGTTAGCCGTCTCGTTGACGATCACGCCGGTGAACATCTTGTCGCCTTCGCGCAAAATATTCCTTACCCGAAGCTCGACGGGATTCAGTTCCAATTCAGAAGCCAGCATGTCCACAAGGCTCTCGATGGCGAAATGCGACTGCGGGCTGCCAAAGCCGCGCATTGCCCCAGCCAAAGGATTGTTGGTATAGGCAACCAGGGTCTCGAGATCGACATTGGGGACATGATAGGAACCCGCCAGAGTTTCCGTAAGGATGATGCCCACCGCCGGACCATAGGAAGCAAATGCGCCTGTATCCACATGGGCTTTGGCTTGCAGGGCAACGAATTCCCCATCACGTTTGGCACCCAGCTTTAGATGGATCTGCGCTGGATGCCGCTTGGGATGCGCCCAGAAGGACTCTTGACGGGTGTTGACCAGTTTAACGGTGCCTTTCACTGCGCAGGCTGCCAGCGAGGCCAGGATGGCGATACTGGCGTCTTCTTTTCCACCAAAAGCCCCCCCAATTACGGCGCACTTGACCTGAACGTTCTCCTCAGGAATACCTAACGTTGCTGCAATTTCAAGCTGATCTATGAAAGGGTGCTGTGAGCTGACCCACACGGTCAGCGTATCGTCGGCGTTCCAGCGCGCCACGGCATTCTCTGTTTCCATGTAGGCCGGTGACACCAGCGGCACGGAGAAGCTTTCTTCCAGGATCACATCGGCATCTTCGAAGCCACGCTCGATATCCCCATCTTTGATCTCGTAATGCGAAATCAAGTTGCCCTCAGCATATAAGCGTGAAGCTTCAGGGGTCACCGCCACAGCAGGATCATGCACCGAGTCGATGGGCTCGAATTCCGTCTCGACGTATTCAGCTGCCTGTTGTGCTGTAGCTTTCGTCTCGGCAATCACGATGGCTACCGGCTCACCCCGGTGACGTATCAAATCCACTACCATGGGCGGTTGATCGTGGATCAGCGCGCCAAAGACATTTTCGCCGGGGATATCTTCTGCCGTGATCACTTCTATCACACCCGGCACATCAAGCGCTTTTGAAGTTTCTACTGAAATTAGCCGGCCATGGTGAACTGTAGAGCGCACCACCGCGCCGAAAGACAAATTCTCATGGGGGATATCAGCCACATATTGAGCTTCACCGGTCACTTTGGCCCAGGCGTCTTTGCGCAGTTCGCTTTTCCCAAGGGTGATGGTCTCTTCAGCCATGGGCCATCTCCTCGGCTGCCGTGCGCACAGCATCCACGATCTTTACATAGCCAGTACAGCGACACAGGTTGCCAGATAGCCCTTCGCGAATCTCGGCAGCGTTGGGGATGGGATTATCATCAAGCAATGCTTTAGATGCCATGATCACGCCCGGGGTACAGTATCCACACTGAACGGCGCCCGCCTCCACGAAGGCACGCTGCAAGGGGTGCAGGTCCCCATTCTCTGCCAGCCCTTCGATCGTCTCAACAGAACAGCCTTCAGCTTGTCCAATGAAAACCAGGCAAGAGTTGATCGCAGCCCCATCCATGATTACTGTACAAGCCCCGCACTCCCCTTCCCCACTGCAGGAGTCTTTCGCACCTGTCAGGCCCAAATCTTCTCGCAAAACATCCAATAAGGTGCGATTTGGGGCGCTGGTCAGCGTTACATTTTTTCCATTTACTTTTAATGATACCTGGATTGATTTCACTCGGATTTTTCCTTTGCTTGAGATATGGCCTGGTCGATAGCCCTGCCAGCCAACACCACCGCGGCATGATTGCGATATTCCGCCGCCGAACGCACATCCTTGATGGGTGAAATATCCTGCGCGCAGACCTGAGCGGCCTGGCGAACAACCTCTGGGGTTGGTTCTTGTCCGATGAGCATTGATTCTGCATCCGGGCAGCGCACAACGGTTGGGGCAACCGAACCCAGAGCAATTCTGGCATCTTCGACATTCCCCGACTCATCTAGAATGATCGCAGCCGCTGCGCTGACCACCGCGATGGCCATCCCGCTGCGCTTTCCCATCTTTTTAAAAGCTGAACCCCAAGCACCACCCAATTTTGGAAAAGATACGCTGTGGATGAACTCATCAGATGCAATCTTCGTAGCTCCCGGACCAGTGGCAAACTCCGATAGGGGCATGACGCGCTCGCCAGACTTGCTCATCAGATGAATCTGCGCGTCGTAAACCAGCAAAGGTGGTACAGTATCCGCTGCGGGGGAAGCGTTGGCAATATTGCCTCCCAATGTGCCCCGGTTGCGGGTCTGTACACAACCCACAGTTTCAGCAGCAACTACCAATGCTGGGTTCTCTGCTTGTAGCAAGGCTGAATTCGCGATTTCCTGATGAGTAGTCAGGGCACCAATAAAGATTTTGCTTTCTCGTTCATCGATGAAGCGTAGGTCATCAAGATGACTCACATCCACCAGGGCTGGAGCCGAAAATAGATCATTACGCATCTTGGGTATGACATCTGTTCCTCCCGCCAGGATGCGAACTTCTGATTCATTCAATAAATCTACCAATTCTGTGATGGATTGCGCTTGCAAAAAATCGAATTCTTGCATTCGAAATTACTCCAAAAATGTTAGTAAACAATTTTCCTCACCCCATCTTCACTCGGCTCAGTTTTCCCATTTCCCAGTAGGAGAGAGTGCAGGGCTTGGTCTGAACTCAGCCGAACGGATGAGGGAAAAACTAAATTACAAATGGGCTGATCAACTTGTGCTTCAGCACATCCACCAGTCCCATATCGGTCAAGCCTAGTTTGGGCACAGTGGGCAGTCCTATAAAGGAGATTGTCATAAACGGCGCAGGTAATGTGCCGCCCAACGAATGATAAATCTCATTGATCTTTTCCAAATTTTCGATGACATCACTCACAGGCTCTTCGCTCATCAATCCGGCAACAGGGAGCGGAAGGACTTCAAAAACCTTCCCGTCGGCTGCGACAGCAAGGCCCCCTTGCGACTCCTCGATCGCTTTGACACAAGCTGCCATATCAGCATCATTAGTACCTGCGACAATAATATTGTGGTGATCGTGTGCCACCGAAGAAGCGATCGCGCCTTTCTTCATCCCGAAGCCGCGCACAAACGTCACACCAATATTCCCATTTACCCCATGACGTTCAACTACCGCCAATTTGAGGATGTCACGCTCGATATCGGGCATGACCACGCCATCGACAACTTGTAATTTGGCTTGAATCTGTTCATTGATGATCTGGTCAGGGTAAAGATCGATCACCCAAACTTCGGCACTCTCACCATCCACAGAGAGCACAAAATCTTCAGGTTGCTTGCCGCGGGTTACATCCACAGTTTCGTAAACCCATTCAGGGTACTCGGATTCAGGTGGTGTGACGATCAGGTGCCCATCGCTAGCCACGTGCTGACCCTTGAAATAGACATCACTGGGTACGATGTGCTCCAAGTCCTCAGTCAGGATGATATCCGCCCAGCGCGCCGGTGTCAGGCTGCCCACCAAGTGTTCGATACGGAAATGTTTGGCGGAATTGATGGTCGCCATCTGGATCGCTGTCACAGGGGGGACACCCAACTCAATGGCGCGGTTGACCATGAAATCGATATGCCCCTCCTCGAGGATCTCATCGGGGTGCTTATCATCGGTGCAGAACATCAAATGAGGCGAACCGATGAAGCCGTCTGCGACCATGCCTTTAAGGATTAAGTCAAGATTTCGTTCTGTGCTACCCTCACGGATCAAGACGGCCATACCCAATTGCAAGCGCGTCAAGGCTTCGGCATAATCGACACATTCATGATCGTCGGATAGTCCACCGCAGGCATAGGCGACCAATTCTTTACCGACGCGACCAACGGCATGTCCGTTACAAATCTTGCCAAGCGTTTGGGCTGCCTCAACCTTCAGCAGGTATTCATCGCGAACTTCCAACACCTTCGATGGATCCAATTCTCCCAAACTGACAGTTTCTGGCCAACAAAGGATCTCACGAACATCCATCAAGTCCAATTCGCCACCGGTGGTTTCCAAACCTGGAGCGGTTGGCACACGCGAAGAAACTTCCCAGAAGATGTGATAGGGCAACTCGTGGATCGAATTCGATAAGGCTTTAAACCCTTGGAGCCCAGATACATTGGCGATCTCCATAGGGTCAACCAGCATGGTGGTCGTCCCATGGGGGACAATTAAATGTGAGAGGTTCTCTGGGACAACCAAGGTCGAATCGATATGGACATGCGTGTCGAAAAAACCAGGCATGGCAAAACGGCCACCAGCATCGACCACGTTCTCAGCTTCATAGTCAAAGGCATAGGGTGTGACGATACGACCATCAAGGATGCCAATCGCTCCAGGCTCGACTCTGCCCGAATAAACATTGACTACCTGGACATTTTCAATTACTAAATCAAGGATTTGATCCCCCAAACCAGCTTGGATTAATCTTCTTCGCTCGTCTAAATTCAAGATCATAAGATATTCTCGGGATAAGAAAACCGCAGAGTTCGCCGAGGTCGCAGAGAAAACTCAGCTGACTCTGCGGTGTGTCGAAGCGAGGTAGGTTCGAAAATAGGAGGCGAGGCGAAGCCCCCGCCTCCTATTTTCGAGTACATGCTTCTTGGATTGTCTTCCATCAACTTATAAACCACGCTGACCGCGGATATATGGCAGGCCCAATGCAGCTGGTGAACCAACGCGTTTGCGGTTCGCTTCGCGAGAGCCAATAACCAAAAATACGACCGTGAAAGCAAAGGGTAACATCTTGAGGAAAAATCCCAGGTTAGAGTTGTAGAAAAATGGATTCGCCAAGCCGAATACTGTTGCTGGCCCTTGAATATCCAACACCAATCGTCGTAAGGCTCCGAAGGTATACGCACCGACCGCGGCCCGAACCGGATTCCATTGAGCGAAAATCACCAAACCGACGGCGATCCAACCCTGTCCGGAAGTGGTCAATGCACCGAACCAACCAGGAGAGATCGAAAGACTAATCGTCGCGCCAGCCAATCCGGCCAACAGGCCACCCACAAAGACATAGAAATAACGCAAGGCGTAGACCCCAATACCTAAGGTGTCTGCTGCTGCAGGATATTCACCCACCGCGCGCAAATGCATTCCCGGGCGAGTGCGATTGATGTAGTACCAGGCCAATGGAATGAAGATAAAACCAATATAAACCATTACGCTCTGATTATCAAAAAATATTTCGCCAAGCCAGGGGATTTGAGATAAAACCGGAATAGAAAACTTTGGCATTTGTGGAACAACATCGCGCAGGCTGGTCAGGCCTTCACCCAAGACCAAGCTGACCCCTGTTGCGAGGAAGTTCAAAGCTAAGCCGCTGATGACCTGATCTGCCTGGAGAGTGATGGTTATAAAGGCGTGAACCTGGCTTATAGCACCTGCGGCAAGCATGGCTACCAATAATCCTAACCATGGATTTTGAGTACCAGCTGAAACTTTATAAGCAAACATCGCTCCAACAAGCATCATTCCCTCTACCCCCAGGTTCAATACTCCAGACCTTTCCGAAAAGATTTCCCCTACGGTGGCATATAGCAACACTGTGCCGGTGGCAACACCCGATGCTAAGATAATTATTAAGTCCATCTCATACCTCCTCGCGGCGTGTAAAGGTAACGCGATTTCGTAAGAAATAATCACTGGCAATCAACGCTACCATGATCACGCCCTGGATCAATGTGGGGATACCCGCAGGCTGAACTTCTCGTCCGGCCAGTATCAAAGCGCCAAATAAAATTGAGGCCAGAATCACTGCAATGGGGTTAAGTTTAGCCAACCAGGCAATGATAATACCGGTAAACCCATATCCAGGAGAAATGGATTCTTGCAGACGATGCACAACACCAGTAATTTCAGACATGCCTGCTAATCCAGCCAACGCTC
>CAYWIC010000155.1:0-12211 GCA_964458115.1 uncultured Anaerolineales bacterium | reverse complement strand
GAAATAATAAAGGAGTAATATCTATGGCAAAGCAATTAGTCTTTTCCGAAGAGGCTCGCCGAAAACTTCAGACTGGTGTCGACGTAGTCGCAAAGTCTGTTATCACCACCCTAGGACCCAAGGGTCGCAACGTTGCCCTGGACCGCAAATTCGGTAGCCCGACCATCACGCATGATGGTGTCACCGTTGCAAAAGAGATCGAACTTGAAGATCCCTTCGAGAACATGGGGGCGCAACTTCTCAAAGAAGCTGCTACAAAAACAAATGATATCGCCGGAGACGGCACAACCACTTCGACCGTATTAGCTCACTCCATCGTGAGCGCGGGCATGAAGAACCTGGCTGCTGGCGCCAACCCTATGCTCTTGAAGTTGGGCATCCTTGGTGCTGCCGACGCTGTTGCTGCAGAGATCAGCAAACAGGCCATCGAAGTTACCACCAAAGAAGAAATTGGCAACGTAGCCTCCATTTCCGCTCAAGACCGATCGATTGGCGAATTGATCGCTGATGTGATGGACAAAGTTGGTAAAGATGGCGTGATCACCGTCGAAGAGTCCAAAGGTTTGGAATTCGAGACCGATTACGTTGAGGGTATGCAGTTCGACCGTGGCTACCTTTCCCCTTATTTCGTCACCGACCCTGAGGGCATGGAAGCTGACATCGAAAATCCCTATATCCTGATCCACGATAAGAAAATCTCCGCCGCACAGGACATCGTCCCCGTGTTGGAGAAGCTGGTCCAAATGGGCAAGCGCGAGCTGGTCATCATCGCTGAAGATATCGACGGCGAAGCTCTGGCCACATTGGTGCTGAACAAGCTGCGCGGTATGCTCAACGTTTTGGCCATCAAGGCTCCCGGATTTGGCGACCGCCGCAAAGCAATGCTGCAAGATATCGCCATCTTGTCTGGTGGTACCGTGATCACTGAAGAAATGGGCCGCAAACTCGACAGCGTAACCGTAGATGATCTCGGCACCGCTGAGCGCGTTGTCTCCAGCAAAGACGATACAACCATCGTCGGCGGCAAGGGCGATGGTGGTGCTATCAAAGGCCGCATCGACCAGATCCGCGTGGAGATCGACAAGAGCTCTAGCGACTACGATCGCGAGAAACTGCAAGAGCGCCTGGCGAAGCTCTCCGGTGGCGTGGCCATCATTGGTGTTGGTGCCGCTACTGAGACAGAATTGAAAGAAAAGAAACACCGTGTTGAAGACGCTCTCTCCGCTACCCGCGCTGCTGTCGAAGACGGCATTGTTCCTGGTGGTGGTGTTGCGCTGGTCAACGCCATGAAGGTCTTGGATGATCTCAAGATGGATTACCCCGATGCTCAGATCGGTGTTGAAATCGTGAAAGACGCTCTCCAGGTTCCTCTGCGCAAGATCTCTGCCAACGCTGGCAAAGACGGCTCCGTGATCCTGGAAAACGTCCGCCGCGAACAGGCCGAGAAGAAAGACATCAACATTGGTTTCGACGTTCTCAGCGAAGAGTATGTTGACATGGTCAAAGCCGGTGTGATCGACCCCGCCAAGGTTACCCGTGGTGCCCTGGAAAACGCTGCTTCAATCGCCGCGATGATCCTGACCACTGAAGCCTTGATCACCGACATCCCCGAACCCGAGCCCCCCATGCCTGCTGGCCCTCCCGGCGGCGGCATGCCAATGATGTAGTCATTCAAATTGCATGAAATGATCAAGCCCCTGATGAAGGTTCATCAGGGGCTTGTGTTTTCTCGAATAAACTATTCTGAAACCGTTGTGCGGGTTTAAACTAATCTGATCAGAGAATATGATCAAATGACGCAATATCATCAATAACCACAGAAACTTTTTCTGCTTGGGCAATTAACAAACCAATCCACTCACTATCCATATCCACAGATTGGCGACAAAATAATTCCATCACACCTTGTAAACAACCCTCATATAACAGTGGAATACCGCAATAGAAAATAAAACCCTCACCTTCGATTGTCGCATTTGTATGCAAGGTATTTTTAGGATGCGTTAAATCGACGATGATAAAAGGTCGCCGCCTGAGTGCTACATATCCTACTAAACTTTCTCCATACTGGACTCTATCACCATTGTGGTTACCACCATTGAAGCCAATCTCGCTAACGAATCTCAAATCTTTGTTTTTTGCATCGCATAAGTAGACTCGGGCCGCGTCGACGCTCATTTTCTTGACGACCTGATCTAAGAGGACACTTAGAGTCAACTTGAGATCAAGGATTCTGGGTTCAAGAATTAAGTGTCTTCGATCGAATTCGGCTGCTATCATGGCTCACTCCAGTTCATAAATCTTAATCTCGAAAACTTCCAGCCATGCGTCGACAACGTTTGGATCGAAATGTTTTCCAGATTGACCAATAATATGTTTGATTACATTTTCTTCAGGCCAGGCCTGGCGATAAGGCCGATCACAACTCAATGCATCCCAAACATCAATGAGAGCGAAAACTCGCGCAGCCAGGGGAATTTGATCACCCTTCAATCCTTGAGGATATCCTGTACCATCCCATTTCTCATGATGAGAGTAGGGGATATCTAATGCAGGTCTCAAAAAATCGATCTCCATGAGCAACTCATATGCGAATGTGGGGTGCATCCGCATAGATATCCACTCATCATCTGTAAGCGAGCCTGGTTTGTTGAGGATATGATCTGGAATACCGATCTTGCCAATATCGTGCAGCAATGCTCCGCGATGAATATGCGCCAGATCTTCTTCGCCAATTCCCATATAACGGGCAAGTTTCAAAGTTTTCTGGGTTACCCGTTGAGTATGCCCTGCTGTTTCGGAATCTCGCAGGTCAAGGGCGTGTACCCAACCCTCCAATGTCGCCATATATGCCAGGTTTAGCTCCATATTCGAACGCTGAATTTCACTAAACAATTCGGCATTATCAATTGCTATGGCTGCCTGGGTTGCCAAAGTCTCCAAAAAACTTACCCATTCTGGATCTTCGGGTAACTGTTTACGATGAAAGATTTCTAGTACACCCTTCAGATTCCCTTTCGCGATCAGTGGAATACCGTAATATGCTAAAAATCCTTCATGTCCGACTATTGAGGTTCGTACGATTGGATGGCTGCTCTCAGAAAGGTCAGGGATGATCAAACATGTACGAGTCAGAGCCACTGTTCCAGCTAATCCTTCACCCAATTGCAATACATCCCCCCTCATGCCTATTGTATTAAAACCCTTTCCTTCAGCGAATGTCAAAACGGGCAGCTGAGTTTCGTGAAGATAAACAGTGGCCGCATCAATATCCAATTGTTTGACAACATGATCAAGCAAAATACTTAAGGTAAGGCGAGAATCGAGACTACTCGAAATTGCCTGATCTATTGAGTGAAGGGCAGAAATTCGCTGTAGGTGACGATCTGTCATTTCGTGCTGTGCCGCCCGATGTAGAGCATTCGCAATCATGTCACCAATTGCATCCAACAGATAGAATTCATCTTGCGCAATGGAATCTTTCCGTCCTATCCACAATACTCCTACCTTTACTTCTTGAGTAGCAAGCGGGATTCCTGCTACTGAATACCTTTCACCAGATATTAATTTAAATTCGTTATCCAGAAATGGAATATTCTCCCCAATAATCTCTCTTGATTTGTTAATCAACCAATCTTGTTTCTCATTAGATATCGTGGTTTCGTCGGCAATACCCCAGAATCCACAGGCTAGCTCAACCACTATCATTCCGCTATTTAGGGTACGGGTGACCAGAGCTGTATTTTCGGTCTGAACTACTTCAGCCAATTTCCCTAGAATGACGGAGGGCATTTCGGCGCGTGTGGTTGCCTTACGCAAAGCCCTGGCAAAATCAACAAGGATTTCCTGTTCTAGGACTCGTTTCATCTGCTCAGTGACATTTAAGGCAGACCCAACAACCCCTGAGACCTCACCGTCGGAATTCCAAATCGGGAAATAGCGGCACTCCCACACCATCTCAGACAATTCGACAATGCCCTCGACTTTCTGCCCACCTAAAGCACGGCGTGTGTTCTCCAGAATCTCAGGCACATCAGCATAGATTTCAAAGACTGAAAGCCCAACAACCTCGCCCGGGGATAAGCCAAGCGCGGCAAGTCCATCTCCTTCAGAAAGTGTAAATATCCCTCGAGAATCAACAACCCATTGGACAAGAGGTGCGCTGACTGTTGAGAGGCTATCGCTTCTCACCTTGGAGTTGCTTATCCAAGGCTTCCAGCTAGATTTCTTGGTGAACCCTTCTGCGATCCCAAATGCCATTTCCATTGCCTTTATTCTTATTCTGGTGGTTCACTAATTTCATAGCGAATTCAGCTAGAGATGCTGCATGTATGGATAAAATGAAATCCTGTTCCTCACTTGCTAGATAAAAAATCTCTCCGTTATATCCGCTTGCCAAAGCTTCGGCTGGGTCAGAGAGCAGCAATTCGCAAAATCGCTCGTTTACTACAGCTGCTGAGATCAAGCGGCTTAGTTCGTTTCCATTTTTTTTTGTCTTGATTGGGTTTTCTAAGATGGGTAGATTTAGAATGGTCATAGCTTTACCTCACACTTTTCTCTAAATGTAAATATTCATAATCAGTCGATCCTCGATAAAAACGTAAACGTGCGCTTATTTTTGACGCTTGGTATCCCCTGAGACCCATAACAACAAAAATGCACCTAGGGAGATAAAAATATCCCCCAGACTAAAAGCCACTCGCCACGGAAACCAGGCCGGAGCCAAAAACCGGTCAGAAAGCCACCAAAGCTTTGTCTCAGCAACAGGTAAGATGATATCCTTACCAATACCCAAACGTGCTCCAATTTGCCAGGTATCGGCAGGCACTTCTGGTAACAGCATCCTTAACGTATCGGGGCTGATGGGCATCCACCCCCGATTTAGGGTGATTACCAGCAAATTCATGCCAAGCCCTAACCCTAAAGCCCAAAACCCCGATTTGCTCCGATTAGCCCACACGAATATCAACAGGAGGATTTGTGAGCCAATCAGAATCACCGAGGCTAGGCTGTCAGGGATGAGTTTTGATGTACTAGTGAAGCGAAAAGCAAATAATTGTGGCACTACAGCCAGCAGCACAAACCAGCTGAGTTCCAATTTCGGGGGTAGATATTTTCGTTTTTTGATCCAGGCACGCGCCAAGCCAGCGATAAGTCCGGCTGCTACGGCCAGGAGCAGGACCATCTACCACCCACCGGGAGGATCATTGCCAGGGGCACCAGCGCCTAATACGAACAGGCCCATGGCCAGGATCAACCAAAATAATCGGATGTGGTGGGGGGCGATATTTGATAGCAATAGTTTCAGGGAACGGATGAGGCGGTCCATTAGTCAATCTCCTATCACGACAATTGAGTTAGTATGTTTCACCAATTATCGCGAAGCACCTCCTCTCCCAGACCCTCTTAATTTCCCCCAAAAGATTAAAAGAAGATTAATAAAATTCCATTGTTGGGTGATATTCAAAAATTTACATTCGTCAGCCAGGTTATTTCCCCATCAGTTTTTCCAACAATACCTCGGTTTCCCTCGAAGGCGATACGCTAAATTGTGCTTGTAGGGCCAATTTGATGCGCTCATATTGCTTTACTACTTCCGACCGATTTCCTTGGGCAGCATACACGCGCATTGCCAGACGGTGGGCGACTTCCTGGGATGATTCTTCTGTGAAGATGCGGTTGCAATACTCCAGGGTTTTTTCGTAATCGGCATCCTGAAAATAAAACTCGGCCACCTCCAGAACTGCTTCGATAAAAGCCCGCCGTAATTTTTCACGGATCGGTGCAGCCCAGGTGCCGTCGACCTTCGGTAAATACTGCCCACGATAATATTCGATGGCATCCTTTAAGATTCCAATTCGCAGATTGATGTCTTGTTCGTTTTGGGCATGTTCCAGGTTGGTGCAGAAGCTTTCCACATCGAATCGATAATCCATCTCCCAATTGAATTGGTAGCGCCCGTTTCCTTGATCATAAGATATGATATCCTTCCCCAGGGAACGACGCACGCGATAGACAGCGTTGTTATATCGCTTTTGAAGCATTTGCAATTCGCCCCCTGGCCAGAGGGCATCGCCAATACCTTCTACTGTCAAACCTTTAGGGTATTCCAACAATAAGAAGAAAAGCTCGCGGACCTTTCTTTGATTGCTCCACTCAGGTGCAATGACAGGCTCACCGTTCAGTTCAACCTGTGATTCACCCAAAGCCTGAACATTTAGAACAGGCGGTGAAAGAGAAGTACGCTCATCCTGTTCGCGAATCTGACGCCGCAGACGGGGCAGATTTCGGTCGAAATCTTCAATCTGGTTGAGTAGGCTAATGGCAAATTGATGAGTTTCTGATTCCTGCTTTAATTGCATTAACATTTCTTGTACATCGCGTCCAACCGCTAATAGGGGATAAGTGCTTTCCAGCTCAGATGTAACCTGAGCTGCCCGGCTCAAGTTAGCCTTTATCAAATCGATTTCTTTTAGAATATAATGTGCCATCGCCAGATAAAGGAGGCTCCGAGCAGCATCTATTTGCTGACCGCTGGAATTGAAGTTTTGTGCAGCAGTCGACAAATATGCTATCGCTTGGGATGGTTTGTCCTGAGCAATCAGCAAACAACCTTTTTCAAGCGCCCAAAGCGATGCTTCATAACTCGAGCGGCCTTCTTCAGCCAAGTTTTCAGTGGCGGATATTGTCAGCTCTGCCTCAGTGAGGTCACCCTCTCGACGCATAATCCCCGCTTCAGCCAAAACTAAATATAGGAGCAAATAACGAAATTCGAGTTGTTGGGCTAGTTGCCTGGCAAGTCGGTATTGCTCCCGCGCTGCATCCAGAAAACCAATATCAACGTATAAATCTCCCAGGCTGGCCAAGGTAAATGCCTCTGTTTGAACAAGGCCACCCTGCTTGGCGCGATCAAGCGCCTCATCAAGACAATTTTTGGCCTTTATAAGATCACCACTTAAATGGTAGGAGACACCCATATTGTTAAGCAGGTTAGCCTGCCGGGTGAAGTTCTTCATCTCACGCCACAGCTCTAAAGAATTTTGATAGAAATTGATCGCATTAGAGTGCTGCCCAATATTCATATACACCATCCCTAAGCTTTCTTGAACGATGGCAGCATTTACATCGTCTTCCATGGCGCGGTATTCATAAAGAGATTGCGTAAGCCAGGTAATGGCCGAATTGATTTGCCCCAGGCGGCGCAGCAGAACGCCTTTTACCCGGAGTGCCTCTGCATGTGCGATATGCGGGGTTGCTTTGGATTTGGCTAAATCTAAGGCTTGATTGACAACTTTCAAAGCAATTTGGTAATCGCCAAGATATAGGTAAGCGTTAGCCTTCCACGTCAGCGTTCGTGCCAATTGCAAGGATTCATCTCGACTCTGCAATGCAGATTCAGCCGAATTCAAATGAATAAGGGCTTTATCAGCTTCGCCCAAATCTAAGGCAATGGACCCAAACAGTGCAGTCAGAAAGGGGCGCGATTTCAATGCATTCGCAGGCAAGGCGTCATACCAATTATCTAAGATCATTACCAGGCCAGCGCGCGCCATTGGAGTAAAGGCTTGTTCCACCAAATTAATGGTAACTTCATCATCATCCAAGCGTTGGCAGATCGAATAAGCCTTTTCCCATTCCTCCCGCTCGCTGTACACATCCACTAATTTTCGTAAGAGGCGCTCTTCTTCTCGTGGCTGCTCCTTTGACAACTGCTCTTGCAAGAAATCACGGAACAAGTGATGGTAGCGCAGCCAGGTGCCGCCATTCTCCACCGGCTGGACGAAGAGATTGTGATGCAGGACAGTATTAATTAATTTAAACCAGCTCGTGCCTATCGGAGGTTGGCCAAATACTGTCTGGCAAAGTTGAGCATTGAACTCCTCCAGTAGGGAAGTTCGCAGCAGGAATTCCCTCACCTGTGTATGTTGCTGGTCGAGTACCTGCTGGGCCAGGTAGTCATAAATATTCACGCCGGAGACCCGCGCCACGCGCACCCGGTCGGCCATCCCTTTCCACATCGTCTCGGCAGAGAGCAGCAGGCCGGTGATCCAGCCCTCGGTCTCGCGCGCGAGGCTCCCAGCTTCCATATCAGAAACCTGCTGGTTATAATTCCGCTTTAATAAGGCTTGTATCTCTTGGGGGCTAAACACCAACTCCTCGAAACCCAACCCCATGACCTGTGAGCGACCCACCATGATAGGCAAGTCTGGAAGCCTCAACAATGAACGCGAGGCGATCACCAGATGACAATTCTCGTCCATCTCTTGGCCAAAGCGATTGATGAAGTAATTCACTTCTTCGCCTGCCTCGATCAGGTGGTAATCATCTAAAATAATCGCAAAGTGCTCAGAGACATGCTCGTAAATCTCGTTGACAATCGTCGATACAAGATGATCCAGATTCAGCTCAGATTGCCCCATGCTGTGCAATACTGCTGACGAGTTATTCCCAAATTCTGAAAATTGTTGTTGGATTGATGAAATAAAGTGGACAATAAAGCGATGTACGTTTTTATCCAACGGATCCAAGGCGTACCAGCAAATCGGGAATTCAACGGTGGCTGCCCAATCTATTAATAGCGATGTCTTGCCATAACCGGCTGGGGCGGCGATTAACGTCAGCCGATGGTGCAAGAGATCAGCGAGCATATCAAGCAGACGCGGCCGGGGAAGCAAATGGTAGCTGCGTCGTGGTACGATGATTTTAGTAAGGGTGATGGGGAGGCTCATGTAACTCGCTATTCCCAAAGAAGTCCGATTAACCAACATAAATGGGGTAAAACCCCGCACTGTGAGTATATCACTGCAAATAGGATCGAGTGCTCAAATCGGTTAAATGGAAAATAGATCAAGCACTTGATTTTTCTATATGTACTTGATCTATTGAATTGCAGAGATCAGAATCTAAATAATTAAGGTTTTTACTGACAATTCATTTGTGAATGTACTCTTGTCAGATTTGTACTCTCACTCTTGGCACTGAGAATGGGATTGGTTATTCCAGAAAAATAAATCATAATTGAAAACTTATCTACTGCTTCCTTTAGCGAATCTAGCCATCTTTTATTTAGCTTAATGGTCTGGCGATGGAATAATTCCAGAACTCCATGGAGGCACCCTCTGAAAATGAGTGGAAAACCACAATAAAACAAAAATTCGCTTTGATGAATCTTTGATTGCTTCAATAGATTTTTATGCCCCGGATGCGATAAATTTGCAGCAATGTATGGACGTCGTCTCAGCGCTACTTGTCCAGCAAGACCATCTCCGTATTTGATGCACAACTTAGGAGGATCTTCGCTATTGACTCCGACTTCCGCCAAAAATCTCAGATTCGTATTTCTTATGTCACAAATAAAAACTCTGCCTGCATCAACGCCCATTTGTTCAACAACTTGATCTAAGAGTACGCAAAGCACATCAGTAAACTCAAATGAGTTTGCCGCCCTACCATAATTTACATCAAGGCCAGGAAATGGATATTCTCTATTTTCAATTCTAGCGTGAGATTGCGCCTGATATTGAAGCTGAGCTATCATATGTCCCATTTGTTGTAGGTGGTGACTAATATTGATTGACAAACATACAGATCCCGCGACATCATAGTTCAAATTCCGAATTGGGTAATACCAATTAACCCAAGCCTGGTTATCCTTTTTTACGCATTCGGCAATATATTCTCCGCTTAAAGCAAGGCGAGCTTTATCCATGGTATGAGGCATTCTAGAAATACACTCAAAAATGGTTTTCCTATATAAATCCTCTGCAACTACCCCAAGATTAGAAAGCCCATCCCCTTCGCATTTTAAAATTACACCTTCACAGTCGAAAAACCAAACAATGAACGGAATACCGATATTGATTCGGTTGTCGCTATACTCTTTAGGATTTTCTGCTATTTGGGATTCACAATGTGTCTGAGCGTATACATCCGTTGTAACAAACCAATCACCTAATATGTCTTTCTTTTCCATCGCTCTCTCCAATCTATTTGCTATGCTTATGGGAACAGAGGATTCACAACTAAATTGCTCAAACCCTGGGATCAAATTGCTACGCTGCTAAAACAGTAACTGTAATATAAAAAATCTTAGGAGATATTCATCTTACTAAACGAAGAATTTGTTATTCAATAATCGATGTATCGCTGTATTGATTATTGACCATGATGACCTCCCTAAGAGCCTCTTTATCAACCTCAAGAACATTAGAAAACAGATTGAATGTCTATTCACTCATTTTTTACAACAGCTAAACTTGAACTCAATATGATAGCTAGCGCATTAGCTGTTCAAACAACCTTTGCGTTTTTGCTGATGGCTCTGTATCCAATTGTTGTAAGGATTGACGGCAAATTTCAAACTGGCGTGCAATCTCAACTCGGTTCCCCCTTGCGGCGTAAGCCCTCATCGCCAGCCGGTGCGCAGCTTCCTGACATAAATCATCATTGAGAATTTGTTGACAGTACCCCAAAACTTTCTCATATTTCCCATCTTTGAAATGCAGCTCGGCTACGCGTAGAACTGCATTTGTGTAAGTTCGGCGCAGGAATTCACGCAGTGGGACAGTCCATATTCCATCTACATCTGGTAGATAGGTTCCCCGATACAAATTAATGACCTGCTTATAAAGAGCAATTTCCTGAGAAGAGTTTTTTTCACGCTGGGCTTGTTTCACCAAATCTTGGAAAGCCTCTACATCATAGTGATAATCCATGGCCCAGTTGAAATGGTAGCAACTACTTTGCGTATCGAACACAACAACATTTTTTCCAAGTGCTCTGCGCAACCGGTATATGGTATTGTTGAGCTGCTTATACTGCTGGTGTGGGGTACTATTTGGCCAAAGCGCATCACCAATTTCTTCTTTCTTGAGTCCATCTGGATAAGCCAGCAACAGGAAAAATAGTTCTCGCACCGCTTTTTGATTGGTCCATTCAGTTTTGGTAACTTCTTCTGAATATGTTCTAACTCGCGCATTTCCCAAGGTTAGAATGGTCAATTCGGGTTTTGACATATCAACCTGCTCGCATTGCTGACGGATAAGACGTCGTAAGCGAGGCAGATCTTTATCAAATTGCTCAACAGTTTCGATCAGACGCGTTGCGAAATCTCCAAATTCAGGAGATTTTTTTGCAGCTACCAAGATATCTTTTGCATCTCTTCCTGCAGTAATCAGTGGGTGCAGACTATCCAATTTGGCGGCATATTTGGATGCTTCATTTAGATGGTGAGCGGTTTTTGTTTCATCACCAGAGGCATGATATGCGCAAGCAAGATAGAGGTGTGCTTGTGTAGCTTCCGGATGAAATCCAACTGTTTGGAGTTCACTACAAGCTTTTTGAAAACTATTAATTGCCCCTAGGTAATCTCGACTGAATAAGCTGAGACAGCCCTTTTCCAAGGCCCATAATCCCAAATCATCCCTTGCTTCAATCTGCATAACAATCGCCTCTGCTGATTGCAATGCACGGTGAGCCCGATCTATTTGCTGATGCACACGGGCAATCTTTGATTCTTGGAGTTCAAGAAAAAGAAAGAGGTTTCGCTTTTCCGTTTGTTGCGCGATGATTTTTGCTTGATTGAATAGCTCTTTAGCGAGATCAAAGAAAGATAATTCTGCATAAACCGCCCCTAAATGGATAAGTGCTTGTCCTTTTCCAGGTAAATACCCAAGTCGTTTGGCAATTTGAAACGCTTTGTTCAAATATGTTTGTGCATTGGATAGGTCACCTAGATAGATGTTCGATGCACCTAAATTTAGGTAAAGATTAGATTGTCGAAGAGCATTATTTGTCATGAGGTAAATATCAAGAGCTGTAAGAAAATGCTTATTGGCAATATCATACCGTCCACTATTCATTTTCACATACCCCAACACCATATGTGAATAAGCAATATATTCATGATCATTGAGGTCGGAGAAAATTGCCAACGCTAGCTTTATATGCTCTATGGCTTCTTCTGGATGTCCTAAGAAAAATAAACTCTCCCCTTTTACCTCTAGGGCTTCAGCATAATGACATTGGCAATTCTCATTATTACGGGTTAATGCTATTGCTTGATTGGCGTCTTTCAGAGCATCCCGGTATTTTCCCTGTTTACAACAAGCAAATGCTCGCCAGATATGCAAACGTGGCAAAAAATCATGATTATTTTTTCTCTACCGTACAAATGAAGTAAAAGAATAGTCATAGGGTATCTTCAGGGGGT
>CAYWIC010000154.1:0-12433 GCA_964458115.1 uncultured Anaerolineales bacterium | reverse complement strand
CTTTTGCTGTTTTGAGGAGGGTCTAGCACCCTTTTTGCAGTAGAGTCATAGATGTAACTCTCGAAACCATCCAATAGTTCGATTTTGTCTTCCTCGATGCCGAAGCGAGTCATCGCCTCATGCAAAATGTCGTCGTTGTAACGTTGAACGATTTTGGGTTCCATGTATATTTTCTCCTCGTTTATGGGGTAAATTCTACTGCTGGCAATCCATTTATACAATCATTCGTAGGTTCAATAGGATAATCCAAAAACTCGGCAACTACCATCTGCGCACAGGGGCTTTCCCCATGGACTCCATGTGCTGAGGTGGGGAACTCGACCAAATACCCATTTGCCAGAGACTGGTTGGCCAAGTGGGCCCATTCTGGGGGTGTGACCGGATCATATGCGCCACTGAGTAACAAAGTGGGCACATCGATGATTTCTTCCAACGATTGAGTTTGCAAAGTTTCATCGATAGGCCAGCGACTGCATATATCAGCCATGGATTGTTCAGTGAGATCGAAAAACTCTTTGACCAAAGGAGAGGAATATTCTCTGGAATCCTTTGCTTCATCAGGTAGCTTCTGGTGATCTGCGCACATCACTGCATAATAGATTCCCCGGTCGACGCCTTCAGCCAGGGAGAATATTGTCTCCAGTGCGCCCTTGAAGAGAGTATAATTCCCAGCCTGGGTTTCAGCGATCAGCTTGGGTAACTTAGGAATCCACTCAGACCTGTACATTGCCCGATAGAAGGTCTCCAGCAATAGATACTCATTGATCACTACATCCTGGGTGCGACCCGAGGATGGATTTTGAAATTGAATGGTCACGGGGTCTGCACTTAGCGTCTCCAGCAGCGCATAGAATTGTTTACCTAATTCCGGGTAAGCTGTCTGGCAATGCTCTTCCGCAGCGCAGTTTTCGAACAGATTGCTAAAAGCAGCTTGGGCGATCCACCCACGTTCTGAAAAGAAATTTGCGTTGGGGGGCAATATCGAGTCTAGAATCATGCTGCGGACATTCTCTCCTTTGCCATGTTGCTGTACGTAGGCTAAAGCCAGTTTGCTGCCATAGGATGTGCCCATCAGGTTGACCTGCTCGAATCCCATGGTTGAAATCAAATTGTGGAGATCATTGATATTCGCTTGGGTGGTAAATATTGCCAGGTCTATTCCCGACGCGATTAATTCCTCGCGACAGTCATCCATGGTGGTGGATTCCCAGGCCAGCAGGCTCATGTGCATATCAGTTGCAATGCTCTGAGCATAATCGTCTACGTCACTGGGACAGGCTAACTTGGGTTCAGTATAACCGGTCCCCCGCTGGTCGTAGACGATGAAATCTCTGTCGGGGAAGAGGTACTGATAGCCGTTGGCGTAGTAAGGCGCAATCCAATCTAAGGCTCCTCCTCCTGGCCCGCCATGCAAAAAGATAACTGGATCTGGTTTGGTTGGATGGAGTGGGTGAAAGACCGCTACATGAATACGAACGATAGTATCATTCTCCCGAATCACCAAATCGCCACAATCAATATCCTGACCGGGCTCGGTAGGGAAGCGGCATTCAGCTGATTCTAAGCCTCCCAGGTTGAACGGGCTGGAAGCCTCAGCATGAGTAGGTTCTGTGGGCCCGATGTTTGCGACCTCTCCAACGGTAAAACAGCGAAAATGCTGGCTCTCGCCGATGGTATGGTAGCAATACAACCCTTCCGTTAGGGGTTCCTGGGGCATGAGATCGACTCCCGTGTCTGTTTTGCGCGCATGGAAGTCGATCTCGTCGTAGCCCAGCAGGGTGGGCAAATTGCGCAGCACCTGCAACTCGATTTCCTGGCCATCTCGTTGGATGTTCAGGTGGACATAAGTACCTAGCTCTCCGACGATCAATTCGGCAATCCTATCGATTGCATCAGGTTCGCTGATGAACTCTGCAAATCGGACACCCTCAGCAGCGATGATGACATCCTCTGGGAGCAGGCCAGCCATCTCGGCTCCGAAACCAGGCCGCGGGCTTTTGATGAGCAGCCCCCCCATATCCCCGTCCATGCCGAAGTTGATGCCAATTCCAGCCACCATTTTGCGCAGGTGCACGCTATAGAGGTTCAGGTTTTCTGGGGTGACTCGCACCTGTGGCTGATTATTGTCGGATACGGGCACAACATCCATGGATATAAAAGCACTCCCAGAAAGGGATTGGGGTTCCAACAAAATATGCGTATTCCCTTGTATCAGCTTGAAGATCTCGCTGCCGTCAGGGGATTTGTAAGACGTCCCAGGAGTGCTGGCGGCCTGTGGTGGTTTTGGGTCTGCCTGGGGCTCGGTTTGCGAACATGCGCTAAAGCCGCAATAGAGTAGAACGATCAAAAGTTGTGAGATAAATTGTTTCATTTTTGACATTTAATGATGATGGTTACAAGCAGATGTTTCGCAGCAATATATAGGGGTGGGGGCAAAGCCCCCACCCCTATATATTGCTGCGGAGACTCTACTCGTGTCCGCTTTTTCAAAGTTACAATGCCTGAGCATTCGTTCTGTGACAGTATTGATGGAAATCAGCCTGTTATTCTAGATGCATTACAGAGTTTACAATGGGCAAGAATACCGGCTCATAGAGC
This sequence comes from uncultured Anaerolineales bacterium, assembly GCA_964458115.1. Classification (GTDB taxonomy): domain Bacteria; phylum Chloroflexota; class Anaerolineae; order Anaerolineales; family UBA11858; genus NIOZ-UU35. The sequence continues at coordinate 9,835 of CAYWIC010000154.1, read as the reverse complement.
TTGGGCTGCTGAGCCTGGGTGGTGATGACGAATACCACATAGTAGCCGTTCTCACTAGGAGCTGTCGCAGCGTAACCCGCGTAGTTATAGGTAGAAAGATCAAGTTCATACAAAGTCCATTCGAAACCATTGGCTTTCAATTCATCGACGGGGTCACTGGCGCTCCATTTTTGCAGAAACGCGCTGAGAGATTCATCGGTCTTTTCTTTGATCACTAATTCGATAGTCGTATCAGGTGAGACGAAATATTCGGGCGCGACTTGCATCCAACCCTCGGGAGACAACGCCTGGATGCCAAACTCTTCGATGATGATTGGAGTGAGGGGGATATCGGCGAAATCCAGCGGCAGCGCGAATTCGATATTCAAGGCTTCCCGGCAACTAGCATCAGGCTGGGTGTGGGGGTCAGTCAGGAATGCCCAAGTGATACTTCGAGCACACTCGTTAGCGATAACCACGCTGTGCCCCACGCTGGGGAAATCGAAGAAATAGCTGTTGTTCAGGTGTTCGGCAACCATGCGCCCATATTCTGGCGGGGTGACTGGGTCGAATTCGCCGCCCAAGATCAGCGTGGGGATTTCGCTAACGACTGGCTGGCGGACAGCGGGATCGGCTTTCTCGACCGGCCAGTTCTCGCAAATGCCAAAAAACCCGTATTCGATAATATCTTCAGGATCGGTATTCCCCGCCAGGGCTGGGGGCATGGCAGCACGGATTTCCAGGTAATCCTGGGGTGTGCGCTCGATCAGGTCATCCGTACACAGCACGGAGAAGCTCATGCCGCGACTTAAGGCATCGTAGGCGGCTAATTTGCGGCTGCTGAGTTGGATCATCAGATCGTAATCAGCATTGGCAACATTGTAGATGGCTTGCGGCAAAGTGGGGATGATGGGAGTCTGGTAGAGGAAGTACACCAGGTTCCCAAAGATCATATCGCCACTCATCAGGGCCGCGTGACTTTGTCCATCCAGAGGATTGACCAACGTAACCGGGACGGGTTCCGCATTGAGCTCTTCCACCAGATCGTAGAGCACATTCTCCAGGTCTGGGAAAGCGCGGTTGCAAGCTTCATCGGCGGCGCACGAGTCCATCAGGTGTAGGGTGGCGTTCACGGCCGTAGTGGGGATATCGATGAGCAAGCTCTTCTCCATCGGCACGGTCGAATCGATCACCACGCTGCGAATGTGCTCTGGGAAATCGCGCATCACCGCCTGTGCCAACAGCGAGCCATAAGAGCCCCCGAATAGGTTGATCTGCTCGTAGCCCAGGGCAACGCGAATATCCTCAACGTCAGCCGCATTTTGGGCTGTGGTGAATGCAGCCAGGTTGTGGCCTTCGTCTACCAGGCGGTCTTTGCAGCTCAGGACGGCCTCGAAAACATTCTGCTGGGCTAGGGAAAGATCAGACTCGTCCAATGTTTCGAAGAGCGCGTTGACGAACTCTGGACATTCCAACGCAGGTTGCGAGCTCCCCACGCCGCGCTGATCGAAGAAGATCAGATCGCGCTCAGCGTTGAACGCGGCTAAATGGGTAGCCAATGCGTAGGAAGATGCAACGGTCTTTTCGCCAGGCCCGCCCGAGAGAAAGATGATCGGATCGGGTTTACTGCTTTCACTTTGCGCTCTGAAGATTGCAACGGCCAGTTTGATGGTAGGCCCTGCAGGGTCAGCGTGATCTTCGGGGACTTCGACAAAGCCGCATTGCAGGGTTTCTCCTTCGACAAATTCCGATGGAACCTGGAATGGACAATCTATCTCTTCGAAATTGGGTTGGAATTGGGATCTTGACTCAATCGCAGTAAGTGAGCTTGGTTGAGCGAACGATATTGAGGTGGGTTGCTGCCATGCCGATAAGGTTATCGTCATCCCTAGCAGAGCAACGATGATTCTGAATTTCATGGGTGGTTCTCCTAAGAATATTTATTTTGCTTACGTTTGATGAAAAGGATTGGTTCAATCTGGCAAATCTTCAAGGACTTTCTGGATCTGTTCCTTATACTGCCGGAATGCATCTCTGCCCTTTTCAGATAACTGAACCATTGTGTGAGATTTCTTTTGGACGAAGGTCTTCTCGATCTCTACATATCCAGCTTCTTCCAGCTTGCTCAAATGGGAGGAGAGATTTCCCCAGGTCAGATCGGTCAAATTCATCAGGAAGATGAAGTCTGCGCTTTCGACCACATAGAGGTAAGTCATCACCATCAAACGGGCAGGGGCGTGGATGACGCGGTTGATATCCGCCAGGGGATGCAGTTCCTGGTTGCTTTTCCCTTGCGGCGTCATCTTATTGTTCCTCCGTTGGGGTCGAATAGCTGTTCAGAAAGCGTATCAGCAAATAGATCCCGATCCCAACGATGATCAAACCGGCGATGGCCAGGGGGAAATCGAATTGCTTTCCCTGATATACCGATTGAATTGTTGAGAGCAGAATCCCGATTCCAATCAGCAAGCCATAAAGGTAGAAACGAACTACATGGAAGGAATATGCCAGCACACAGAAGAAGGTGATGATCAGGATTGAGAAGACGATATCAACATCGAAGTCAGTCACCCATTGCGGTAGTCGCTCCCAAACAGGTTCTTGAATAGTATCTTGTGCAGAGAGAGCCCAGGTAGCCAGGGTGGCAATAACTAAAACAACAATGAGAATCAGCGCAATCCGCAGGCGTTTTTTAGCCTGTGGGCCAAACCTGACCAGGCCAATCCGTTGGGGGACGAGGCGGTTTTTGAGGTAACTTATCGCGCCCACGACAATCAAAGTTGCGCTGATAATGAAGATGGCGTTGAGCGCGGGCCCAAGTGCGCTGCGGGTCACGGAATATACACTTAGCAATATCAAAACCATCCCAAGCGAGATGTCATTCAAGCCATCAGTATAGGTAGCTAATCTGAAGGTGTTGCGTTCAGCTTCATTCAGATTTAATTTCGTAGACATCAATTACTCCCTTTGTTGATTAGCTCATTGCCGAAGGATCCATAATTGGATATTCGCGCAAGAATCGGACGAAATGCCAAATTCCGATAATGATCATTACGCTGCCAGAAAAACCAAAAGTGATCGGAAATCCATGATGCATTGCACCCCAATTTAGGTATAACGCTTGCCCGACGAGTGGGGACAGCGCAGTGAAAATTCCGTATACGATCAGGCGGGGATAATCCAAATAGTACGCTGCGCCGCCAAATGCCGCCATAGCGACAATGCTGAAGACGGCCGGGAAGAACCACTCGCTGAAGTCATCTCCAACGAACAGAAGCAACCCAAATACCAAACCCAAAAGTAGTGTCCCCGTAGTGATCAGGGTCAACTTCTGGATCTTAGATTTCCTCTCGCTGCGATAAGTCACCAGCCCAACTCGAGGTGTTGTGACGGTGCGCTTTAAGAAGCGCACCCCCCAAATGGCCAGCAAATATCCCGGCAGCATGACCATCGAGCTCCAAAAATCACCCCAGCCCAAGTCATTCAGTAGGGGCACCAGAGCGAATTGAAGGATCACAAGCCCTAAGAAAATGTCCCACAATCCATCTTGGAAAGTCATGCGGAAGGCTTTGCGTTCGGCTTCTTTCAAACTAATATTCTTTTCCATTTCAATCTCCTAAAAACACTCTTTGGTCTGTGAAGTGCTTTGTAAAACAAAGTGCTCTGTGATTATTATATACTTTCTTCTAAAGTTGTCAAGAGGCTTTTGCGATATAATGCCAGACTATGCAAAGAAGAAGGTTATTAATTGCTTTGATCGCCATTCCTGCGTTGTTGGTGGTGGCAATTCTCCTTTATAACTACCCGCCAATCAATGAGCGTTTGGCCTGGCGCATCGATGCCTGGAAAGCAGAGATCAAATATGCGCTCAATCCCCCTGAGGAAGCCCTTTTCATTCCAGAAGGTGGGCAAGAGACCATATTGATACCGACAGTAACACCCAGCCCTACGCCCATCCCGCCGACCGTTGCAGCTACCCCCACTGAGCAAGGACCGACTGAAACACCTCCCCCCTCCCCTACGTCAACGATTACCTCGACTCCCATTCCTGGCAAAGTCAATCTGGGGGGCATCCGGCACGAATTCCAACACTGGAATAATTGTGGCCCGGCCAATCTTTCCATGGCCTTATCGTTTTGGAAATGGAACGGAGACCAGCGCGACACCGCCGCATACCTGAAACCCAATCAGCGTGACAAGAACGTCATGCCATATGAGATGGTGGCCTTTGTCAACGAAGAGACTGAGTTCAACGCTCTGTGGCGAGTGGGCGGAGATTTGGATCTTTTGAAACGTTTCATCGCAGCGGGTTTCCCCGTGATCGTTGAAAAAGGCTTCGAAGGCGCGGGCTTCGAAGGCTGGATGGGGCATTACGAGGTCATCAACGCTTATGATGACTCCCGCGAACGCTTCACAGCCCAGGATTCGTTCATCATGGAGAATCTGCCGGTTTCTTATGAAGATATGCAGAAATATTGGCGGAACTTCAACTACACCTACATCGTTGTGTATTATCCGGCTCGTGAGGCGGAGGTCATGGAAATCCTCGGGCCTCATGCTGATGAAACCTATAACTTCCAGTACGCGGCTCAAAAGGCCTCGGACGAGATCTTTACCCTAGAGGGTCGCGAGAAGGCTTTTGCCTGGTTCAATCGGGGCACGAATCTGGTGTACCTCGATGACTATGCTGGAGCCGCGGCGGCGTATGATGAATTCTTTGCCCTTTATGCGGGTCTAAATCCCGAAGAGGTCAATGTACCCTGGCGAATGGTGTGGTACCAGACCGGACCCTATTGGGCATATTTCTACTCCGGACGCTACTACGATGTGCTCAACCTGGCCACCACCACTATCGTTGCGGCTAGCGAACCGGCTATCGAAGAAACCTGGTATTGGCGCGCCCTGGCCAAGGAAGCCTTAGGCGATATCGATGGCGCGATCGCTGATTTGAACGAAGCCGTAAAACTCAACGACAACTTCGATATCGGCTGGTATCACCTAAACCGTATTCAGGGTGGTGGATAAGCTAATTTCAATGTAACCTTTTTCACATGTTTGCATCTAAACCAGATAGCTAGTAGGTAGCTATCTGGTTAGTTCTTATTTTGGAGGAATGTATGCCGATTTTCGAATTTGTTTGTGAAGAATGCGGACAGTTTTTTGAAGAACTGGTGCGCAGCGCGAACGCCATCAGTGAGGTGATTTGCCCTGGATGTCAGAGTGAGCGAGTGACGAAGAAACTCTCTACGTTCGCGTCTAAGGTTGCTGGTGGGAATTCATTTTCACCCAGCCAGGTTGCACCGTCTTGTAGTCCAGGGGGTCTCTGAGGGATTTAGTGTAATCAACTGTGAGTTGATAGAGGAAAAACAGATGCGTGCGGCGCTTTGTGCCGCACGCATCTGTTTTATTACCATTCTTCAAATTAGCATCTTTCCACATGGTAGAATCATTCGAGTATATTGCCATGACCAAGATTCTCCATTTTGCTGACGCGCATATTGATATGGCCACCTACGGCCGCCATGACCCGGAGAGCGGACTCCCCCTGCGCGTCATGGACTACCTCAAATCCCTGGATACCATCGTCGATGCTGCCATTGATGGACAAGTCGACTTGGTGCTTTTCGCGGGGGATGCTTACAAGGATCGCAATCCGGCTCCGACGTATCAACGCGAGTGGGGAAAACGCATCATGCGCCTGTCACAAGCTGGGATTCAAACCCTGCTGCTAGTCGGCAATCACGATCTATCCCCGGCGATGAACCGCGCCCACGCCCTGACGGAATTCTCAACTTTGCAGGTACCGCATGTGCAGGTTCTCGACCGGCCGTGTTTTCTGACTCCTGACGAGTTGGGCGGGCTGCCTTTGCAGGTTTTGGCGATCCCCTGGATTTCGCGTTCGGGCATGATGGCACATCTGGATATTCAGGGACGCGATCTTTCTCAAATCTATGAAGAATTGGAAGAGCGCCTAACCGAGCTAGTGCATCACTGGCTTGACGGAGCTGACCCTGATCTCGCTATCATCCTGACTGCTCACGCCTCGGTCCAGGGAGCCAAGTATGGCGGTGAGCGCACGGTGATGCTCGGTGGGGATTTGGTGTTGCCCGGCTCGCTTGTCAGAGATCCGCGTTTGGATTACGTAGCCCTGGGGCACATCCACAAACCCCAAAATTTGACTGAGGATAGCAAAGCTAACCCTTCGGATCCCCCTCCTGTGATTTATCCTGGTTCCATCGAGCGTGTTGATTTTGGGGAAGCTGAGGATGATAAATTCTACGTGATTGCTGAGGTCAAGAAGGGGACTGCGGAAGTATCCTGGAACCAACTCATCGAAATCCGACCCTTTGTAGACCGGTTCATCCGTCTCGAATCTCAAGAGGGGATTATTGACCAATTACGCGGCGCACTGCCTTCCAAGAGTAAACTTAAAGATGCCATTGTCCGCCTGGTTCTGGAATATCCGCGCGAATGGGAGTCGCTAATCGATGAAGCTTCTTTGCGGGAATATGCTGCCGAAGCCTTCGAGTTTCACTTGGTCAAGCGACCCCAGCAAGAAAACCGCATCCGCTTGCCTGAAGACCAGACGGTTGGCAAGCTCTCTCCACAGGAGTTGTTAGAGATTTACTGGAAAGCGAACCATATTGAGCCAGATGAAATCAAAGAACTTCAAGATCTGGCATCTGAGGTCATACAAGAATCTTCTGACCGTTAGCCCGAGCACTCTCAATATTTTTTTAGACTATCCCAACTAACTAAACAATGAACAAGCTCAGAAAAGATCCTAATCTATTTATTGGTATAAATTGGAGTTAAGCGATGAATAAAGTGAAATATATGCGGTTCACGAGACTCAGTACTTTGCTTGTGATTTGTGTAATTTTGCTGCTCAGTGGGTGCAATCTTCCAAACAGGGCCTCGGCAACGGAGGAGCCTTCGGAATTTATCACACCAGTACCAACAGAATCCATTTTGATATCCAACCAGGCATCGGAAGCTACACTCTTGCCAACACCTACTTCGCTCCCTTCTCCAACGGCACGACCCGAACCTACACCTCTAGCCGGTGGTGGAGCGACTGTTTATTTCCTCTCCGATCGCGATAATCAACCTAACCATTTCGACATCTATGCTATGGATTTGACCACCAGAGGGATTTCCAGAATTACAACAAATGAGCTTCAAAAGCATAATTTGGTGGTTTCGCCCGACGGGCATTGGGGCGCGTTTGTGACCGGAGACTTCGAAGCTGAGTTGATTTTTACCGTGGATCTCACACAGACTAATCCCGAGCCAGTATTGGTTACACCAGATATGCCGAATTCACATTTCCCTATCTGGTCACCAGATAGTCAACGTTTGGCTTTTGAACATGGCCACCAGTTAGGACAAAGCACAATTTATACGGTAAATCCTGATGGAAGCGACCTGAAGCAAATTTCCAACACAGAAGATTTCAACATTCAGCCAGTATGGTCGCCAGACAGCCAGCAGATCGGCTACACCAAGTATCCCAACGAAGGCATGTTTGCGGGGGCACCTTCACTGGGATATTCCCAGGCTTACATTGCCAATGCAGATGGGAGTAGCCAGAAACCAATAGGAGATTTCGAAGGTTATCGAGAAATATCCCCCCATTGGGCTTTTGATGGTGAGAATATTCTATTTATGGCGGAAACTACGGGAGGGTTATTGCTTTCTGGCTTGTTCCAAACCGATCCAAGGGGCACTGTCACTGAGATGTTAGTAGAAGGCTCTGAACAGAATTGGTATTACGATACCTATTATGTCGTCCATTCGCCAGCCGGAAACCGAATGGCGATACTTGCTTTCGCGTCATTCATTGGAAATTGGGGGGTAAATTACAAAGCTCTTTATTCCATGCGCCCAGATGGGAGCGACTTGGTCTTGGTTCACGAATTTTTAGCGCCTGATGAAGCAGTTTTTGACTCGACAGCGACTTCCAGGATCTCAATCCCGTCCTGGACACCAGATGGGACTTCTATGATTGTGGATGACAATCAAAACCTGTTTTTGGTCAACATATCTACTGGCGAACGGACCCAACTGACGGAGACTGGGCGCAATCTTTCCCCAATGATCATCTATGATCCGGTGACTGCCAATGTTGAACAGGCAGTCACCGAGGTTGCTGAGGCAACCCAAAGCGACTCCTATCCCCCTTTGGATATTCAGGGAAGCGGGGTGATCGCCTATGTGTCGGATCAAGCGAATCCCAAAGATTACACAGACACAGACAATGAGATCTACATCTATTCTCTGGAGAGTGGCGAAACAAGACGTGTTACGCGCAATTTAGAGAATGAAAAGAGTCTGGTCTGGTCGCCGGATGGAAATTTACTGGCGTATATCGGCGGTGAAGGAGACCAAACGCACTTGTTCGTGCTTGACTATGAAGCCTTTTTGAATTTCGGGACAGGGCCCGCACAGATCACTAACCTACCAGGCAGAGTGACTTTCCCTGCCTGGTCGCCGGACAGCGCGCAGTTCGCCTTCGTCCACCAGCCGGATTTAGAGACCCTCAATTCGCATTTGTTTACCATGAGTGTCGATGGAAGCAATTTGATCGACCGTTCTCTCGCCCCTGGCATCTACGAGATGCCTCGCTGGTCTCCATCCGGATCGCAACTGAGTTTTTCTTACTCTGAAGTGCAGACTTTTCAGAGCGCACCCTTAATCAATAAGCCAATTTCTTTCATCCTCGATTTGGTCAACAACACATCCAGCCAGATTCCACAAGATGAAGGGCATTCTGTTTATGGGCCCACCTGGACGCCAGATGGAGCGGCTACCTTCTATTGGAAGCTGTCTGAATTGGAGAATGATAAACTTGCTGTTCTCAATGTGGAGACTGGGGAGGAGTTCATTCTTGGCACAGATTTTCCGTATGGAGGCGATCGCTGGTTGCCTATGTGGTCTCCGGATGGCAACCAGTTGGCCTTCACCCTTACCGCTTGGGAAGCATTGAGTAACGATTATTCTTCCAGTGGCTTATATCTTTTCAGTTTGATAGGGAGCAATGAGCCCAACCTTGCGGCGCAAGCCGATTGGTTCGAATATGGAGTGGGTATCCAATCGCAATCATGGTCTCCTGATGGCGATTGGCTGGCAATTACAGGCACTGATGTCCCTGAAGGGAAACTAGGGATTTACTTGGTGGATACAGATGGAAATAACCTCCGGCGCATCTCTGATGCGTCCAATAACGCTCATTCCCCAGCTTGGGGGCCTGTTGAGATTTTCGTGCCATAACTCGATTTAGATTACGAACGCAATGTGCAAGTATTTCATTTGTTGTCATGGCTTTGCCCACCTTCGGTGTGAGCCCTCGCCTGCGGCGCGCCTCCAGCAGCTTCGGATGACAATAACGGACATTGCTTGTACATCGGAGTATTTAATCCAAACTAAGGACGATATCCAGCGACAAAATTGTCGTAGACATAAGGGCACATCACATTGTACTTCTCAGCTTCCGCATCATCAAAAACCCAAGAATCATCCCAGCCCATCTCCATTTTGCACTCAGGTGCCCCATAATGATCTAAATTTCCATGGTAGCCAAAGGAATGCATGATCTCATGGATAACGGTTGATGCACTGAAATAATTTGGTGTCGATGCGTAGAGGTCGTTGATGGCAGTTTCACACATCGAATACCCGTTTTTCATCACGCATGGTGTTCCTGGCTGGTTAAAGCACTCGCCGCCAACAGATACATCACTAATGATATTCTCCCCCCATTCATCGTAGCCACAGCGTGCATATTTGTGACTGTGATGATTGGGTGGTCTCCCTCTTGGGTGTTGCTGATAAGTAGTGTAAACTGAGAAAAACA
>CAYWIC010000153.1:0-12690 GCA_964458115.1 uncultured Anaerolineales bacterium | reverse complement strand
ACGACCTTTGCGATGTCAACGCAACGCTCTAACCAGCTGAGCTAACCGCCCGAAGGCTCTTTTAGAGCGACAGAATTATACCACCACCAATGGGGTTTGCAAGAGAGTTTTGAGTGGGTCTACGCCTGGTCTGAGCAAGTCGATGGAAGGCAATCTCAATCATAGATTTATAAATTGCTTCGCTCTCGCAGGTCGCTTGCAATAACAAGATTTCATACTTGACATATCGAAAAACTTCGATTAGTATTAGCTACGTATAGATAAACTTCGATATGAAAACAGTAACGATTGTCCTAGACACGGTTGAATTTGCAAAGGCTCTGGCTGATGAAACCCGCCAGAAGATAATGGCGTTGTGCTGCTGTGAGTTGGTCAGCGTCAACGATATTGTCGAAAAGTTGGACGTAGCCCAGCCAACCGTATCCCATCATCTAAAAATCCTCAAGAATGCCGGATTGGTCAAATCCGAGCGGCGAGGCAAGCAGGTCTTATATACCCTTGACCAGCAGCGCCTGGCCCAGGGCTGCTGCCAGGTGGCTGAGGATTTTGCTCCCAGCCAGCCGGTAAAAATGGTCATTCAGGTACCAGAATAACGGCGCGCCTATTTTTTTACCAATACCCATCGATAAATATAAATATTTCAATATATAAGGAGAATAAACATGACGACCGAGACTTCAAACACGACGAAAACGACCCATCCAACGGATATTCGTACTGCGGTGCGTGAGCGCTATGGCGATATCGCTGAGAAATTTCAGCCTGGGCAGCAAGCAGATTGCGGATGCGGACCTACTGACAGTGCTTGCTGCGGACCCGATGAGGTTGTGCAACTCGATTCCATTGCCAATCTTTATGAGGACTCCGATGCCTTCGATCTCCCCTCAGAAGTCACTGACCTTTCTTTAGGTTGTGGCGATCCAGTCACTCTAGCATCCTTGGAAGAGGGGCAAACCGTACTCGATCTAGGCTCTGGAGGCGGCATCGACTGCTTCCTGGCGGCCAAGAAAGTCGGCCCAACTGGGAAGGTCATTGGCGTGGATATGACCTCAGCGATGATCGAGCGCGCTCGCGCTAATAAAGAAAAGCTCGGCGCTGAGAATGTCGAATTCCGCCTGGGAGAGATCGAACATCTGCCAGTGGCTGATGACACAGTTGATGTGATCATTTCCAACTGCGTGATCAACCTCAGCCCAGACAAACCCCAGGTTTTCCGCGAAGCGTACCGATCCTTGAAACCAGGTGGTCGACTCGCTGTCAGCGATATCGTCACCGATGGGCCTCTACCTGATGCCATCAAGAACAGCATGAGCGCCTGGGCAGGCTGTATCGCTGGGGCTCTGGATGTTAAGGAATATATCGCTGCCATTCAGGATGCTGGCTTCACGGATGTCGATGTAACCGCATCCTATTGGGAGCAGGATATGATTGAATCCGCTGTCGATCAGCTTGATCCAGAATTAAAAGCACAAGTTGAAGAGGCGAAAAACGATGGTCGTGCTGTACTGGTTGTAAACGAAGGTGGAGAGGGAGAGATCATAGAATTTGATGGCGAAGCTTTCAAAGATTTCGATCCCCAAAAGGCTATCTTCAGTGCCAAGATTACAGCCAGGAAACCTTTATGAATATTCTAGAAACCCGGTTTCTAGGAGATGGATTATGATGTTGACCAAAGATCAATTGAAAGCCTTCGATAATTTCTACGATTCGGCACGCGATAATGACATCCTAGACCCAAAGACAACGCTGATGCTGCACCTAGCAACTGCCATGGCTGTTGGATGTCACCCTTGAATGGAGCATTACTTTGGCGTTGCCAAGGAGAATGGTATCTCGAAGGAAGAAATCGGAACTATTCAATCGATCGTGATGGCTGTATCTGCTGGAAAAGTGAGAGCACAATTTCGCGAAGCGCGCTTCAATCGTATACAAAAACTGAAAGAAAGGAGGAAAATGTCATGACTTGGGTTCCACTGAAACGTTGGATGCTACGCCGAGTTGCCCACTGCAGCGACGGTTGTAAGCTTTAGTCCTGGGTAAGACGAAAAACTACCTACAGCAAAAATGAACCGTGTTGCCTTTAGCAACACGGTTCATTTTTGCTGCGATTTATGCATATTTTTTTATACGATAAGGGAAGCCATTTCGATCCTGGCAATCAGGGCAAGAAATTCCAGGGATTGACCTTTGCAGTTTCGTACATCAATTCGAAATGCAGGTGATCGCCAGCAGAATTTCCCGTGTTTCCCACTGTCCCGATTGCGGCACCCTGAAATACGCTCAATCCGCATTCGACATAGTATGTATCTAGATGGGCATACAGGGATTGCCAGCCATTGCCGTGATCGATAACCACCAAATTGCCATATCCGCTGTAACTCCATCCTGAATAGACCACTACACCATCATCGGTAGCATAGACAGGGTCACCTGTGTCCCCGGCGATATCGATAGCGGGATGGTTAGCGTTAGGGTTGTAATCATACCCCGAGAGCCAGTGTTCATTTGCGGGCCAAACGAAGAGTCCATCTCCCACAATGCCGTCGCTCAGCGTGCCGCAGTGCCCAGGTCCATAGGTGCGCGCTACCGCAGGGTTATCGCGCGGGATGCGCGGCGGCCCATAATCGATCAGCTCACGCTGACCCCCAGGGACGATGAGCATCGCTCCTGGTTCGATATTTAAGCTATCGAGTTGAACGTCGTAGATATTGAAGTGATTCCCAGGCCATTCAAGGATGGACATGGAGTCAACACCGTAGTACTCGGCCACTTTCTCGAAGTTCTCTCCCTGACTCCATTTGTGATACGTTCCATCGATGGGCATGATGTTCAACTCTTGCCCAGCTTGCAAGCGGTGAGGGTTGTCCTGCAAGGTATTGGAGTTTGACCACAAGACTGTTTCAGGCTTGAGCCCAAATTTTTCAGCGATCCCGAAAACCGAGTCTCCCGCTTCGACGATATAGCTGGTCACATCGACGCGTGGCCGTGTAGGGATGGTGGTGTGCAAGCCAGCCTTACGGGTGATGCCATGAACGTTGGTATCACTCGATACAGCCGCTATAATCAAACCTGAAATCCGGCTGTCTGGGGTGGGGGTTAGAAGGGTCGCAGCCAAGGCATCTGAACCCTCTTCAGATAGTGTATCGATAGTAGCCTGTGAGTAGAAAGCACGCATTGCCCCGATAACCACCAATACAAGGACCAAAGATAATACCAGGGTCCCTACTCGTAGAGCAGGTTGTACGAGGCCGGCGTGAGCGATCCCCTCCCAAAACTGCTCGAACCAATTCAGCGCTTCTTCACTCTGTCCCGATGGACTGGTTTCTTGGTGTTGGGTTTCTGACGGTTGGATCGGCTCTTCGGAGAGGGGGGAATCTTTCAGAGGGTCATATTCCATAAAATGCCTCAGTGCGCGGCATCATAACACCACCCCAATAGAGCGTCAAGTTAAGCCAAAATGAGCTTAATTCCCCTTGTGAGTTAGGGAAATTATTGGATGCCTTCAAACAGGTCTTTATGGATTTTCGAACTTGTGGGAGGCGGGTACGCCTGCATGAAGATATCCGTGCTCCCAAACCCAAACAACCGAAATAGCCAGCGAAAGGCACCCCCAGTAATGCTCGGCCCAATCTGGCTGGCATGACAATAGGATGCGGCTTCCTTGCGTTTGGCCACTGGCGTGTAATTGATCTTAGCATGGACGGGAAAATCGACTATCAGTTGGGTCAGGTCGATGTCTTCATTGCGGCCCCATTTGCTGGGGTCTTTTCGCAGCAATTTCAAGAGGCCAACCGCGAAGCGTATGAAGCGCTTGGGGATGGTATGGTAGTAGAGTTTCTGGGGTTGGTATGGGGGCAGATCGCTCTCGAAGGCGGCATCCCCCGCCAAATCGAAGGCCAGCTTTGCCGCCTCATGGATGTGGATATGATCGGGATGACGATATCCGCCAATGGGATCGAAGGTCAATACCACCTGGGGTTTCAATTCACGGATTGAGGTAGCCACTTTTTGAGCCACCTCTTCTACAGGCGCCGCGAACAGCGCGTCAGGATGTTCATTGTCTGGCGAACCAACCATTCCAGAATCGCGGTAATCCAGGAAATATACCTCTTTGAGGCCCAAATGCCCGGCTGCACAGCGCAACTCGGACTCGCGCAGATCCGCGATCGAAGTGTACTCTTTGAGATATTCCGGTCCGACCTCACCGACCTCGCCACGCGTTGCACAGATCAAATAGACATCCGCGCCACGCTCAGCATAGAGAGCCAGCGTGCCTCCCATACCAAAGGATTCATCATCGGGGTGAGCCAGTACAGCTAATAATGTAGGTTTATCGTTTGAATTGGACATAATTGGGTGGGATTATAACATGCGAAAGGCGATCATTTTGATTTACAATATAGGACAATAGACGCATCTGAACCTTCGGAGATTACCTATAAAGTTCGATAAGGAAATTACATGAGCTAGGGGGTGCGGGCGAAGCCTGCACCCCCTAGCTCATGTAATCAGCGCGGCAAGTGTGTAATTCCTAACATTCATGAATGAGGATATCCGAATGATAATCAAAAATAACATCATCCAATGGCTTATGGAGGGTGACCCGGCAGTTCGCTGGCAAACGCAGCGCGATCTACTGTCCGAGTCCCCCGAAGTGTATGAGAAAGAAAGAGCGCTTACATCAACATCAGGCTGGGTAAGCCGCTTCCTTGAATTGCAGGATCCTGAGGGGACATGGGGCGGGGGTTTGTATTCACCCAAGTGGAAATCAACAACCTACACCATGCTGACACTGCGTTACCTCGGCCTTCCGCCGAAGCATCCCCAAGCATTGAAGGGTTGTGAACTCTTACTTGATATTGGCTTCTTTCAAGATGAAGGCATCAACTTCTCTCGTTATGCCAAGCAGAGTGAAACCTGTATTACGGGCATGGTGCTTTCGGTGCTGGCCTATTTTCGCTATCCAGATGCGCGCGTGCATCGTGTCGCTGAGCATCTATTGAACCAGCAGATGGGGGATGAAGGCTGGAATTGCCGCTCCCATCTGGGGGATACACACAGCTCCTTCCATACCACGATCTCAGCCTTGGAAGGGTTACACGAATATTCACTGGCTTACCCTGAAAACGCCGGACCAATTCAAGAAGCTCAGTCGCGTGGACGCGAATTCTTGTTGATCCATAAGTTATATCGTTCGCACACTACGGGTGAAGTCGTCGATGATAGAATGACGCGCTTCCCCTTTCCACCGCGCTGGTATTACGATTTCTTGCGAGCCTTAGATCATTTCCAGGCTGCAAATGCAGCGCGTGATGAGCGTTTGAGTGATGCCATCGATCTGCTGATCAAGCGTCGCCGTAAGGATGGGCGCTGGCCTCAATACCGCGGCCCCAGCGGGTTGCGTCACTTCGAAATGGAGAAGGCCGGGAAGCCTGGTCGTATGAATTCCCTGCGTGCCTTGCGCGTTTTAAATTGGTGGCATGGTGATAGCACATAGCGTAATAAACGCCGAAATAGACGGGGGCGGATTCTCTCCCTAGCCATATTTCCAGGTTCCTACCCCTCCGAACGTCTGATGTGCGCAAGTATTCTTTCCGGTATAGTTAGCATGTCCAATTCGAGTAAAAGAAAGGAACAGATCAAATGAGTGAAGGAAAGAATATCTTTGTACAGATCTCTAAAGCCATGGCAGAAGCCGTGAACAATACAGAGAACGCGGTGGTATTGGTTAATGCCCGCCGGAGACGACCTAGCAGCGGTATCGCCTATGCACCCGATTTAGTACTGACTGCTGACCATGCTGTCGAACGCGATGAGAATATCAGTGTCGTCCTTGCGAATGGCGATGAAGTGACTGTCGAGGTTGCAGGACGTGACCCTGGCAGTGACCTGGCCTTGCTGCGTCTTTCGGAGCAAGTGCTCACTCCGGCTGACGTAGCCCTCGATGAGCCTGCGGTCGGTGAACTCGTATTAGCAGTTGGGCGTCCAACGCCCTCCGGGATTGAGGCCAGTCTGGGTGTGGTTAGCGCGGTGGACGGTCCGGTACACAGTCGCCGTGGCATGATCGACCGTTTTATCCGCACCGATGCCATCCCCTTACCGGGCTTCTCAGGTGGGGCTTTAGTTAACGCCGAAGGAGCGGTGCTGGGCATCAATACCTCAGGGCTGTCCCATGGCATGCTGCTGTCCATCCCAGCGGCTGTAGCCTGGAAAACGGCTGAATCTCTGGCGGAACATGGCAGCGTCAAACGCGGCTATCTGGGCATTCAAAGCCAATTCGTAGAGATCCCTGCTGCGTCTCAAGAATCTTTGGGACGCGAGCAATCGACCGGACTGCTGCTGACCCACATCGAGGAGGGCAGCCCCTCTGGTGAGAGCGACCTGATGGTTGGTGATATCATTGTGGGTGTGGGTGGTTCACCTGTGCCCGACCATGATACGCTGCTCATCAATCTCTCGGGCGATGTGGTTGGCAAATCAACACCTATCGAAGTACTGCGTGGCGGCCAGCCGCAGAGTGTGGATGTGGTGATCGGGGAACGGGTACCCAGGAAGAGAGGCAAGGGTAAGCATAAAAAAAGGGGTGGTCATAGTCGACACAGTCGTCACCGTCGTGGACGTGGCCGTTGATTGTAGATGGAAGAAGTAACAATTTACGTTGCCATCATCGCACCAGCACTGGCAGTTCGAGTAGGTTTGCAAACCTTACTTTCTGATATTGCCGAAATCGAAGTTGTTGCCGAGTCGCATAGTGTCGATGAGATACCAGTACTGACGAATACCCCCACCGAGGTGGATGTGATCATTGCCACCTCGGGGGCTGGTACAGTTGATGAATGGCAGGCTTGCCTCCAAAGGGATGACCAGCGATTCTCCATCTTGATGATTTCTGATGACCCTCAAGACTTGCAAACCTTGCGGGGTTTTCAACTTCATGCCTGGGGAATCCTCTCACGAGATACATCCCAAGAAGAACTGATCGCTGCCATTGGTAGCCTGTATCAAGGATTGGTGGTCGCCCCGCCGGAATTCCTTGAGCCTCTGCTGACACCCCATCAAAATAGCGACGCTGAAGATTTGATTGACCCCCTTACAGCCAGAGAGACAGAAGTATTGGAGTTGCTGGCGCAGGGGTTAGCCAACAAGCAGATCGCCTATGAATTAGGGATTAGCGACCATACTGTCAAATTTCACATCTCGTCGATCTACCGAAAATTGGGGGCCACAAACCGCACCGAAGCAGTGCGTGTAGGCATACGTTTGGGGTTAGTGTTATTATGACACAATAGAAAGGGGGTGTACTGAGCACGCCCCCTTTCCGCAAATATGATTTCCTAGTAAGATGGCAATCAGCCGCGTGATCAATTTCATATCCCAAAGTATGGAGTCCTCGTTGAAAAACCCTCCGATCGAACAATCATTACGCGTTGTCGCCATAAGCGGCAGTTTGCGTTCCACAGGATACACTATCAAAGCCTTAGAGATTGCCCTCGAGGGCGCCGCCGAATTGGGTGCCCAAACACAATTGCTCAACTTGAATGATTTTGACCTGACATTTTGTGATGGTCGCGATAAAGTTGATTACCCTGAAGGAGTCCATCGACTTAGAACGATAGTGAAGGGTGCTCAAGGCATTATCTTGGGTACGCCAGAGTATCACGGAAGCTACAGTGGTGTCTTAAAAAACGCCTTGGATTTGATGGGTTTCGAGGAGTTTGGCGGCAAAATGTGGGGATTGGTCGGTGTAGCCGGAGGCTCCTTAGGCGCGGCCAGCGCTCTCAATAGTTTGCGGGCCATCGGCCGTACCTTACATGCCTGGGTGGTTCCGGAACAGGTCAGCATTTCTGAAGTTTGGCGTAAATTCGACGAAGCAGGTAAGCTCAATGACGAAAATTTGCGTCAGCGCCTGATGGATGTAGGCCGGCAGGTGGCCCGTTTTGCGTATCTGCATTCTTCTGAACAGATGCAGGAATTCCTGCGGCTGTGGGAAGAGGCCCCCGAAAATCCCGGTGGTGCAATTTAGCAGTGAACCTGAGATGTGGTAGGAGAGTTAAGAGGGTGGTATTTGAATCCATTTAATGGGAGTCGAGCGATGAGAAATTGGTTATTCTTATTATCCTTATTGGTGTTATCCTTAGCTGGCTGTGTTGGACAGGCTGAACCCCAACCGACGCAACTGCCCACGGCCATCCCGCCAGGAGAGCAGTCAGCAATCGGAGACTGGGCGATCTCGTTCAGTCATGAATTCCCTGCCGATGCCTGGGCCGTGGGTACCCATCGGTATCAATTCTTCGTTCATTGTCCAATCATTGCTACGGAGGATGTCAGTTCGGATTGGGTGTATTTCGATGTCATTGAGGCTGGAGTGGCTGCCGAAGAATCGGTCTATTTTCGTCTGGCAGGTTTGAGCACAGGCATTCTCGCGCCGATCAACCTGACCGAAATTCAAGCCGGCCAAAAAACAACGGCTGTGATCACGTTTCTGGGCGTGACGGAGCATGTTGCTGAAATGGCGGCTGAGAATTGTGATGCGCTTGTCCGCTGGGATGACAAGCCCCCTCAAGTAATGACCATGGGGGATGTGTTTATACCTTGACGAATAAATTAGGAAAAGAGAAGTGCGCTAAGGCAAAGCCCTAGCGCACTTCTCTTTTCCTGGGAAATTCCTATCCTGGGTGCATATTATTCTTCTAAAACATGCTCCAAAAACCAGGCATACAGTTCCGGGTCACGGTAGGCCTTTTGGTATGTTCCTAAATGACCTTCATCGGGGTAGAGAGTCCAGCGGACTTCTTGGATGTTCTCACACTCACTCTGAAGATTAATTATGTACATCTTCGCCCCGACCGGATCTGAGATTACATCTTGAGCGCCGTGAAATGCCCATAGTGGGGTTTGTCCAACCTTGCATAATTGCTCGATGGTTGGGTTGATGTTTCCGTATCCGGTACCGGCTGCGGAGGCCATTGCTGCGAATCGTTCAGGATATGCGGCTGCCATCAGCCAGGAGCCGTAGCCGCCCATGCTGAGACCGGTCAGATAGATGCGTTGGGTATCGATCTGATACAACGCAGCGACTTCGTCTAACAGTCCCAGCAACACATCGGGGGTGACGCCATTCCACCAAGCCGTGTCCTCAAAAGCTTGGGGTGATATCACCACAAAAGGGAAAGCTTCGGGCTGGTCTCCCTTGTAGAGCACTTCGGGAAGTCCCTGGCCGATGACAAAGACGGAGTCGTTGATCCCCGCGCCTGAGCCATGTAAAAAGAAGATCATTGGCCAGAGTTTCTCAGGGTCTTCGCCGTATCCCTCGGGTAACCATACAAGGTATTTCATATGTGTGTCGGGGGCATCCACAACCAGTTCTGAAGGGAGTTTATATTCCGCTTGCAGGTGAACTTCTGTTTGGTATGTGATTTGTGGATCAGATACCGCAGATGGGACGCACGAAGCTACCAGGAGTGCGAATGAAAATATCAATATGACGATTCTCTTCATAATACGGCTCCAATTTTCGTATTAGTTTCCTTGGCAAGTTCTCTCCACAGACCTGAGACCTGAAAATATGGGGTGGCAGAGTGCTCCGCACTTGCCACCCCATATTTTCAAAAGATCTCGAGATAGTGATATTGCCGAATTACAACAAATAATATGCAAATAATACGGATGAAAAGGTCGTCTGGTTCATTGAGTTTTACATGCGGTCCAAATTCAAAAGATGTGGGTGCCTTAGTTTTCAAGTGAGCGATTTACTCCCTGAGTAATTCGTCCAAATCTTTGCGCGTTTGTTCGGCATTCAAGAATTGGATCCCATGCATACCAACGGCCTGCGCACCCACGATGTTGTGGGCGAAATCATCTATGAACACTGCCTCTGAAGGGGCAACCCCTGTACGTTCTAAAGCGATCTCGTAGATGCGTGCATCGGGCTTCATGACGCCCTCCTCGGCAGAGATGATCATGGTGTCGAAAGCATCATCGATCTTCCACCGCTCGGTAATCTCGAAACGCAATTGTTCGAAGGCGTTGCTGAGCAGTGCAGTTGAATACCTGTTATCCAAACGCAGGGAACGAATGTGCTCTACCAGGTCGTAATCGACCACATCTCCCGCCCAGAATCGTTTTTGGAAATCTCTTATCCCCTCTGGGGACAATTCAAATGCTACCCGCACAGACTCCCAGAGTTCATAGACATTGATCTCACCCCGCTGAGCTTTGTGGCCGTTTTCTCCACCGAAGACCGTATTTTCAAGCTGATCTCGGGACACCCCCAGCTCTACTGCTAGAGCATTTCTAGATGTGTGGTCTTCGGTGCGAACGATGACACCACCGAGATCCCAAATCACTGCTTTGATGGACATGATACCTCCAACTATTCGAACCTCCGGGAGGGTTCAATAAGTTTTCTCAGGCGAGAAAATTCTATAGAACCTCCCGGAGGTTGTTTCTAAACGGATGTTAATACCACTTATGGTGAGATGGATTCTACACTGATTTCCTTTCCGGGGCGGAGCTCTTTTTCATAAAGATCAAAATGGCGATCTACATGCATACCGGCCTTTTCATAAAGACGCAGTGCGCCTGTGAGATTTTTGGCATCTACACCCAGAGATACTCGCCGAAACCCCCGTCGGTAGTATTCACCGAACGCGTGCAGCAGCAATGCTATGCCGATGCCGCGTTTTCTCCAAGGGCGGCGTACTGCTAATATGTCGATATGACCACAGGTTTCGTCTTCCTCGTCTTTTCTCAGACATAAGGCCATGCCGGCAATTTCATTGCCCTCCATAGCCAGGAACCACAACGAGGGGTCATTATGGTTTTCGTTGTTCAAGAACCAGTGGCTGAATTCAGAAAGCCCCTCCTCGTAAGGCTGCTCCACATACCCAAAGTGATCTTTGAAAGATTCCTCGTCGACGCGATAAAGCGCTTCGATTTCACTTTCAGCATCTTTGGGAGTCCGCACTGCTATGCCCTTGGGCCATTGTGGTTCGGGTGGGGGAGAGTCCATCTCGATGAGCATGCGGAAAAAGTGGCGGATTAGCTTCAATCCGAAGGTTTCATAGAGCTGTTTCGGTGGTTCGATGGAGCTCACCGTCCCCACTCGGTACGCCACACGCGCATCTTCGGGGCAATTCGGAATCGCTTCGCGCGCGCGTTCCTCGCCCCAATCTAGCAGGTATGAACCGATCCCTTTGCCAACATATTTGGGATGGACTCTACCCCAAACCCAAGGGTGCACAGGATTGGTTGAAATAGCCCAAACTTCGATGTAGCCAACCATTTTCCCAGCAGGATCAAAGACTACCCTGATATCCCTCTCAGGATTGAATTTCGGCGTTGTCCAATCGTTTTTGAGTGTGTTGAGAGTGCTGCCTTCGATTCCAAGATAATGTTTCGAATATCTATTGATCAGATCCACTGCTGCGGCCAAGTCCTCCATGGAAGCTGGGCGCGATGTATATCCATTTGGAAGTTTTGCGTTCATTTGTTCATTATCCAATTCGACAAATTTTCTCGGGTACTACGCAGTTCGGCGGTGATATTGCCGGGTATAGGCTGGCATGTGTCATCTGCCACCCCTATACCCGGCACCCAACGTTCTAAGTTCGAAAATCCTAAAGCTTTACAGTGGTTTCCGATAAGTAGTCCCTTTTTTGGTGATCTTGTAACCTACGCTCTCATATAAATCGAGCGCGTGGTTAGGATTCTGAGTATCTACACCCAGGATTGTTTCTTCCATTCCCGTCTCGCGGAACATTTCGATGCTCTGTACCAACAGAGAACGAGCCAAACCGCGACGACGCCAGGGGCGCCGTACCGAGATGAATTCTGTGTAACCGCGTTTACGCTGGTACTCTTCATTTTCCTCTTTGTTGAGAATATTTAGCACCATTCCGACAACCTGATCACTATCCCATGCGACTTTCCAAATCTCTGGGCTAAATGTCACCGGGTCCGAGAGCCAGCGCTGGTAATCTTCTTCCGTGGTCTCGGAGTGCCCCCAGTGATCGATAAACGCCTCACTCTGGGCATCCCAGATCAGGCGGTAGTGCTCTTCTGTCACTGGGCGCACTTCCAGCCCTTTGGGCATTGGCGCATCGGGAAGCGGGTCATCGATAGGACGTTGCATCTCATATCCCCAGCGAACCCCTTCGTACCCATTGGCTTTCAGCAGTGTGGCCACAGCGACTTGTTTGTCATTGTGTTCGTTCTGGAAGAACTTTGGAGCCTCAGGGGGATGCTCTGCGGCAATTTCGTAAATGCGGCGTTCGTTCTGTTTGAGGATGGCTGTGCCAATGCCTTTGCGACGCCATTCGGGTACGATCCAGCCCAGGGAATAGTAGATGTAATTCCCTTCGCTCTCTTTATACCAGCCCACGCGTCCATAGGCGATCGGCTCATCGTCAATTTCCACAAAGAGCATATCAGTGGAGGGGTCACAATTAATGATCGTCTCGAAGTGATGAGCGACACCTTCCAGAGTCATCGTGTATTCGAAGTCATCCACCTCTTTGCAGGCGTTGAAGACCTTCATGATCATCGGATAATCTGACTCCCCGTTGAAATACCGAAATGATATTCCAGGAATTTCAGGGGCTTCGGGGATTTGTAAGTATTCTTTGGTTAGCAGAGTAGGCTATCCACTTAAGGCGGGACAGCACCGGTAGCCAAAGGGTCGTGAACGAC
>CAYWIC010000152.1:0-12956 GCA_964458115.1 uncultured Anaerolineales bacterium | reverse complement strand
CGTAGTTCTCCAGCGAAGTCGTGCGCAGCATGACCTCTTCCATCCAGTCCGTGGCAGGCCAGCCAGTGGCGGCACCAGACTCGATGCCTACACACCAGGGCTTGTCGCCATCGGCAACGATCTGGTCAGACAATGCAACCAGTTCGTCCCAGGTCGTGGGGATAGTATATCCAGCGGCCTCGAACTCTTCTTGCGGATACCATACCTGGCTCTTGCCGAAGAAGCGGTGCCAGACACCAGCCACAATGGGTCCATCCGGGCTTTCCATCGTGGCCATGTCCCACCAACTGTCAATGTAGTTGTCAAAAGATGACTCTGGCAGGAAGGTGCTCACATCCACCACTTCGCCCTGAGCCACAAAGGTCGCCAGCAGACCCGGTTGTGGGAAGTCCACAATGTCCGGGGGATCGCCAGCTTCCACACGGATGCCAATCGAGGCCTCGAATTCCTTCGAGCCTTCATACTGGACATCGATGCCGGAGGCTTCTTCGAAGGCTGCTACGGAGTTATCGAATTTGACCGCATCCTCATCGGTAAACGGACCGGTCATCGTCACTACCGTGCCATCGAACTCGCCTGCCATGGCGCGCTCGTAATACGTGCCCATGGCCTCTTCTTCTGCCATCTCCTCTTCTGCTGGAGCGGCTTCTTCTTCAGGTGCCTCTTCGGGCGCTGCCGGTTGGCAGGCTGCCAGTATTATCGAAGAAACGATCAGTAATGTGGCAAAAATCCACGCTATTCTTTTGAGTTTCATTTTTCTTCTTTCTCCTTATCGGGAAATTATATTATTTGGTAAGTAAATGAGATTCTGTAGGAAATTATTATTTTGCCTGGCACCACCTCCTCTCTTCGTGTCTCTCATCTTCTTTACGCGTTCGCTTTTTCACTCAATGCAATTGTCAGTGCTTGAACGACGGCCCCCATACTTGTTGATCTGCGCTCAAGTGTGGCAGCTGTAATGCGTAGTCTTTGCACTGCAGCAGTAAGGCTGCGCTCGTTGGCGGATCGTCGAATCGGCTCGAGAAATAGATCACCCATTTGAGCCACTCCACCACCAACAACAATCATTCCGGGATTGACCACATTGATCAAGTTGGCGATAGCAATTCCTAAATAATCGCCGGCCTCGGCAATAATTTCTTGGGCTATCAAGTCCCCCATGCGCGCGGCAGAAGCAACATCGTACGATGTTAGCTTATCGATGGGATCAATTTGGGATAATTGTGTTCTTCGGCCCCCATTACTGATCGCGAGTTTTGCTCGCTCAGCAATCGCACGTCCACCAGCCAAGGCTTCTAAACATCCCTTATTTCCACAGGTGCAAACTGGACCATGTTCAACGATGGTTATATGACCAATTTCTCCAGCACTACCAGTGGCACCCCGATAAATCTGGCCATCAATCAATAACCCAGCGCCAACACCATAACCCACTTTGATGTATACCAGGTATCGTTCACCGCGTCCCGCTCCATAAGCCCACTCGCCAATTGCGCCCAATTCAGAATCATTGTTAAGTGCAATCGGACAGTTCCACAAATTTTGCAAATGTGTCTGGATTGGAAAGTGATCCCACCCGGGCATAATTGGTGGCGCAATTACCGCTCCGGCCTGCTCGATCACAGGGCCTGGAACACCAACCCCCACTGCACCAACATCTTCGAGCGCAAGATCGGCCGTTACAAGTAATTCGCGTAACAGGTCATCAACTTTCGCCAGGCAAACCTCAGGTCCAAGACTGACCTGAAAAGGGATTTCGATTTCATGCAATACTTGGGCAGAGAAATCAGCTAAGAGCAGGCCTACATGGGTCGCACCAATATCGACCCCCACAACATAGCCCCCATTTGGATTGATCCCCAGCATTTTTGGGCGGCGGCCACCAGTCAAAGGGCCATCCACCGTCTCTCGGACGAGTTTGGCATCCAACAGATCGTTGACAATCGAGGTTATCGCAGCTCTACTGAGACCCAATTGACGAGCAAGATCAGCTCGCGAAATTCCCCCCGGGGTAAAACGAACATAATTCAGCACCGTATGCTTATTTGAATTCTTCTTTAGTTCTGAAAACAACCCATTCGGTTGGAACAAAACAGATCCCTTCAAATCAATAATTGGTTCTTTGAGATTCACCAAGGGATGATCCAATAGTAGGGGCGGAAGCGGTTTTTGGCTAATCCCAAATAATGGCGATTATTTTGCTGAATGCTTAAACTTTTAACAGTATAGACAAGTAAATTTGTTTTGTCAAGTTGTTTAACTGTTTTTTTATGTTTGTTTACTTAGTTAATTTTCTCACAAGTCGTTTCCTGTCTCAAAATTATTCGGCTCCCGTTTCATCGCCACGACAGCAATCAAAATCATTGAAATTTGAATCACAAAAGAGTATCATTAGCCATGCGAGTTTGAAACAAGAAAAGGAGATGACTCTGTGTCCTCAATACAACTGGCGGGAGTTTACGCTGCATCGCTGACCCCGTTAAAAGAAGACTTCACACCTGATCTGGATGCAATCCCGCTATTATTATCTTTCTATGCCCAAAGAGGATGCCACGGGGCGTTATTATTGGGGACCACCGGAGAGGGGCCTTCGTTTGCCCCCGAGGAGCGCACAGCGATTTTTCAAGCCGCTTTGCGCGTGCGCGCAGAGTTCCCCGAGTTCCGCCTGATGGCTGGCACCGGGACACCCAGTCTGGCCGAAACGGCTTCGCTCACTCGCAGCGCCTTCGACTTGGGGTTTGACGCCGTGGTCGCCCTACCCCCATTCTACTTTCGGAAAGCCACTGACGAAGGTTTGTTAGCTTGGTTCAAAAAGGTCATTGAGGAGGCGGTACCCTCGGATGGCGCTTTCCTGGGGTACCATTTCCCCGCTGTCGCTGGCGTCCCCCTCAGCCTGGATTTGCTCTCCCAATTGAAAGAAACCTTTCCCCAACAATTCTATGGGATCAAAGATTCCTCAGGCAGCCCTCAACACACAGAGCGGCTAGGCGCTCGCTTCGGGAGCGATCTGGCCGTACTAACCGGCAGCGATCGCCTGCTCAGCGTTGCCATGGAAAATCAGGCGGCCGGCTGCATCACTGCCATGGCCAACCTTTATTCACCTCATCTGCGACAGGTGTGGGATGCCTTCCAGCGAGGCGAGAAGGATCCTGCGGCCCAGGCTCAACTGGATGCCTGGAGAAACGTCATCGAAAACTATCAGCCCTATGCTGCCAGCCTCAAGAAGCTCATGCCGCGTATGCATGGATTGCCTGAATGGTCCGTCAGGCCACCATTACTGCCCCTACCAGATGAAATAGCCCAAACGGCATACGAAGAACTCCAGACAGTAACGCCTACATAAAATGAAAGCCACTCTGCCGCCAACATCCTGGCGCCTCATCCAGACACCGCCTTCTCCGGGAGCCTGGAACATGGCCGTTGACGAAGCCATTCTCGAAGCCATTGGCCGCGGGGATGTACCACCTACTTTGCGTCTGTATGCATGGGACCCAGCTTGCCTATCTCTTGGCTATGCGCAATCGATTAACGATGTTGATCTGGAAAGACTCTCAAAACGTGGTTGGCATATTGTCCGAAGGATCACCGGAGGTCGCGCCATCCTACACACCGATGAAATCACGTATTCAGTGATTGGCCCCCACGATGAGACGCGCTTGAGGGGTTCGGTCATCGAAAGCTACCAACGCTTATCTAGCGCCTTGCTGGAAGCGCTGATCATGATGGGGTTACCGGCTCAGGCCCTCCCTAAAACAAAAAATGATAGCGACTCTCGTGATCAAGAACCAATCTGCTTCGAAGTGCCGTCGCATTATGAGATCACTGTCAATGGGGCAAAATTGATCGGCAGCGCCCAGACACGCAAAAAAGCCGGGGTTTTGCAACATGGCACCCTGCCACTCTATGGAGATCTGGTGCGCATTACCCAAGGGTTGGCATTTCCCACAGAAAGTGAGCGCCGACACGCCGCTGAAAGACTGCGTTCGCGTGCCACCACCGTGGAAAGCGTTCTGAACCAGCCCATCACCTGGGAGCAGGCTGCAGAAGCCTTTCACCAGGCTTTCGCAAAAACACTCAATCTATCCCTCGATGAATCGGATCTCACCGAAACAGAGTTGGCGCGGGCAGATCAGTTGGTCGAGGAAAAATACGCCCACCCAGATTGGACAGAAAGAATTTAGAACCTATTTAGGATAATCACAATGGATCTCGGACTTAAAGGAAAAGTAGCCCTGGTCACTGCGGCCTCCAAGGGATTAGGCAAGGCCACTGCACAGGCATTGGCGCGCGAAGGCGCAAACATATGCATGAGCGCACGCAGTGAGGCCCTCACTATCGCCGCCGATGAAATCCGCCAAGAGACTGGCGCTCAAATCGTCACGGTGAGGGGCGACCTCAGCCAACAGGCGCATATCGACGAACTCATCCAGACTGGGCTCGACGAGTACGGTCAGATCGACATCCTCTTCGTGAATTGCGGCGGACCACCTCCGGGAGATTTCCTGGCTTTCAAGCCACAGGATTGGGAAGCCGCGTTTCATTTGACCCTGATGAGCGCCGTGCGTCTATGTTACGCCGTCGTGCCCCACATGCTGGAACGCGGCGAGGGCAGCATTGTCACCGCCCAATCGATCTCTGTAAAGCAGCCTATCGACAACCTGATTTTATCCAATTCATTGCGTATGGCGGTGATCGGACTGTTCAAATCCCTGGCCAATGAATTGGGTCCCAAA
Organism: uncultured Anaerolineales bacterium; assembly: GCA_964458115.1. Taxonomy (GTDB): domain Bacteria; phylum Chloroflexota; class Anaerolineae; order Anaerolineales; family UBA11858; genus NIOZ-UU35. The sequence goes on along the minus strand of CAYWIC010000152.1, from coordinate 8,223 downwards.
GGAATCCGCGTCAACTCCATCAATCCAACCTTCACATGGACCGAACGCGTGGAGAATCTACTCAAAGATCGAGCCTCCCGCAATGGCACATCCATCGAAGATGAGGCGGCTATGATTTCTGCCACCATCCCCCTGAAGCGGATGGGAACTGTGGAGGAATTCGGCAACGCGGTGGCTTGGCTGGCTTCCCCAGCGGCATCTTATATTCACGGCCATGCCTTGATGTTCGATGGAGGCATGACTAAAACCGCTCTTTGAGATTTATCACGTTCCAGCATCAAAGATTTATATTCTAATCACACTAGTTCTCTATCCCCATCCCCCCTGCCCACGGAAGGGGGCTATGCAAAAACGATTATTCTTCGACGAAGATCACATCAGGATAGCCAAGCGTACGCAGGAAGCGGAATAGATAGGCCTCGGCGTTGGCGCGCGCTAACTCGAGAATGCCATCTTCCAGTGCGGCTTTTTCGATCTCGTCTTCTGCGACCTGCCGGGCAGCGGTCTCCAGGTGGATGTCGCCTTTGGTGAACAATCCTGTATCACGGTCATAAACATACGACTTATCGTTGTCCAGGGTGGCGACAAAGATCTCTGTAGGGGGTAGTTTAACATAGAGGATACCAGCATCCAGCCAAAGGTCGTCCTCGCCGATCTCGTCCAGGTCTATTCCCGCGATTACCACACCATGCGCCACAAAGATCAATTGGTCCCCAAATAAAAATTCCAGATTGCCTTGCCCTCGATCAGCTGTGACCACCTTTTCGACGGAATATTGAATGGTCTCCAGGCGGGCGATAGTACGCACATCGCGGATGATGGTGACCGGGTCGGGGAGCACCGTGGGGGTGGGATTCAAAAACTGGCTGACCTGTGTGGCAAGGCCTCCCGTCATCTCATTGACCGGCCCCAAAGCATTCTCTGTGGTGTCACGTACTGCGCCGGTCATATCGCGCACGGCATTGACCACGGAATACCCCGCCCATCCTACAACCAGTAGGACGCCAATTACCAAGATCCAAGCTCTTGCCTCTCTCATGGCATCCATTATACTATATTGGAGGTATCGAGAAATCATCATGGCTTTGGGCGTACTTTCCATTCACATCCACATTCCCGGCTGTGGCTCACTTAAGGAGAAACGCAGCCGCTTAAAACCCTTGCTGACGCGCCTGCATCGCGAATTCAATATCTCCGTTGCAGAGATAGACCATAACGATGTGTGGGGAAGCGCGACGATTGCCTGCGCGTTGGTGAGTAACGATAGCGGGCATACCCAGCGGGTCTTGCAGAAGATCCCCCGCTGGATCGACAGGCATTGGCCCGATGTGGCAATTGTGGACGAACTGATCGAGATCATGTAAAATTGCCAGTTCATCAGACAGGTACCACATGGATAGGCCTGAAAATTAGGGCGAGCGTGGGCGCAAAGCATCCCCGCCTGCCCTAATTTTCTGCAGTTCATTCAGCAAAACCATTTATCGATATGCGTTCTATTATTCGTTCCAAAATTCAAAAAGCGACTGTCACCCAGGCAGAATTGCATTACGTGGGTAGCATCACCCTCGATCAGGACTTGATCGAAAAAGCCGGACTCTGGGAGGGTGAAAAAGTGCTCATTGTCAGCGTCACTTCGGGGGCGCCTGGAGACCTATGTCATTCCAGGAGAGCGCGGTTCCGGGATCATCAGCATCAACGGCGCGGCGGCACACTTGATCAAGAAGGGGGAAGAGATCATCATCTTGGGCTTCGAGATCACAGACAGCCCTGTAGAAATGAAGAACATCATCGTCGACGAAAATAACCATTTCCAAAAATATCTCTAAACGATTGTTGAGCAATCCTGCCTACTTTGAACAGTTGACTTTCGGGGGGTTCTTTGCTATTCTAGCCTTAGCATCCATTTAGAAAGGGGATCAAAAATCAAGAATAGCGGCGCGCCAAGCCGTACTCCCCTGTTAGATTCTCTGGAGGTACAGCGATGTTCGAACCCTTAGTAGATGTTTCAAAATGGCAGAGTGATATTAATGTTAGTAAGATGATGGGGGCCGGAACCAAAGCCATGTATATCCGTGCCGGAGGGTGCGACAAGAATACTGGCGCCAGCTTCACCGACCGCCGGTTCCGCGAAAACGCCGAAAAATTCAGTAATCGCGTCCCTGTGGGGTACTATTATTTCTTCTATCCACACATCGATGGGGCAAAACAAGCCAAATACTTCTGCAATTTGCTCAAATCTGTAAAATGGAACCTACCCCCCGCCATCGATGTCGAGGCTAACCCCAGGAATGCCAGTAAATCCAGGTGCCAGACCGAGATCAAGGATTTTCTGGATACCGTCGAGGCAGAACTGGGTGTAAAAGGCGTGATCTACACCCGGGCCACATTTTGGAATCCTAATGTAGGTGCTCCCGCCTGGGCTACCGACTATAAGCTGTGGATCGCAATATACAGCGATACGCTTTCACATCCCTGGGATAACAACGCTAATAGCGTCTATCGCCCCCGTCCGTGGAACGATTGGTGGCTTTGGCAGTACAGCGCCGACCGCAACGGACGCGGCCCCGAATTTGGCGTAGCCAGTGCGGGAATCGATATCAACCGCGTCAACATGGAAGAAGATGAATTCAATAAATTCGCCAAATGGGGCACGGGAGCTGTGGAAGACGACGAAGAACCCGTTGTAGACACGACACCCCCAGACGATGAGCCGGGAGATATCGTTGATGATGCTGCCGAACCCCCTGTTGCCCGTGAGGTCGTCGATGAACCCAAATCAAAATATCCCATGAAAGGATTCTTACGTCGTGGGTATACTGCGTTGCGACTGCGATCCCGGCCGACCACCCACGGAAATAACGTGGTCGGAGCAATCAAACGCGGCTACTCCTTCATGGTATATAAAGAATTAGAGCTTGGTGATGATGTTTGGTGGCTCATCGAGTTGCCAGATGGCACTGCAGGCTGGGGCGCTCGCCGCTACAATGCCATTACATATCTCGAGCCAGAGATTTAAGGAATTCCCCGAAAACAAAAAATGCGGAGTTGGTTTTGCCAACTCCGCATTTTATTTTCAGCACTCACTGCAAATGTAACACAACCCGGCCGTCGCTCCAAAGATCTTCCAGAGCATAATAATCACGGCTTTCTGGAGAAAAGAGGTGCAAGATCACTTCGCCATAATCAGCCAGGATCCAACCGCCACGCGAGTTTCCTTCAATGCGCGGCCTGACGCCATGCTTCTGCTTGACTACAGCGAAAGCAGCCTCTGAGAGGGCATCGATCATCCGAGGGCTGGTCCCTGAACATATCACAAAATAACTCGCTAATAGAGAAGTTCCGTCAATATCCAAGATGAGAATATCTTCCCCCTTCTTTTCCTCTAACGCATCAACAATCGTATGTGCTAATTCTAAAGTATCCAATTGCACCTCACTGTGAAACTGTTGGTTTTCTAAGAATTGCTTTGATGATTACCGATAAATCAAGAAGTTCCGTGGCAATTCCAAGAAAACCAAAAATATTATTGGAATTTTACTTTGCTTGCTGGAAAAATCAAAGGTCAATCTTCGCTTTCCAAATTGGCCGAGAATAACCGGCTATACACAGCGCCACCAGGCTGCAAATCGCTACGATACAAATGAACCGCGCGCACTCTGGCCACCCCCAAGAATCCGATCTTTTTGGTGCAGAGAATATCTCCAATTATGCGCACATCTGTGGGTACAGCATTGCGGGAAACCCGTCCCAGGGTGATGTGCGGCGAAAACGGCCGCCGGTCTCGAGCGTAGCCCACTCTGCCGGTCTGTTTGTCAATACCGCTCTGGAGCGCCATCAACTCACTGGGGGCCTCCACACCAACCCAAATTACACGCGGACGGCGCGGCTTGGGATAAGCGCCCAAACCTCCCAGACTGATCACCATCGGCTCGCGGTCCACGGTCTCTCCCCTGATAATATCATGCAACACATCCATATTGTTCGAAGATACATCCCCCAAGAACTTTAGGGTCAAATGCATATTCCCCGCAGGCACCCAACGCACAGGCACATTCCCCATGAGCTCTTGCAAATCTTCTGTGACTTGTGCTAGACGCTCTTGAAGATCGGAGGGCAAATCGACTGCGATAAACGCCCGAACGACAGACATCTTATCTCTTCCAATGATATCTTGATGGTCTTATATTTCGTCAATTATTGAAGGGTCTTTTGAACGGCCTGACTTAGCTCTTGATATGTCACCGGTTTGGTGAGGTACGCGGAAGCACCTGCATCCAGCCCCGCCTGAATATCTTGTGGCATGCTCATGGCTGAAACGACGATCACCGGAATCTTTGCCAGCTCAGGATTTTCGCGGATCTGACCCAATACATCCAATCCTGAAAGATCTGGCATCATCATATCTAAGACGATAGCGTCCGGTTTTTCTTCTGAGATCAAGTTAATCGCCGGAGTGCCGCCATACGACTTGAGCACATTATACCCGTTAAGGCGCATCATCTCCGCGAACATCTCAACGGTGTCCGGCTCGTCCTCGATAATGATAATTTTCTTCTGGTCCTCAACCATTCGCCAGTGCTCCTATATTCTACCCTTATTCTATATCAATATAGCGCAATACCCGGGCCATGACAAGGGGAAATGAGTCCTATGGGGGATTTTTATTATTTTCCAAGCAATTTTCGATAATCTTCAGGGGTATCGATATCGAGTAGGGGTAATTCGTCATGCCAGGGTATCCATTTCACAAGGTGCTTCGAAAACAATTTGCGAGCGCCGACATCACCAGTCAATTGATAGAAATCTTGAAAGGTGCTCTGGTCGAGCAAAACAGGATTTGCTCGCTGACCTTGAACCAGCGGTGCAATGATGGGCGCGCGTTCCTGAGAATGGGCTTCGACCAAAGCTTGGATTAACGTTTCTGGAACCTGAGGTTGGTCGGCCAAAAGGAAGATGGCCGCGCCACATAAAGCGGATACTATCCCTAGCCCAGCCCGAACCGACGTGCTCTGCCCTTGAGCCCAATCAGGGTTGTCGACTACTTCGACCGGAAGATCCTCCAAAGCCGTTCTCAATTGGGATGTATAGGCTCCGCCCACAACCACCACTGGGGACAGCCCTGCTGAAAGGGCTTTTTTGGCCACATGCCACACCAAAGGGCGTTCTTTCCAAGGCAGCAGTTGTTTGGGCTCTCCATAACGGACACCTGCCCCGCCAGCCAGGATGACTCCCGAGATGGGTTCATGAACGGCGTGGATGACCGCAGACCGAGGACTGGGGTCCGGTCCCAATGATGAGATTACAACAGCGTCGAAATCGGTTAATAAGGAACTACTCATTTTCCTGGCAGAAGCCTTTAGTTCCGACGTATCGGCCTGGTTGAGCAAGGCGATGCGGCGCGCCTTTGGGGGGATATTCTTCAAGCCACCTTCGGCGTGAAGCATGGCTGCCGTCAGTGCCTCTACTGTAACAGCCTCGGACACCTGTAAACCAGAAAACTCGGCGAAGCGCTCGTGTCGGAATACCCATTCAGGGGTCAAGGGTTTTCCTAAGCCAGAGAGTCCCGCAACGACTACAACCGTATCGATAAATTCAGGGATGGGCGGTTCGTGCTCTGCTGGGGCTTTCAAGGGAAGCTGGCGCGAGCCGTCGGCTTCGATCAATAAGGGCAGCGAATGGTAACCGCAATATTCTCTCACCCACGACATGATCTCTCCAGACAGACCCTGCGTTCGATCCCCCTCGATTGGTCCTGTCAGCAAGGTCACGCCTGAGAGGGCGATCTCGTCGAATCGATTGGTGTCTTTAATATCCTGGAGGATAAAATGCTGATCAGCCAACTGGATCTGCTCAACGGCCAGGTGTGTAGTGGCTGTCAGGATAACAGGCGGTTCTAACTCACGCGCCAGATGAAACATGGCCGTAGTTTTCCCCCCCGCACCGACCAGGGCTAAACAGGGATATTCCGAAAGTCGAAGGTGCTGCTCCAACTGCATTAAAAAGCCTCAAACCCCAGGTTGAAACCTTGGGCTTGCCAAAAAAATCCGTTGAAACGGATTGAGTTGAGCAGGGCGCTTTCCACTCACCACAAGGAAACGCGGATCTCTGGCCGGGAAAGCAAGGCCTCTAGCACACCCCCACCAATCGCCAGCGATTTTTCCGATACCAGCCGGGCGTAATCGGGATTGCCGCGCGGGTCCACATCACCAACTTTCATTCCCTGGTGAACGGGCAACCCATCGTATACCAGTCCCCGTAAGATACCATCGAAGGGGGCTTGGATTGTCTGGCCATTTACTACCGCAATGACTTCGTCCTGCCGAACTCGGCTTCCGATGTCTTTGACTACGCGCAGGGTTCCATCGGAAGGCGCGCGCAGCACTCGCTCACTCGTATGCCCAATCACAGATCCTGGGATCCCGGTATTGGGTTGGACCACACCCTCCCAGATCACACGCCCCAAAAAGTGGCCTCGCATGGTCTCGATGACGGCATGGCAGTTCTGCCCTGCTGTGAAACCCGGTCCCAGGCCAATCACTAACGGCGCAGCATCAATACCCAGATCGGGCGGACGTTTGGTCATGCGCGCGTCCACAATGGCACGCACATCCAAACCCGGCGCATGGCGAACCTCGCAATGCTGGTCAACCAGCGCAGGGATCTGGTTGTCTGCAAGTATTTGAGTGATTTCATCCCCACTCGAAGCAAGCCTGGCCTGAATTTCCTCGACAACAAATTCATTTTCGTAGATCGCGCTTGCAAAGGCCACCAGCCGGCGCACGACCAAGGGCTGGGATAATTCAGTGATCACCACATTCAATCCAGCGTGGTGCAGGCGCAGGGCGACGCCGCTGGCCAGGTCACCGCCGCCTCGCAAGATAATTACAGGAATTGGTTTGCTTTCTGTCATTGATTTACCATTATTTGATATGATCGCGGATTTCATCCCGCCAATCCAAAGAAGCCCCAAAAAGCACACCCAGGGCGATAAAGAATGGGATTGCAGCGATGCCAATGATGTTGGCGGTCCTGCTCTCTATGACCAGGGGCAGCAACAGCATAATCAGCAACCCAAGTAGAGCTCCAATGTAGGCGCCCTTTGCTTTATGTGAAACCTCGCTGATGGCATCGCGAATGAAGCTTTCATTCACCCGCTTTTTGCGTTGTTGGGCCGCGATCCTCTTGCTAACTCGCCGCTCCTTGACCAGGGGATCCCTGGAGCGGATCTGCTGATCTCGCAGCCTCCGCAAACGTTCCTGCTCACTCTCTTGGTAGCCCATACTGTACTCCTGAATCCAACGTCAACGAGCATAGAATACCACAAATGTTTGGGAATTCCGAACTAACAGCTCCCCATGGCAACGTTCTTTGTTTGAGGTTAAAGCTGGATTGCGCGAGAGCGATATTCCTATAAATACCCCTTTCAAAATAAATCGTACACATTAACCTAAAAGCAACCCGCAGGGTTGCGACAGTGGGCAGAACAGGACTCGAATCAATTAGGCGACTCGGTCATTTCCAACAAGAAAGAATTGCAATCTTTATGATAAAAATCCTCACGTTTTGGTGGGGGTTTTGGTTTTCTCACCGCTCTACTTTGGATTCGAATAATGAATCGAAATTGGCGCGGCTCGATTATTGACAAAAGACCATTTGATAAATCAAAAACTCTACATCAAGCACTTGAAATAATTAATGATGTTTGGCAGATGGTAAAATTAATTGGGAATTTGCAATTAGTTCCTCTCCAATTAGCAGGTTCATCAGAGAGAGTGAAACATGCGTGCATTGATTATGTTGGTAGATGACAATGCCAAATTGATATCTGGTCTGAAACTTCGGCTTGAGATGAAAGGTTACCAGGTGTTACTGGCATACGATGGGGACGAAGCTTTAAACCTGCTAAAAACAACCAAGCCAGACTTGATTGTCGCCGATGTGATGATGCCCCGAATGAATGGCTGGGAATTGTTTTCCAAGGTACGCGACGATCCCAGATTGGCTCCCATCCCATTCATATTTCTGACAGCTCGCTCAGATGAAATATCTGTCCAGCAAGGAAAAGCATTGGGAGCAGAGGATTATATTACCAAACCATTCAAGGCAGATGAACTGATCGCCAGCATCAATGGAAGATTGCATCGTGCATCTCAACTTGCGCGCCTCTCCAACATTCATCACGGGGAGCAAGATCTTTCAATTATTGAATCAAAAAACCTTTAT
>CAYWIC010000151.1:0-12989 GCA_964458115.1 uncultured Anaerolineales bacterium | reverse complement strand
CCCCCCCCCTTGTGGGGGGGGGGGGGGGGCCCCCCCCCCCCCCCCCCACCCCTACATCTGGAATGTCCCACGGCTATTTCCAGAGACCCAGATATTGTTCAATCAAAAACGAAGTACAAAATACAATTTTCTAGGTCAGGCTAACAATTTTTTGAACGCAACATCTGGGGAATCAAAATACACATGGACGTTTGTTATATCGATATGTCGAATTGTAAACGATTACTTTTCAAGCGTCAATCTTTCCAATATGTTTGTCAATTCCATTTTTGAATTTCTTTGGAAATTACCGTTTGTCATTCAATTTTTCGCACTTGATTTGTGTTTTGCTGGTATTTGGGGGGGGGGCCGACGCCCCCACCCCCTATTCCCAGCAATTATCTAGCCGAACTGCATAAGCTCTATTAATTTTGATTTAGTAATACGTCACAAAAAATACTGAAGCCCTCCTATGAGGGCTTCTTGAATCAAGAGCATCTCGGAGGAGAGATGCAATTCACGATAAAGATACTTATGTAGCAAAATCTGAGCCAAGGATGTAATTCTCTAAGCCTTTGATCATGCTCTCGCGATCAGCCAACATCGTATCAGTAACATCTCGAATTGAAACCATGCCGACAAATGTGTCATGCTCTATAACGGGTAGATGCCGAACATGGTACTGGTTCATCAACGCCATACACTGCTCCATTGATGTATCCAGATTCACTGTAATCATTTCTCGGGTCATGACCTCGCGCACGAGGGTATCAGCCGCGGAGAGCCCCTTTACCTCACATTTGCGTGTGTAGTCTCTTTCAGTAAAAATACCAACGATCCTTTCATCTTCAACGACCATTACAGAACCAATATTGGCCTCAACCATTACTTCGAGTGCTCGCAGCACTGTAGCAGTACCCGCAATAATGTAGCTCTCGCGGTTATCTTTTTGATCCATTACATGTTTTACAGATGCCATACCTAAGCTCCTAAATAAATATAGTGGGAATGAATATCGGTTCTCTAGGAATTGCCGGGGTGATCCTCCAGATGTAGGGGTGAGTGGGGTGCTCCGCACCTCATTCACCCCTACATCTGGATAGTCCCACGGCGTTTCCCTGAGACCCTGAATATCACTTACTCATCATCCTTGGTTTGATGATCGCGCCAGTATCCGATATAGCGAGTGCCATAAGTATCACGCCCCATCAACAGATCTGTAGCCCGAATGGTGCTGGCCAGCTTAATTGGGTCAGTGATGGCGCAAGTAGCGCCCTCGCCCATGGCCAAGGACAAGAATGCCTGGTTGACCGTATGCCGATCCGGCAAGCCAAAGGAAACGTTGCTAGCGCCCAGGTTGATATTGACTCCAAACTCCTTATGCAACAATTGTACGGTTTGCAGAGTCACTCTACCAGCATCACTATCGGCGCCTACTGTCAGCACTAATGGATCAATGACAATATCTTCGATGCCGATACCGAGCTTGGCAGCTCGTTCGATGATCTTCTCAGCAATGGCGAGGCGAGTTTCGGCATCATTGGGGATACCATCATCGTCCATCGTCAAGCCAATCACCGAGACACCATATTCTTTGACCACGGGCAGAACCGCTTCGAGGGATTTCTCTTCCCCGTTGACAGAGTTCACCAAGGGTTTTCCAGGCAACACAGCCAGGGCAGCCGCCAGAGCTTCATGATTTGCCGAGTCCAAACACAATGGCACATCGACAGTTTCCGAGACGATCTTGGCGACTTCGGGGAGTACAGCGACTTCATCAATGCCAGGCACACCGACGTTGACATCCAGGATGTCGGCACCAGCATCAACTTGCTTGACGGCCAAGCCGCGGACGTACTCGTAATCACCTTCTTTTATCTTTCCGGCCAGAATCTTGCGGCCGGTAGGGTTGATCTTCTCACCAATGATCACGAAGGGAGCATCGTAATTGATGGTTACTTCTAGTTTTTCGCTTTTCAATATAGTTTTCATGAATTATTCCTTATGGCTCTTTTGGAATTGCCGGGGGGATCCCACGGCGTTTCCCAGAGACCCTTTATTTTTGGATTTTATTCTTCTGCAATTCCAATGCAGCTATCACATATTCGGCAGTAATCGGCAACTGCTTTATGGGAACATCAAGAGCATCTGCAACCGCGTTGGCGATGGCAGCCGGCGCGATATTCATGGGCGGTTCGCCAATGGCTTTGGCACCCAGGGGGGCGCCATCTTCCGGGATTTCAACCATCTCAGACACGATTTCGGGGGCATCGAATGCCGTCGGAATCAAATAGCTTTCCAGAGAATGATTTTGGATCACACCCTGCTCGACGAGTAATTCCTCCATTAGGCTATACCCCGAGGCCATGGTCACTGCCCCCTCGACCTGCCCGCGTACTCCTTTGGGGTTGACCATCTGTCCAATATCATGCACAGCATAGATCTTTTCCAGAGTCACCTGCCCGGTTTCGATATCCACTAATACCTGGGCAACATGCGCCCCAAAGCACGTCATTTGCTCATAACCGTCAGATCCATCAGGCAACTGTATGCTGGGATAGTCCATGGTGTAGAAACCACTAGCCTGCATGGGGAGGTTGCTCTCGTAAGCTTTGGTGGCAAGATCAGCGACCTTGAGACTGATGCGCTCCCCTTCGACATAAACAAATCCCTGGCGTAAGTCCAATAAATCCATATCAGCACCAGTTTCTTGCGCGGCCAGGTCTAGTAGCACTTCACGTGTGGGTTCCGCGGCCTTCAATACCGCACTGCCAGAGAAAGCAGTCACTCGGCTGGCCACAGTGGCACCAGCATCTGCAGACAGTGCCGTATCGGGTTTGAAAACCCTGACCTGAGAGGGCTCTACTCCCAAACGTTCAGCTACAAATTGTGCGATGACCGTATGGGCTCCCTGACCCATATCGGCTGCGCCAGTGCGTACCAATACCGAGCCGTCGGGCGCCATGTTGACCCCTGCAGAGGCATGGTCAGTCACATCACGACCGAAGCCAATTTTATGGAACGAAGATGCTACGCCCCAGCCGCGGCGCAGGTGAGGCTTGGGCTGGCGCGATAACTTTTCCCGATCTGCCCATTCAGATATTAGGGAGACTTTCTCCAAACATGCCTTCATCCCATCCCCATTACGAACGATTGATTTGGACTGAAATTGCTGGCCGGTTTTCAGCCCATTCAGTAAACGTAGTTCCATGGGATCCATATCTAATCGGCGAGCCAGATTGTCCATCTGTCGCTCGAAGGCAAAAGTGCACTGAGGAACTCCAAAACCGCGGAACGCACCTCCGATGGGATTGTTGGTGAGCACTGTAAAGGCCTCAGTGCGCACGTTAGGCACATAATAAGGACCGATGCCATATGCGGCCATAACCATCATGACCTCCTCACCGGCGTTAACATATGGACCGGTATCCCCCATGGCGACCATGTGTATTGCGGTCAGCTTGCCGTCTTTTGTCGCTCCGGTGCGATAACGGATTTTGGTAGGATGGCGTTTGACATGCGTACGGAGGGACTCTTCGCGAGTCTTGACGATTCTCACAGGACGGCCGGTCTCATATGCCAGCAAGGCCGCGTGGATTTGAATGTTGGCCTCATCTTTGGCCCCAAAGGCGCCTCCAATATTAGGCGTAATCTCGCGCACCATTACTTCTGGCACACCCAGCGCTCGAGCAATCTGAATGCGGTCCCGGTGGGGCGCTTGCGCTGAAGCATACACTACGATCGTGCCATCGAAATCGATATGCGCGACAGCTGACTCGGTTTCCAGCATGGCGTGCTCTTCGATTTGAGTGGTATAGGTGTTTTCGATGATTACGTCGGCCTGTTCGAACCCTTTTTCGATATCGCCCCACGCCTCTACGATATGACTGTGAAGATTCTTCCTATCCGTCCAAACCCGGACGGCATCGGGCTTCATTGCCTCTTCGGGGTCGAAGATCCCCTCCAGGGGTTCGTACTCCACCTCGATGGCATCAAGAGCAGCAAGGGCAATTGCTTCCGACTCTGCTGCCACCGCGGCTACGGCATCACCCTGATATCGCACCTGATCTTCAACCAATAGCGGTTGATCGGGATACCAATAGAGATAGCTGTTCTCGCCCGGGACATCCGCTCCAGTGAGCACTGCTGCCACCCCGGGTATTTGACGTGCTTTACTCACATCCAATTTCAGAATGCGCGCGCAGACATGCGGGCTGTAGAGCAGTTTGCCTACCAGCATATTCGGAAATTCAAGATCGGGAGTGTAAGCCGCTTTGCCTGTGACCACGTTACGTGAGCCAACGGCAGGCAGATCTTTCCCAACGACAACCAATTCGGGCATCGATTCTCCTCATCCTTGGCGGGGCAACACCAAAAAGACTCCTGCAACCATCAGAGCCAATCCAGCTAAGCGGGGCAAACTCAAAGGAACTTTTTCGTAGCCGCCGATTCCCATCGTATCGATCAGAATGGCCAGCGTCATTTGTCCAAAGAGCATAGCCATATTCCCTGCTGCCACTCCCACGCGAGGCATGGAGTATGCCACACCTGCAACAGCCACAATGATCAGCACCGCTACCACCGCCGAGGCAGGCAAGACTCCTTTGGTGTTGTCCCAGGTCAAGGTGCCGCGCATATAAAGGAAAATTATCGCGGGTACTGCGATGATTGCGGCAACAGCATGCTCCAATAAACTAGCACTGAGCGCGCCAACGGCACGACCGATGAAACCCTCCAGGGAGGTCACCACACCAAAGACGCCGCCGCTGACCGCGGCCACGATCACACCCAGGTTAAATCGTTGAGGCATCAAAAACTCCTTTGCTCGTCATGAAAAACTAAAAAATACCTTTTATAGTCGACATCGGAATAGAAAGGGTGGGGGCGATGTCCCATCCTTTCTATTCCGACGATTCAGCAGTTGCTGCGATGGCTTCAGTGATCTCACGATAGCCAGTGCAGCGGCACAAATTGCCAGCGATGGCGGCTTTGATCTCGTCTTCAGTGGGGTCAGGGTTCTTCAGCAGCAATGCATAGGCAGACATCAGCATCCCAGCTGTGCAGTAGCCGCACTGAAAGGCCCACTTATCGATGAAATTTTGCTGGAGTGGGTGAAGTTTTCCTTCCATTTCCAAGCCCTCCACAGTCGTCACCACGGCACCTTCAGCCTGAGGAGCTAAAACCAGGCACGAATTTACCGCCTCTCCATCCATCACGACCACACATGCTCCACAATCACCCTGACCGCAAGCCTCTTTAGCTCCCTTCAATTTGAGATCATCACGCAAGACGCTTAGCAACGTACGGCTCGGTTCTGTAGCGATCTCGACAGACTGGCCGTTCACTTGAAAGCGAACGATAAATTCAGCCATCGACCCCCTCCTCGATCCGCTTCCAGCAAGCGGCCAAAGCCCGTCGGGTCAATACTGCCACCATTTTGCCTCGGTACTCTCCACTGGCTCGCAAATCTGAAATGGGGGTTACTTCTGTGCTGGCGATCTGACCGGCTTCTGCGAAGAGATCGGCATTGGGGGTTTGACCTATCAGGCTGGCCTCCGCTTTCATAGACCGGATGGGCGTGGGTGCAACCGAGCCCAAGGCAATTCTGGCTTGAGTAATAACCCCCACCTCATTCAAGGTCAACCGAGCTGCAGCGCTGACCACGGCAATTGCCATAGCCCGGCGTTTACCCAACTTTATAAAGGCAGAAGATGTTCTCTTTGGGATCGCTGGAATGCGGACCTCGGTCAGGATTTCACCCATCGCCAGCATAGTTTGGCCGGGTCCCGTGAAAAATTCTGCTATGGAAACTTCACTCTCAAAATCAGATTGCGCTAGGACAACCAGGGCATCATAGACCAACAGAGGCGGGGCCAGATCAGCCGCGGGAGAGGCATTGACCAGGTTGCCGCCCACCGTGCCGCGATTGCGAATTGGGGGACCGGCGATATCTTTTGCTGATTCGACCAATGCGGGGCAGTATTCAGCCAGGAGGGCGGATTCAAGGACTCCTGTGTGGGTGGTACTGGCCCCCATGCGAATCCCGTTTCCATGCATTTCGATGCCATCCAACCCGAGCAAACGCAGATCGACGAGCAATGACGGTTCGACCACCCCGGAGCGCATGCGCGGGATCAGGTCCGTACCCCCGGCGATAATTTGCACGCCATTGGGTTTCTCACCTAAAGCCTTGAGCGCTTCAGCAAGTGATCGGGGAGCCAGATAGTCTGGTTTATTCATTGGAGATTCCCAGAGACCCCTTTCTCATCCTAAAACGTGATCATCAGGCACTAGCTTTTGATAGCGCACCCAAAACTCGGGTACGATTTCTCGTGATCGGGCTTTGATCTCATCTTCATCCAGGGTGGTCAATTGGCGATCTTTCATCAAGACCTGACCATTGACGATGGTCGTGGTGATCATGGATTCGTTGAAGCCAAAGACAAAGTGTCCGGCTATATTGTCGACTGTCATGGGCGTGGTGGGTTTGTAATCTACAAAGATCAAATCGGCATAAGCCCCAGGCTCGATGATGCCCAATTTCGCTTCAGGGAAATATTCCGAAGCCAGGGCCGCATTATTAGCAATGGCCATTTGAAGCAGTTGGTCACCTGGCAAGCGCCGGCCGTCTCGGTGTTTGATCTTTTGCAAAAAATAAGCCGCTTCGGCTTCGCGCCACATGGTATTGGATAGACCGTCATTGCCCAAACAGACTCTCACCCCGGCTCGCAGGTAAGACTCCACTTCGGCAATGCCATCGGCCGCGTTCTGGTTGTTGCGCGGTTGGTGGCTGACCCATGAATTACTCTCGGCAATCAAAGCGACTTCTCGGGCATCAAGGTGAATGGCATGGGCCAAAATCGATTTCTCACCAAGAATTCCATGTTCTTTCAATCGATCCACGGAGCGCGTTCCAGCCATAGCCTGGCTGCGAATTTGGTCATATTCGTGTTCGGCCACATGCAGATGGAAACCCGTCCCTATGGGGACAGCCTCCCGGCAAGCAGCCAGGGTTTCTTCGGAAACCGTCATGGGCGCGTGAATGCCAAAATTGGCTGCCACGCGTCCCTCAGAGAGGCGCTCCTGGCTGCAACGGCGCACAAAGCGGGCGTTTTCGGCGATCCCCGCCTGAGAACGTTCGGGGCCATCACGGTCAGTCACTTCGAAACACAATACCGAGCGCAACCCAGATTCGTCCATAGCGCCAGCAAGCACATCCAGAACGCCCTCAATACAATTGGGGGAAGAATGATGATCGAACAACGTAGTCGTACCGTGCTTGATGGCATCAATTGCGCCGACCAGTGCTGAATAGCGCACATCTTCCTCGCTGAGTGCTTTATCAAAGGGCCACCACAATTTCTGCAATATGGTTGGCAGAGTAATCGGCGCTTCTCCAGGCACCGAGATACCCACTGCAAAGGCGCTGTAGTAATGTCCGTGAGCATTAATATTTCCAGGCATTACATATTGGCTGCGCGCATCTAAGCGCTCTTCGTCAGGATATTGCTTGATGAGCTCCGACGTGGGGCCAATTTCCGAGATTACCCCATTGCGAACATAAACAGCCTGATTCTCGAGAATCTGGTTTGGGGTTCCCCACGTGATCAAGTGTGCATTCGTAATCAGCATGATGATCAATCCTATAAGAGTGTTATATTTCGATTTGGCTCAGACGTTGGGCAATTCCCATGAAGCCATGCACCGAACGCTGCAGTTCGGGGATTTCGATATATTCATCGGTGACATGCGCAACAAGGACAGAACCCGGTCCAAAAACAATCGTGGGAATCCCACGCTCTCCAGCACTACCAGAGCCGTTGGTGCAATAGGGCGTTCCGTAGGTTACTTGAGGGATACCAGCCATGGCCATGCCCTCTAACCCGAGAGTCACCCAATCAGAGTCGGGCTCTACTGCCCAGGCTGGGTGAAAATCTTTGCGAGTTACGTTCACCCCAGTGAAGCTATCGAACGAGAGGACATCATAGTCTACGCTGCACCCTGGAAGACCATCAATGGCTTTGCGGTGTAGTTCCAGGACGGTTTCAGGGGTCTCACCGCGCACCATCCTACGATCGAAGATAACCTGACTTTCATAGGGGATGGTCGAGTAACTGGGGCTTGGGCTAGAATCGATGTGGATCGGCTCCATGACACTGCGACCCAATAAAGGATCCTCGACCAAGGGGATTTGGCGTACCCTTCGAATGACTTCGGCTGCCTTTTCAATGGCATTTTCTCCAACTTCAGGCGAAGAACTATGGGCCGATTTCCCTTTGACGTTGAAGATCACCCGGCAGCGACCTTTGTGGCCAATACCCAGTCGGCAGTCGGTGGGCTCACCGATCACCACGCCATCGGGTTGTACGGCATCTAAGACATATTGCAGCGCTGCTCCTTCCAGCAATTCCTCTCCCACCGTACCTACGGCATACAATTCGCCTGAGAAGGATTCACGCGGTAATGCTGCCAGGGCAACGGTAAAGGCGGCCAGACTCCCTTTATCGTCCGTAGCGCCGCGACCCCACAGTTTTCCATCAATGACTTCACCGCCAAAGGGGTCATGCACCCAGGCTTCTCGATCGCCCACTTCGACCGTGTCCATATGTGCATCAAAGATCAGCTTGGGACCCGGTTTATGTCCCACACGCTTACCTATCACGTTGCCCACTTCGTCCCGCCAGACATCATCAAACCCTAAAGCGCGCAGCCGTGCGATAGCGACATCCGTTACAGCTGCTAAATCCCCAGCCAATCCTGGGGCGCGCACCAATTCTTGCAGATACTCAATAACTGCGCGTTCGATATCTATGCTCATGTTCTAAACACCATCCGCGAAGGCGTCGATCACTTCTTTGATGTTGCCGCGCAGGGGGTACAAAATCGGGCAGGTCACGCCAGCATCGATGTATTCTTTGACTTTGGCGCGGCATTCGTCAGCAGTACCCACCGCCATGATGTCGCGCACAATCTCCTCGGGGATCACAGCACTGGCGCGCTCGTAATCTTCCTCGGTAGCAGGCCAGCCCATCAGGGCTTTGGCCTTATCAGCAATCTCCTCACTGACACCACTGGCCTTCATGATATGCGGTTCGGTTGCAAAGTAGTATGCAGCCAGTTTCTTCCCTGAATGCAGGGCAGCAGCGGGGTCTTCATCGGACATGGATACCACCATCAGTTCAGGTAGATCGACATCCTCAATGCTCTTACCCGCTTTCTGGGCGCCTTTCTCGACCAGGGCTATCGCTCGCTTAACATAATCCACAGAAACACCATAGTTCAGGCAAACGCCATCACAGATCTCACCGGCCAGTTCGAGCATCTTGGGGCCGGTTGCGCCCAAATAGATGGGAATATCCCGGGGTGAGGTATCCCCATAAACTACGTCCAGGCTGACATTCTCCAGATTGACAAATTCACCCTGGTAAGTGACTGTCTCCATCGTCAGCAACTGGCGTACGGCTTCGATATTCTCACGCATAGCCTTGAGCGGTTTGCTCATCTTTACGCCCACGCGGCTGGCGATAGGTTCCCACCAGGCGCCTAGACCGAGCATCACCCGACCGCGGCCATCAACTTTTCCGCCCAGTTCCCACATGGTGCTGAAACTGGCCGCGATCACCGCCGGGTTGCGGGTCCAGATGGGTAGCACACCTGAGGCCACTCGCAGACGTTTGGTGTGTGTCAGAAAAGCGCTCATCAGCACAATGCAATCTCTGGCCAGACGGTTATCACCCTGCCAAATCTCGCTGAAGCCGCGCTCTTCCATATATGTTGCCAGTTCTAATTCCTCGCGGATGTCAACCACATCCTGCATGTATATTGCCATTCGATTTGTCATAATTTACTCCAGTAATAAAAGTATCAGGGTACGCGACACTTTGTTTGTTTGGACGCTGACGCTTTGCGCGCCACGGCGTTCGCAGATTTACAAGATTTATTTGTTACATTAATTCCCTCATCCCACAATCGCTCTGCTTCAGTTTCCCGCCTCCGGCGTCCCACTGGGAAAGGGGCTTGGGTTGAGGGTCGCAGGAAAAGCTTTTTTGATCATTTATTTTTCCACGCAATGTCAGATTCAGAGTGATTTACCCAACAGTTCTTCCATCTCACGGCATACTTCTTCGTACATGGCATGCCATTCGGGTGTAGGTTGGATGGTCTCAACATCATAGGCATCTGTGAAATGCTTGCCCGCCATGGCAACTCCCAGTTTTTGCGATTCAGCAAAAAGAGGTACAAGTTTTCGAACCATTGGATCAGCCTCAGCCCTGGTCATTCCTTCACAGGCGCGTCCCACCTGGGCCAGGAATTTAGCCTCCAGGCCGGTGACGTGCCCTTCGATACGCCCGACGGCGGATTGGATCCCTTCCAAGATCGAACATCCCGCTGGGACCGTCGCAATTGCCATAGCAGCTGATTCGTAAAGCAGCTCCTTGGTTACTGGTCCTCCTACGGGGCGCGGGAAGGAAGATGTTAGCAGTTTTGAATTGCGACTGATGGCCTGGAATCCCAGGGAAAGTGACGGGATCATCGCTGGGAAGGTATTACAACTGAGATGGGCATGGCTGGGTCCCGGATTAAAGGTGGTTCCATTGAGTGTGGCTTTCATCAGGATCACGCCAGACACAATGGCAACCGCCAAACCATCGGCACCGCCAACATACCCACCATAAATGGTGTTATAAAAGTTGTGCGCAAAGGCACCGGTATGTTGATAGTGCATCGCTTTGGTCAGTTCGGCGTAGGCGACCTTCAATTCAGAAATAAATGATGCGTGATGCCAGTCCGTGAGTCTGAAACCACCGTACGTACATGTGGCCAATTCGCCGATCTCGGAGGGAGAATCTTCAGCACAACCGATGGGCATACCTTGGCGTCCCACTAACTCCAGCACTTCAAACGAGAGCTGGGCTTCCTGCCAGCAGCCCACGGCTTCCCAGGGGGAGCCCGCCTTGATGGGGCGTCCATGGGTGGTGCTCAGGGTGGCGTTGTCGATATAGTCCAGCTCGCGCTCCTGGGCATAGCTGGCCATGATAGGCACGAACAACTCCTCGGGGACGGGTGTGCCGTACGGACCACCAACGGTAGTGATCGGTTTGTCACTATCCGGAGTTCGATGGCGGATGGTGACGCTATCGTCCCCCAGACCAATGGTCTCCTCATCTGGAGCTGTTGACAAGATCCAATCCAATTCATCCTGGGTCCACTTCATCTGACGTTTTGTCTCTAGACAATAAACACCTGTCTCGCGCGCCAGCTCCATACCAGCTTCCCAGAGGCGGTCGGCGAGGGCATCATCGGCGGGGACCATAGTCTCGGTGTCCCATTTGATATCAAATTTCTCAATCAAACTCTTGATCGCCTGATTGATATATTTAATATCCCAGTCTTTCTCTTCCAGAACGGGGCCATTTTCGGCTTTATCCAATACGGAAAGCATGTATTTATAGGTTTCACTCAGTTTCATAGATTGTGCTCCTAGAAATCAATATTTCAACAAAACTTCTGGATGATAATTTAAAGAAATAACACAAAGGTGTAATGTTCGCTTTGTTCTTTGATTTAGAAATCTCAATATTTCCAAATGTCGCTCTGAGCGTAGCGAGTAGTCTCCCGCCCTGTGGGCGGGGATTCTTCACCCCTGACGGGGGTCAGAATGACAAAGAGGAGAGTAATTGGTCATTCGCTTTCATACAGAAAATCACTAAACTGGTATTTTTGGTGAGAACTCCGTACGCACTTCGTTTTGAACCAGAATCTCACCTTCCCGAATAACGTACAATCGCTCGGGTTTGCGGCGCAGGGCATCCACAGCCGAGGTGGCATTCAACAAGATCAAATTGGCATCCGCGCCTTCATGGACTCCATAATTTTCCAGGCCGATATTGCGTGCGGCGTTGTAGCGCGGCATATCAAAGGCCGCCTGGATCTGCTCAGGCGAGGTAAGATGCCCAGCATGGGCTGCGATATTGGCAACTTCAATGGGATCCATTTTCCCAAAGGGATAGAACATATTCATCAGGTCATCCTGCCCACAGCAAACGTTGACCCCGGCTTCGATCAATTCGGCGATGCGAGCTATGCCGCGGCGAACGGGAATCTCATCCAGGCGGCCCTGCAGCAGCAAGTTTATGGGCGTATTGCTGACCACAGTGATATCGGCGGCTTTGACCTTGTCAATCACCCGGTTCAGAGTGGCCTGATCCCAGGCGGCCATCGAGGTGCAGTGTCCGGCGGTCACCCGGCCCTGGTACCCCTCTTCGATGGTCTTGTCTGCCAGCAGTTCCAACGAGCGCCAATAGGGGTCATCGGTCTCATCGATGTGCATATCGATATTAACATCTTTGGCCTTGGCAATCTCGAAGACAATTTCTATCTGCCGGGCACCATCCTCCATATTCTTCTCATGGTGGGGGATACCCCCAACCAACTGGGCACCGTTTTCCATAGCCTGCCACATCAGATCGACTGACTCGGGGTTGCGGGCCAGGCCATGCTGCGGAAAGGCGATAAGTTGCAGATCGAAGACATGTTTGAATTTCTCCCTTACGGCCACTACGGCATGCAACAGATCCAACTTGGAGTACTGGTCGATATCGATATGATTGCGCATCCATAAAGTCCCGTGAGAAATGGCTTCATGAATGGTCTTTGTAGCCCGTTGCATTATGTCTTCGGGAGTCAGCTTGACCTTGACCTCGGCATAAATGTCAATGGCTTCAAGTAACGTACCGCTCTGATTGAGATTATCTGTATCCCAAATGAGCGAATTTTCGATGTGAAAATGCGGTTCGATCAAAGCAGGTGAGATCATCGCTCTATGAGCATCGATGCTTACCTCGCCTGGGGCAATTTCATCTTGTGAAACCTGGACTATCACGCCATTTTGGATACCCAAATGGACGATTTCCAGGGTCTTGTCGTGAAGTGCATTGTGGATGGTCAGTTCCATAGGGATGGTTCATTTCAATCGAGAAATTAGTTGACACTTTTTAGCACCTTACAAA
>CAYWIC010000150.1:0-13123 GCA_964458115.1 uncultured Anaerolineales bacterium | reverse complement strand
AGAAAATCATTGCGCCTATTATAGCTGCCTTTCGGATTTATGCACCAAAGCCGGTGTGAATTGAAATATGAAGTGCTGCCTGGGTATGCTGAAATGGTTCCAAACCGGACGATCGGGGAGTTGTATACAAAAAATAGTAATCAAATCGGCCGCGAGATGATCCCACCAAAGCCTAATGAGCCTATGGGCTCAACGGATATGGGCAATGTCAGCAGGGTTGTGCCGGCGATTCACCCTTATCTGGCGGCTGTGCCGGAAGATGTGGCGGGTCATACCGTGGAATTCCGCGAGACTTGTATGACGTCTACTGGGAAAGCGGCGATGCTCGATGCTGCAAAATCCCTGGCGATGACGGCTGTAGACTTCCTATACCAACCTTCTTTGTTAGAGCAAGCCCGCTCAGAGTTGGATACCTACCTCGAACTCAATGGGTAATTTCGCAGACCACCTCTGAAAGCAAGATTTTCGACACATTTATCAATTAGGGAAATAATTTGAGGAGCATCATGGCAGGTGAATCACAAAAACCCCTCTTGGAAGTGAAGGATCTGGTTGTACGATTCAACACCAGTGATGGAGTCGTGCATGCTGTTAATGGAGTATCCTATCAACTTGATGAAGGAGAGACCTTAGGCGTTGTTGGGGAGAGCGGCTGCGGGAAAAGTGTGCATGCCCGTTCCATCATGCGTTTGATCCCTATCCCACCGGGGGAGATTGCCAGTGGGGAGATCTGGTACGATGGGCGAGATATACTAAACCTTCCAGAAAGCGATCTTTTCCAAATGCGAGGACCTGAAATTGCGATGGTCTTCCAGGATCCAATGACGTTCTTGAACCCGGTTTACACGGTTGGATTCCAAATTGTCGAAGCCCTCAAGTTGCACCAAAACCTGGATGTTGAGGAGGCATTTGAAAAAGCTGGGGAGCTGTTATCCCTTGTGGGAATTCCAGAAGCAACTGAAAGGTTGAACGATTATCCGCACCAATTTTCAGGGGGAATGCGACAGCGGGCGATGATTGCCATGTCTTTATCCTGTAATCCCAGGCTGTTGATTGCGGATGAACCAACCACTGCGTTGGATGTGACTATCCAAGCCCAGATCGTCGATCTTGTGAAACGCCTCCAGAATCAGTTGGGAATGGCTGTTATGTGGATTACCCACGACCTGGGAGTCGCGGCCAGTCTTGTAAAAACGATCAATGTGATGTATGCAGGGTACCTGATTGAGCGTGGTGGGGTCAAAGATATTTTCAGGTGTCCCCGGCATCCTTATACGCAAGGGCTGTTAGCCTCATTGCCGCGCCTGGATGAGAAGCCGGGATCAAAACTGCCCTCAATCCCTGGAAATCCTCCAAGTTTGATCAATCTGCCAAAAGGCTGTCCTTTTGTACCACGCTGCTCATTCGCAGAAGACCAGTGTCGAGAAGAAATGCCACCACTTGAACCTACAGATGAAGAAGGGCGTACTGTCGCGTGCTGGCGCTGGAAAGAAGCTGCTGAGCAGTTAGAAATCGTTTGCTAATTCTAAAGGAATCTTCATGTCTGATGCCAAAGCCCCCCTCGTAGAAGTAAGAAATCTCAAGAAATATTTCCCTATTACGCGCGGAGTCGTGTTTCAAAGGCGTATTGGTGATATCAAAGCGGTGGATGATGTCAATTTTGTAATCTACAAAGGTGAAACCTTGGGGTTAGTTGGTGAAAGTGGGAGTGGCAAGACGACGATTGGGCGTACGATATTGCGCTTGCACGAACCATCGGGCGGGGAGGTTGAATTCGACGGCAAGGATCTATTGGTCCTGGAACCCGAAGAGATGCGTGCCATGCGACGTCGTATGCAGATGATCTTCCAAGACCCCTACGCCTCACTAAACCCCCGCATGACCATCGGGACTATTGTTGGCGAACCCTTAGAAGTGCATGATGGGTTGAAGGGTGATGAGAAGAACGAACGCATCAGTGAGTTGTTAGAACTGGTGGGTATCAATCCTGGGTTGGTGAATCGCTATCCCCATGAGTTCTCCGGAGGTCAGAGGCAACGCATTGGGGTGGCGCGCGCCCTGGCGCTGAATCCCGATTTGATCGTTTGTGACGAACCGATTGCGTCATTGGATGTATCGATCCAGGCGCAAGTGGTCAACCTTTTGAAAGAATTGCAAGACGAGTTCCAATTGACGTATTTGTTCATTGCACATGATTTGAGTATGGTTCGCCATATTAGTGATCGAATGGCAGTGATGTATTTGGGCAAGTTTATGGAATTGGCTAGCGGGATGCAGATTTCTTCAAACCCTCTGCACCCGTATACCAAGGCTTTGATGTCAGCGGTTCCAGTTCCTGATCCTGTGGTGGAGGAAACGCGTCAGCGTATCCTACTGGAGGGAGATATTCCCAGTCCGGCGAATCCACCAGTCGGGTGTAATTTCAATACCCGATGCCCGATCGCAGAAGATATTTGCTTCCAATCAGATCCTGAGTTTCGGGAGGTAAAATCGGGCCATTTTGTTGCTTGCCATTTAGTGAGTTCGTGAGGAGGTAGCCTATAAGATCAGGAATCAGCGAGAATGTACATTTCACCCTATTAAGTTGCTTAGAAATTTAGGAGAAGGAAGATGATACTAAAGAAACACATTTTGTTACTCACTCTGATTGCAATCCTGGGTGTGCTTCTAGCAGCATGCCAACCCACGGAAGTGATCAAAGAAGTGATCGTGACTCAGGAAGTCGAGAAAGAGGTCGTCGTTGAAAAAGAGGTCATTGTCACGCAAGAAGTTGAGGTCGAAGTCGAGAAGGAAGTGATCGTTACCGTGGAGGTTGAGGCTGAGGCACCCCCAGAATACCAGGTGATCTTCGCCCTCTACCAAGAACCACAGATCCTCAACCCCTACATCGCGACCCAGACGGCGTCTGGTGAAACCTATGCCCCCATCCTTGAGGGGTTGGTTTGGGTCAATGCCCAGGGTGAATACTTTCCAAAGCTGGCAAAGGAAGTCCCAACTGAGGCAAACGGTCTCGCTGTGATCGAAGGTGAAGGTGAGGATTCCAAACTGACCGTGACCTACAACCTTTTGGAAGGGGTGCTCTGGTCCACAGGTGAACCTTTCACTTGTGATGACGTTGTCTTCACCTGGGAAGCGGTAATGCACCCCGATAGCGGTGCGGTATCGACGTCCAATTACGAGAACATCACCAGCGTCGAATGCCCCGATGACTACACTGCCGTAGCGACCTTCGAGCCGTTCTATGGGCCATACCTTCAGGCATTTTATTCCATCTTGCCGCGACATGCCACCGGCGCGCCGGAAGATATGCAGAAATGGCCCTTCAACTGGCATCCAGTTGGAACTGGCCCCTTCCGGATGACTGAGTGGGTGCCTGGAGATCACATCACGATGGTCAAGAACGAAAACTATCGTGACTATCCCGAAAAGCCCTATCTCGATAAGTTCATCATTCGCGTAACCCCCAGCCGTGAGGCCGGCATGGCCATGATCCAGACGGGTGAGATCGATTTCCTCTGGGACTTGATCGAGGCGGTTGTGCCTGACCTGGAAGGCAAAGAGGGTGTGGTTGTTAACAATACCCCCGGTATTGGCACCGAGCGTCTGCTCCTGCTGCTCACCGAGCGACCTGGCGGCCCCAGCAATGTGGACTGGACCCTCGAGTCTGGTTTGCCTGATCCCGCTGACATTCCGCACCCGCTCTTGGGTGACCTGCGGGTACGTCAAGCGTTGCAGGCTGCGATCAACAAGAATGAGTTGAACGACATCCTGCTCTTCGGCGCGGCCACCATCGGCACCATGGAACTCAACATTGGTTGGGGTGGCGCAGGCTGTGAGATTGCAGAAAGTGCCTACGATCCTGCTGCGGCTATGGCTTTCCTCGATGATGCTGGTTTCACCGATGAAGATGGCGATGGTGTGCGTGAATGTCATGGCTGTCTGTACGCTGCCGAGGGCGACCCCCTCCGGTTGAAGTTGCAGACCACTACGGGCAACAAGCTGCGCGAGCAGGCTGAACAGTTGATCATCGAATACTGGGCCGAAGTCGGCGTTGAAGGGTATATCGAGAATGTGCCCTCCTCCGTGTTGTTTGGCTCTTGGGCCAGCGGAGCCTTCCGCAAGATCGGCGACTTCGACATCCTGATGTATACCACCAGCCCTGCGGTTGACCCCCAGAACTTTATGGTCAACTACCATGGCACTGGCAAGTGGCCTACTGGCGAAAACGCGGGTTCTGGCTGGAACTACGCTCGCTGGAACAACCCCAAGCAGGCAGAGCTTGATCGAGCAGGCACGATCACTGACCTGGAAGAACGAGCCGGGCTGTATTGCGATGTCATGCAGTCCATTGCAGAAGAACTGCCCCATATTTACCTCTACAATCGATCCGAGATCCACGCTACACGCGAGGGTCTGGAGGGTTATGAGATCAGCACCTGGGACAACCAGCCCTGGAATGTTGCTGAATGGTACTGGGAAGGACAGAAGTAGTTCATTCTGTTTGTTTGGTATGGCGGGGGATTTCTCCCCTGCCATACCTTCCATTCTGAACTAATGATTGCGTGGGAGGCTTTCTTCCCACTCACTCATTTGTTCAGAAATCTCTGAAAAGGAGAACAGTATGGGACGATATATTGCCCGCCGATTGCTTCAATTGATCCCGGTGCTTTGGATTATCAGTGTGATCGTGTTTATTCTTTTACAACTCACGCCAGGTGATCCTGTTGCTGCTCTAGAAGACAATCCCAACATCACCGCTGAAGATCGCGAGCGCTACGCAGAAGCGCTGGGCCTCAATGATCCTCTCCATATCAAATACCTGAAATGGAGTAAAAATATGGTCACAGGAAATTGGGGAATATCCATCGCGACCAAACGGCCAGTGCTGGAGGAGATTTGGACTCGATTCCCCAACACGATCCAGCTGATGCTGGTCGCTCAGGTATGTACATTGATGTTAGCTTTGCCGATTGGTATCATTTCCGCAGTAAGACAGTATTCGATATTTGATCACATCGCCACATCTTTTGCTTTTATTGGCCAATCGATCCCAGTTTTTTGGTTTGGATTGCTCTTGATCATGATATTTTCTATTATGCTGAAAAACCCAGATGGTACCCCATTTTTGCCAAGTGGCGGGATGTACAATCTCAGGCTTTTCGATAGTACAAATGCGCCCTTATCGAATCGTATCGAACACATGATCCTGCCTGTTGCTATGCTGACAATGTTTGGGGCTGGTCGATATACCCGGTTCATGCGTTCCAGTATGTTGGATGTCCTCCACCAGGATTACCTTGATACGGCAAGGGCAAAAGGACTACGGGAGCGATTGGTGATTTTGCGACATGCCTTAAAGAACGCAGCCATCCCAGTGATCACCATCCTAGCTTTGGAACTCCCCCTGGTCTTCAGTGGAGCCGTGTTCACAGAAACGATCTTTTCCTGGCCAGGCATGGGGCGCTTGTTTATTCGTTCTGTTGAGCGCACAGATTATGATCTGGTGATGGGGGTGGTGATGATCAACGCCCTATTAATTCTGCTATTCAATCTGCTGGCTGATATTCTTTACGCGTATCTTGACCCGCGGGTTCGCTATGATTAAGGTGAGATTTTTGGAGGTATAAGAAATGGCTGAAGCAACAGCAGATTTAAGAGATGTGAATGTAGCCGAAACCCTTAGCACTCGCCCTGAAACCATGGCGGGGCTAGCCTGGAAATACTTTGTCCGACACAAATTAGCCTTGGCGGGCGGAATAGTCGTCCTTTTACTGATCATTGGCTGCATATTTGGCCCGATGATCTCCCCCTATGATGTGGAAAAATCCAGCCTGCGCATTCGTTATCAACCTCCCTCAGTTGAACATGTTTTTGGAACAGATGATTTAGGCCGCGATATGCTAACTCGGCTGATGTTTGGTGGACGAATATCATTGTCTATTGGGCTGCTATCCATGTCTCTGGCGGTCATCATTGGTGTCACTGTCGGATCGATTGCTGGATTTTATGGCGGCACGATCGATAATGTCCTCATGCGGCTTACAGATCTGATGTTGACCGTACCGCGCCTGTTCTTGTTGATTCTGATGTCAGTCATTCTGAGAGGTATAGACTGGCCATATTTGCAGGAAGCCGGAGGGATTGCAGCGATCACCCTGGTGCTTGGTATTCTCAGTTGGATGCGCATCGCCCGTCTGGTACGTGGCTCGTTCCTGTCTCTGCGCGAAAAAGAATTCGTTGAGGCTGCGCGTTCGCTGGGCCTCTCGAATTTCCGCATCATCGTCCGCCATATTCTTCCAAACGCCATCAGTCCGGTTATTGTGGCAGCGACCTTGGGCGTAGCAGGGGCGATCATTTCTGAGTCTGGGTTGAGCTACCTGGGCTTTGGTGTCCAGCCACCCACACCTACCTGGGGCAATATGCTTCGCAACGCCCAGGACGAAATGATGCGCGGGAACATGTGGATGGCTGTCTTCCCGGGCATGATGATTTTTATCATGGTGCTTGCAATTAACTACATGGGAGATGGCCTTCGAGACGCCCTCGATCCCACCCACGTCGAGTAACCGACAAATAATTTCCTTTCCCTCAATCTATCAGAAACGATCAGGGCTGCCCAGTTGAGGCAGCCCCATTTTTGTCAACCGGAGTCGTATCAAATGGAAACTGAAAGAGGCAATATCAATTCGAAATGGATATTCTCGAAAGCAGTAGCGATGCTGCTTTGGGCTTTCACTGCCGTAATCGCTGGCATGGAAATCTTCTTTACCCGGGCGATGACGGTATCCTTCTACTACAAAATACAGGGTGCCCGTTCCATTCCAATCAACATCGTCCAACGTCTCACTGCTGCACCCATCGGCAATATCGCTTCGCTGATCATGGCCATAGTCGCCATCGCCATCGTCGTCGGCGGTTTCGACTATCACTGGAAGTATGCTGGCGAACATCGTTCCTACAAAACGTTTGCCTGGACATTTGCATTTCAATTGACGTTCTGGGCCTTGTATTTGTACCTGGTGTGAAATATCCATCATCATCCCGCATCGATGACATACCCGCCGCGACCTCCCCTAATTTTCTTGTGGCATCATCATGAAGATACTGGGTTCGTGCGGGCTTTGGAGGGTGATTTACAGAATCATGGTTTCGAGATTTACATCAGAGGAGAGTCTACACTGGGGGAGAAGGCCTTCGACTCGCTCGCCTGGCGCATAGCCAAAAGTGACGCAGTCGTATTTTTTCTATCCCATCAAGCCCTCGAAGATCCCAAACTGATCAATGATGTTGAAAAGGCCCTGCGGGGCGATGATGTTGTTGTGGTGCCAGTTCTTTTAGAGCAGATTGCCACCAAAGAGTTCCCTGTTCTATTGAGATTCTTGCCATTGATCGAGTTCTATCGTGATGATCAGCGAGCGATTGAACAACTGGCTGATTTAATTATTCAGGGAACTGGAGCCTGGAAGCGCAACCCAATACGGTGGGCCATCGAGCATTTCCGAAAGTACATTACCTTGCCCCCGCTAACTTTTTGCTGGCAGATCACCGTCGAAAATCTGATCGTGTCCTTGTTGGTGACAGGTCTGATTCATCTCGTCTTTCAACCCCAGGCCAGAACCAATTTGAGCTCACTCACCGCCTCGGCTTTCTTGTGGTTGGTAATTGTCGTGGGCCCCATTGTAGAAACCTTCGCCCTCCAGGTTATCCCAGTATTCTTAGCACGACGTTTGGGTTTGAGATTTTTTGGGCAGATCCTTTTCTCAGTCACCCCCTTTGCATTACTGCATTTTACAAGAAGCATTGGAACTGGGATTGGTGCAGGCATTATTGGAGGGTTCTATAGCGCTTTCACCTATGTTCATTGGCGCTCGAAGTCGCTCTGGACTGCCTATTGGGTCACGGCTCTTTCACATGGTCTGTATAACCTGGCATTATTTACGATGCTAATAGGAGACTATTAGTGGAGAAGGGATGATTTATAGGAGAAGGTAATTTGCAAAAGCGCACGATTACTCCCGAAGATTTGTTCAATCTCAAAGTCGTCAACGACCCCCAGGTCAGCCCAGATGGGGGGTTGGTGATATTTGATGTCAAGACCATCGATCGAGAAAAGAACCGCTATCGCAGCCATCTTTACCTGGCTGAGGTCGAATCTGGCGAAGTTTGTCAATTCACCTATGGAGATGTCACTGACGTCCAACCACGCTGGTCACCCGACGGCAAATCTATTGCCTTTATTCGAACAACAGAGAAGGACACTCAGGTTTGGATCATCCCCATAAAAGGGGGTGAAGCGCGGCGGTTAACCAACTTGCCCGAAGGGAGTATTGGCGCGTTTGTGTGGTCACCTTTGGGTAATAAGCTGCTCTTCGAATATCGCCCAACCCATGAAGATTGGACGCGGGAAGCTGTCGAGACACGCCTAACCGCTGGGTTGTCGGATCCGCCACGTTTGATCACGCGCATTCGTTACCGCCTGGAGGGAGAGGGCTTTCTTGTCACGCACCAGCACCTGTGGACGTGCGATCTCCAGAGCGGCGAGGTCAGTCAACGTACCGGTGGGGATTGGGACGACCGCGATCCGACCTGGTCACCTGATGGCGAATGGGTTGCGTTTATCTCCACTCGCAGTGACGACCCCGAGAGCAAGCCTTACCTGGAGGATATATGGCGGGTGCATTTAACCAAGGGAAATCGTGAGAAGATCCCCACACCACCAGGGTACAAATGGGGTTTGTCCTGGTCTCCAAACGGCGAGGAGATCGCCTATATCGGGTCTGAAACCCAGGCTGATCCATGGGGGGCTCGTAATGATCGTCTTTGGGTTGTCCCGGCAAATGGTGGGAGAGCAAGCAATGCCCGATGTTTGAGCGCTGCTCTGGACCGTATCGCAGAAAATGCCACCCTGTATGATGTGCGCGGCAGCGGGAATCAAAATCCGGTGTGGTCGCCTGACAGCCAACAGATTTTCTTCCTGGCCAGCGACCAGGGGAGCTGTCATCTTTATGCTATAGGTCACCGATCACAATCGGAAGCAGTTTTCGAAGGCGAGATGGATATTGCCGGGTTCAGCGCTGATGCCCTGACAGAGCGATTTGCGGTATTATTGAGTCGCCCAACTCAACCCACGGAAATCTCTATTTTCGATGCTGGATCTAGCGCCCGTATCTTGAACCCCCTCAGCCGGATCAATACTGTGTTTCTCGATGGGGTTGATCTTTCTGAACCGGAAGAGATTCGATATGCTTCTTTTGATGGCATGGAAATCCAGGGATGGCTATTGAAGCCGCCTCAATTCGATCCGGGCCGAAAATATCCCCTGGTCTTATACATCCATGGTGGGCCAGCAGCCCAGTATGGGCATACCTTTTTCCACGAGTTCCAGGTGCTGGCGGGCAGGGGATATCTTGTGCTGTATACCAATCCGCGTGGTAGCCTAGGGCGGGAGGAGAGCTTCGCCACTTGTATTGAGGGGGATTGGGGCGACCTGGATTACAAGGATCTGATGGCTGCAGTAGATCATGTCGCCGACCTGAACTTTGTAGATGCTGAACGCATGGCTGTGGCAGGCGGCAGCTATGGCGGGTTCATGGTCGCCTGGATTGTTGGCAATACCCCGCGATTTAAGTGCGCGATCGCGGAGCGCGGTGTGTATAATCGGCATAGCGCCGTTGGCACCAGCGATTTCCCGCCCATGCCGGATGGTTACTGGCCGGGAAATGCCTGGGATCGACCTGAGCAATTATGGCAGCAGTCTCCGCTGCGCTTTGCAGAGCACATCCAAACACCATTGATGATCATCCACAGCGCAGGCGATTTGCGGTGTCCAATTTCTCAGGCAGAGCAGTTGTTCTCAGCCCTTTGCAGGCTCAAGCGCACCGTCCAATTTGTGCGCTACCCCCAAAATACCAGTCATGGTTTATCTCGCAGTGGCCCGCCCGATCTGCGGATCGACCGCCTAGAGCGTATTCTGGCCTGGCTGGACGAGTATCTTAATTGAATCTGTTGGAGCATATGGGGCGGGTGGCTTTGCCGCTTGCCCATATGCTCCAACAGAGGTTTATCATATTGATTTTTCGCAGTAGTGAATTGTTACTATAGGAGAGAAAATTGTTTCGATTGCCAATATTATGCGAATCCGAACGGATCGAAATTCATCATGCCACCCTACGGATTCTCACTGAAACCGGGATTGTGCTGACCCACCCTGAGGCTAGAGAATTGCTCCTTGGGCACGGCGCTAGCCAAAAAGGAGATCGCATTTTCCTACCGGAGGGACTGATAGAGAAATGTCTGGATCAAAAATCCCCACCAATTAGATTGATTGGACGTGACCTGGATAAAGCCATTGAGCTTGGGCATGACCATTGGTATGCCCATAATGTCGGTGGAGTGCCAAATGTCTTCGATGTTTCGAGCGACAACCGCCACCCGGCGACCCGGGTAGATGTGGCTCAATCAACTCGTTTGTTGGACGCATTACCCAATGTGGCCAGCATCACGCCGCTATACACTCCGCAGGATGTCCCCTCGGAGACCATGACCCTGTGGATGACTTATGACACCATCTTGAACACCACCAAGCCCTTGCGCGCGCCAGGAATGCAGACAGCTTCTGAAGTGAGCGCTCTGGCAGAAATGCTGGCCATCGCCTGTCCGAATTGTGCTGTGACCGTGGGTATCTCCCCTATTAGCCCATTGACATTCCCAGATGATATCGTCGACGCCATTCTAGAGGTCGCCCGACGAAACTTGATCTTAGGCCCTTTACCCTGCCCGATCCTGGGTGCTACCGCCCCGATGTCCATCGCCGGTGGTTTGGCGCAGCAGAATGCCGAAGTTCTAGCCAGCATCGTATTGGCCCGCCTGGTCCGTCCAGGATTGCCGATAATCTACAAAGGCCGGTTAAGCGTGATGGATGCGCGCAGTGGTTTATCTGTGTGGGGGAATCCTGAGATTGGCATGGTTTCCGCAGCGACCGTTGAGATTGGCCATTATTACGGCATCCCGGTCGATGTGTACGGCTTGAGTACCAATTCTCATACCTTGGATCTGCAAAGCGGATACGAGCGGGCCTTCAATGCCCTGTTGCCGGTGCTGGCTGGTGCGGATGAGATCTCTGGGGTGGGGGAGATGGCCGGGGGTATGACCAGTTCCCTGGCACAGATGGTGGTTGATGATGAGATCTTGGCCAACATTGCGCGCATTCAACGGAGCTTTGAGGTCAATAAGGACTCACTTGCCTTGGACGTGATCAAAACCATCATGGGCGATACCCGCAACTTCCTTGCGGAAGACCACACTATAAAATACCTGCGAGGTGGCGAGGTGCTCCTCCCTGAACTGGCCGGACGTGAAACTTGGGATGAGTGGCAGGCGAGCGGTAATCAGGGTCTCGTCGAGCGAGCACAAGCAAAAGTTGAGGAGCTTCTAGCACAGCACGAGGTGCCTCCTTTGAACGACGAGCAAATATCAGCCCTAGATGATGTGATTCGGCTTTATAATGTAAATTGAAGAATTGGTTGTACTGAACATGGCCGAGGTTGAGAAAATTGTGGAAAGCTTATGTCATTCTGAGCGACTGTAGGGAGCGAAGAATCTCTGCCCCGCCCAGCACGCTGAATGCGGGTCTTCGACCGGCGCGCATATCGGAGATGGGCCCTTGGCAAGCGAGGCACGCCCATGACGAAGGTAGGAGACTCTTCGCTTGCCTGTGGCGGCTCAGATTGACACTATTCGCAGAGTTTTTCTGATAACTACTTAAATGTGGAGTTACCGAAGAATTTAAACCTGAGCAGCACCTTTTTATAACCCGTTTTTATCGGTGAAATGCATTTGAGCAAGAGGTAAAAATATGAACAAACCGCGCGGTCTCAAACATCGAGAAATCCAACTTGATTTGAACTTGTATCGCGAGGAAGTCCCCATTCGCGGCCTTTCAGGGGTGGACCTGAGTGTGGTAGACGTCTGGCCGGATGGCGCAGAAAAAACCATGATGCTTGTGCACGGATATGCCGGCTGCGCGGAGACTTGGGAATACCAGATCAACCACTTTGCTCATCAATACCGCGTGGTGGTACCGGATTTGCGCGGCCATGGCCAGAGTGATGCGCCCTTCACGGAATACACAATGCCGGAACTGGTCGAGGATATCAACACCATCGCCGACACGCTCAATTTGCCCGAGAAATTTGTCCTGGTGGGGCATTCCTTTGGGGGCTCGATCTGCGCTGAGTATGCCGCCTCCCACCCCGAACGTCTGGAAATGCTGGTCCTGATCGCCACCGCAGGAGAATATCCCTTGCCGCGCAGTGCCTCCATCCTCTCGAAAGTTCCTGTGGCAGTTTTCCAGCCCTTTTGGCGCTTTCGCCCGCGCTGGAACGCTGAAGTCCATGTCATGAAACGCATGATGCTCAACAACTTGCGCAAATGGCGTGGATGGGATCTGCTGGGTGAGATCCGCACTCCAACGTTGATCATCACGGGCGAACGCGATCGCTATTTCCCGCGCTGGGCCTTTGAGCGCGTGCGTGAGTCCGTGCCAGGCGCTGAAGTGCTCGATGTGGGCGCTTCGAAGCACAAAGTTCAACTTGAGCGCCATCAGGCAGTCAATCGGGCTATCGAAAGGTTCATCCAGGGAGGGGATCATGGGAAACGTCTTTCCTGGCGCGAGCAGAATGCCGAAACTCGCTTGATGAGTACGCGTCCCTGGTTGAAGAGCTACGGAAAGTTCACGCCGTATACCTGCCCAATCCCACGCCAGCCCTTGCACAGGTTTTTAGAAGCGGCTGCGGATCGCGTACCGAACCAGGTCGCCACGGTGTTTTACGGTTCGAGGTTGACCTATCGCCAGCTAGACCGGCGCGTTAACCAGTTAGCCCACGCCCTGCATGGATTGGGCATTCGTCCTGGGGATCGCGTGATGGTGGTCCTGCCAAATATGCCTCAAATGATCATGACCTATTACGCTGTTCTCAAGATTGGCGGTGTGGTGGTCCTCTCGAACCCTGAGGCAAACGCTAAACAGATTTTGGAGCAGATCAACCTGACTCAGGCCACAGTCCTGGTGACGCTCAAAGAATTCGGGGAGCTTGCCAGGGAGATCCAACAAAGGGTTCCGCTC
>CAYWIC010000149.1:0-13162 GCA_964458115.1 uncultured Anaerolineales bacterium | reverse complement strand
GATGTGCCGCGCTCATTGGTGAATCTGATCATGGGGCTGATCATTATCATGATGCTTCTCTGGGAAGCGATTTTTACGTACCGGGTAAGGAGAGTAGAGAATGTTAACTGATATTTTTCAGGTCGGTCTGATCGTAAGTATTCTCGCTACAGCCGTTCGCATGGGAACAATTCTGGTACTCGGTGCTTTAGGCGAATTGGTTGCAGAACGAGCAGGAGTTCTTAATCTTAGTGTGGAAGGCATGATGCTTACGGGTGCCTTCGCTGGCTTTTTGGGCGCATTTTATACTGAATCTTTATGGTTTGGGGTATTTACTGCTGCTTTGGCTGGCATATTGATCAGCGCAATCTTTGGTGTACTGGCAGTAATTTTTCATATCGACCAAACAGTCAGCGGTCTGTCTGTTAACATTTTTGCCAGCGGCCTTACTTTTTACCTGTACCGGACATTGTTCCCAGATGTTGGTGGGGAGAATATTCCTGCCCTAACACCCTTCTCGCAAGTTCATATCCCCTTCCTTTCAGATATCCCAATCATCGGCAGAATATTCTTCCAGCAGTACGCATTAACCTATATTGCCTTTGGTATGATGCTGCTGATCGCATTCTATCTATACCGAACCAAGAGCGGTTTGATCTTGCGAACTCTGGGCGAAAACCCTCGCGCTGTTGATATGAAAGGCATCAATGTCACCCTATACCGCTTTATGGCCGTATTGTTTGGCGGTCTCATGGCGGGATTGGCGGGCGCATTTATTACCTTGGCGTCCGTGGGTATCTTCGTAGCAGATATCACCGCAGGGCGAGGCTGGTTGGCTATTGCCATCGTCATCTTCGGGGATTGGAAACCAAGCAGAATCTTGTGGGCCAGTCTATTCTTTGGGCTGATCGATGCGGGCCAGATGCAGATCCAGGCCTTAGGCGTTCAATTGCCCTTCCAGGTATTCCTGGCTATGCCATACGTTCTAACGATCATTGCAGTGTTCTTGGGAAGGAAAAAATCCGGGGCACCAATAGCGTTGGGAGTACATTACGTGCGCGAATAGCATACAGTAATTTTCAAGGAGCTTTACCTACATGAACAATTTTATCGGCTATCGATGTTCCATTTGCGATACAGCATATGGACCTGATGAAGTAACTTACACTTGCCCTTCCGATGGCGGAAATCTGGACGTAATCCTGGATTACGAAGCCATCAAGAAGTTACCTGTGGATGACCTGGTCATCAAGGATGAGGCATCCCTTTGGCGTTATTTGCCCCTATTGCCCGTCCCCGACCCTGGGGGATATGGAACCCCCCTTCGGGCTGCTGGCTGGACCCCAGTGTTTTCCCCAATTCCCCTGGCAGAGAAATTAGGTCTCAAGAATTTGTGGATCAAAGACGAAAGCAGCAACCCAACTGCTTCATTCAAAGATCGTGCCAGCGCTGTATTGATGGCTCGCGCCCGCCAGATCGACGCGGAAATTGTTGTCACCGCCTCTACAGGCAACGCTGGGGCCGCCCTGGCTGGGATGGCTGCCGCTGTCGGCCACAAAGCCGTTATCTTCGCCCCCAAGAACGCGCCTCCGGCCAAGATCGCCCAGTTACAGATCTTTGGGGCCAAAGTCCTACTGGTTGACGGGAATTACGACGCCGCCTTCGATCTCTCGGTGCAAGCCTCAGAAGAGTTCGGCTGGTACTGCCGCAATACGGGTTACAACCCATTTACTGCTGAAGGCAAGAAAACAGCCTCCTTCGAGATGTGGGAACAATTGCCAGAAATCAGTGATCAGTTAGCGCTGTTCGTGTCTGTTGGCGATGGAAACATTATTTCAGGGATCCACAAAGGTTTCAAAGATTTGCTTGAGCTCGGGCTAATCGAAAGTGTGCCGCGCATTTTCGGTGTACAATCCGATGAGTCTGCCGCGATAGCGAATGCCTTCAACGCTGGCACCGAGGAGATCAAACCCGTCAGCGCCACCACCCGCGCCGACAGCATCTCCGTCGATCTACCTCGCGATGGTCTGCGAGCTTTACGAGCTGCCACCCAAACCAACGGGGCTTATATCCTGGTACCCGATAGTGAGATCATCGCGGCCATTGCTGATCTAGGCGCGGTCGGCATCTTCGCTGAACCAGCTGGCTCGACCTCCTATGCAGGACTTGTCAAAGCTGTAAAAGATGGTTTGATTGGCCCTGAAGATCCTGTTGTGGTGGTCAACACCGGCAGCGGGCTCAAGGATGTCAAAGCGGCAATGCAAGCCGCGGGCGAAGCTCCGGTCATCGAGCCCACTCTCGATGCTGTAAGGAAGTTGCTTTAATGCAGAGAACCGCGGTTGGCCTTTGGTGCACATAACTGGGGTTCTGTAAGATGAAATATGTCTCATTCGAAAGTATGGAGTAAAGAAGCTCGCTATCTGGCATTTGGTGGCCTGATCGTCATCCTGGTCGGTCTGGTCTGGTATTTCAGGGCAGTGATCAATCCTGTAGCCATTGCAGCATTGCTGGCCTATGTACTTTACCCCGTAGTCCGGTTCTTGACCAAACGCACTCGCCTCTCTCGTCGCGCAGCGGTTGTAATCGTGTATGTGGTCTCATTGATACTACTGGCATCGACGCCAGCGATCATCGTGCCCACTGCCGTTAGCCAGATTCGTTTATTATCCCAAAATATCGAATCGCTTTTGACACATTATGGTGAGTTGTTGGATACGACTGTGACATTCATGAATTGGAGCTTTTCGTGGGGGCAGTTCCTCCCTGATGTTCCGGGGATTTCTACTGATATCTTTGCTCCTATCGCCGAGAGCGCCTTTGCAATTGTTGGCTTTGTGACCAAGAACTTCATGTGGGTCCTGGTCATCCTGGTGAGCTTCTATTATTTCTTGCTCGATGGCCATCGTCTGGGTGAGATTGTTGTACTTCTTGCCCCTGAATCACACCAAGCCGATGTTCGCCAGATCATGGAGCGCTTGCGCTATATCTGGTCCGACTACATGCGCAGTCAACTGGCGTTCATGCTCGCTGTGGGCGTGATGGATTCTGTGGCCTGGCTGGCGATCGGGTTGCCCGGTGCCATCTTCCTGGGATTGTTCACTGGCCTGACCAGTTTTGTGCATGAGATCGGGGCCATCGTTTCTGGAGTGCTTTCTGTGTTAGTGGCGCTGTTAGAAGGCTCTAACTTCCTGGCGATGTCGAACTTTTGGTTCGCAGTGCTGGTTTTTATCCTCTACATGATCCTCACCGGCATCAAGAATATCTGGCTTCGGCCCATCATCGTCGGCCGAACCGTACACGTGCATCCCGGTATTGTGTTCGTGGTTGTCATCGGGGCTTTGGTGTTTCACGGAGCTTTGGCAGCCTTTTTAGCGGTGCCGGTGCTCCTTTCGCTTTGGGAGATTGGAAAATACCTGCGCAGCCAGGCCTTAGGCATACCCCCATTCCCAGATAATAATTTAGACCGTTCATTGGAAAACGAACTGTGACGAAACCAACCTACACGATAATTGCCCCAATTTATAACGAAGTTGATAATATTCCCGAGTTGTACCGCCGCATCCGTGAAGTCATGGATAGCACCGGTGAGGCTTGGGAAATTGTCATGGTCGATGATGGTTCTGCGGATGGCTCATCAGATTTGATCAGAGAATTGGCTGCTGATAATGAGCGCGTTCGCCCTGTGATCTTCGCTCGAAATTTTGGGCATCAGATCGCAGTGACCGCGGGCTTGGATTACAGCCGCGGGAATGCAGTCGTGATCATCGATGCCGATTTGCAGGATCCTCCTGAAGTGATCCTGGATATGATCGAAAAATGGCGGGAAGGGTATGAAGTCGTCTACGCCGTTCGATCTGAGCGAGAGGGGGAAACGTGGTTCAAAGAATTCACTGCCTCGCTGTTTTATCGCCTGATCTATCGCATAACCGATGTGGATATCCCTCTCGATACGGGAGATTTCCGTCTTTTAGACCGCAAAGTGGTCGATGTGATGGGGCAGATGCGAGAGCGGCATCGTTTTTTGAGGGGTATGTCTTCCTGGATCGGGTATAAACAAATCGGGGTGGAATACAAACGCGCCGCCAGGTATGCAGGCGAGACGAAATATCCGTTGAATAAGATGCTCAAATTTGCTACCGATGCCATCACCAGTTTTTCGTATTTCCCGCTTCAGGTGGCAATGTATTTTGGGTTTATTTCGGCTGGGTTCAGCATTCTGGCAATCCCAGTGGTAATTATTCTACGTTTGGCAGGTTCGCAGGCATTCTTTGGACAAGCTTCAACATTAATCGCCGTTCTCTTCCTGGGAGGGGTGCAGTTAATTTCCCTGGGGATTCTGGGAGAGTATGTGGGCCGATTGTATGACGAAGCCAAGGGAAGGCCACTCTATATTGTCAGCGACGGGCCTGATAGCGATTGACCCGAGAATGAGCTACGTGTTTCAGAATCTCAGTTGTCAGACAACTTACTTGTTTTGATATTTCGCGATATAATCAAGTTGTCTGACAACTGAGAATAATTTTTTATTATTTTAGGAGTTTCGCAGTTCGTTGAAATCTTTCTGCAAAATAGGTATGTGGAGGGGTGCATCGCACCCCCCACATACCTATTTTGCAGTCTCCCATCGCACGTGCCCCACTCCTAAGCGAATATTTCATGGAGATTTCGTATGTACACAATTGACCTAACTGTTATGGAAGACCGTTTAGAGCGAGCCGTGAAGCGTGCCCGCGAGCGCGATATCATAATCCCTACGTTCGCTCAACAGAAAGATCCTTCATTGATCCCTGATAAATTCAAAGAGGAATTAGCCTCTATTGGCCTATGGGATCTACATCCGCGCAATCTCTTCCGCATTTCCTGGAAGAATGAACCCAAAGCAAGTGGTGGTGGGTATGGTGGTGTGAATTATTTGGAGCTCCCCTCAAGCTTGACGGGTGTTCCTGCTCGGATTGTCGTTCTCGTTGGGAAGTGGTTTCCGACGGGCGCCCATAAGGTAGGTGCCGCCTTTGGATGTCTGGTACCACGCCTGGTTACAGGTCAATTCGACCCCACCACGCAAAAAGCAGTTTGGCCCTCAACGGGGAATTACTGCCGCGGTGGGGCCTATGATTCGGCCTTATTAGCTTGTGAATCCATTGCCATTCTCCCTGAGGAAATGAGCAAAGAGCGCTTTGAATGGTTGGAAAATATCGCCGGTGAAACCATCAAGACGCCCGGAAGCGAATCCAACGTCAAAGAAATTTTTGACAAATGCTGGGAGTTGCGTGCTACCGGTGAAGACCTGATGATCTTCAACCAGTTCGAAGAATTTGGCAACTATCTCTGGCATTATGAAGTCACCGGTCATGCAATGGAAGAAGTTCTACAGCAGGTCATGGGACCGCGCGACCGTTACCGCGGCCTGGCCTCGGCAACCGGTTCAGCGGGCACAATTGCCAGCGGCGATTACATGAAACAACTCTTCCCCGAAAGCAAGATCGTCGCCAGCGAAGCGCTGCAATGCCCAACATTGCTGGAAAATGGGTACGGTGCCCACCGCATCGAGGGGATTGGCGATAAGCACGTGCCCTGGATTCACAACAGCAAGAATACCGATATGTTGGTTGCCATCGACGACAATGCCGTTGTCAATCTCTCTCGCCTGTTCAATGAGCCAGTCGGTCGCGAATACCTGGTCAAGCAGGGCGTACCCCAAGAAACCGTCAGTCAACTCGACTTGCTTGGCTTCTCGGGCATCTCCAATGTGCTTTCTGCGATCAAAGCTGCCAAGTACTACGAAATGGGCGAAGATGATATCATGCTCACGGTGCTGACGGACTCAATGGAGTTGTACCAGAGCCGCCTGACCGAAATGCATGAGGAGTACGGAGAATACTCTGAAACCGACGCTGCCGCAGATTTCTCCCGCTGGCTGCAAGGTGAATCCACCGATAACTTGCTTGAGCTACGTTACGAAGACCGCCGCCGCGTTCACCAACTCAAGTATTTCACTTGGGTAGAGCAGCAAGGTCGCACGTACGAAGAGATCCAGGAACAGTGGTATGGACGTGACTATTGGACTGATTTCCAAACCCAGATCTCCGAGATGGATGTCTTGATCGAGGAATTCAACGCCAAAGTTGGATTGCTCTAATAGCTATTGAAAGCTTACCAAAAATCGAGTATCCTGATATTGCAATTGAATGTTCGCCTTCAGGATACTCTTTTTTATTAAGGGGTTTAGCATGAGCTTAATTGATCCGACCTCATTGGTGTTGGTAACGTATCTCCCCACACCTCGCGACCTGGAGATGGCGCGTGTGCTGGGATGGTATCGGATTCCTCTGGCTAGCGCGCCTAAGGTAGTGGCTGTCGATCACTTGGCATTTTATCAGCCGGCATCTTTTGGAGAATACAAGTGGTGCATCGAATATATCGCCCCGGTGCGCGGCCATGAATTGACTACGCGAGCGGAGCTACTCCGGGATGAACTCGACCACCCCAGGGCTGGTGAGGAATACTTCAAGATTCAACTTGATCCCTTGATACAGCTCCCAAAACCTGTAATTGCCCAACGCTGGAAACGAATTACTTTTCTCTATACAACGGGGGTGCATTTGCTTCAAGCGGAAACGATCAATGATTTGGTTGTTCAGTCCGAAGAGCGCAAATTGCTCTGGCGAGCATTGCGCGAACGGGCTAGTCAGGAGCAAACTTATGCAGTGCCAGACGCGGGAGCGGATGTGCCTCCTGAAGTATTAGCAATGTTGTTGGGGATCAAGGAACTGGGGGAAGGATATGGAGATGTTTTGTAGTTGTCTGAATAATGCTATGAGAGAACTAACCATATCCTAAGAGTTTTCGAGCGTGAGTTTGGTAAAATCAAAACTACAAAAACTTTGAGGAGAACCAAAATGACGGAAGCGAATCAAAAACCCCTGCATTTTACCCCTGATCCTGATGCGGGTTACACTGTCACCCGCCGCCCCGATGGCGGCATGCATCTTACATTTACGGATGTAAACGAACAAACGTTGGAGCACTGGCGTGATTTTTCGGCAGAGCACTTGTTGGGTTCGGACAGATTGACACGGAATCTATACGATCTCCGCCAAGTCGTGAAAATTTCGGATCGGGCGATCAAGATTGCCATCGAGCTAAATAGTGACCCTACGACGCGCAATATCCGCCTTGCGGTGGTTGTCGCAAACGATGAAGTGCGAACAGCCATACAAACGATCGCTGATCAGACTCCTGCCGCGGGTGCTCGTATGATGATATTCGATGATTTGAATGAGGCCGAAGACTGGTTGAATCGCCCAATAGAGCAGATGATTTAGGTTCTCTACGATTTGCCGGAGTAGTCCCACGACAATTTTCAGAGGCCAACGATTGATGATTGGATAGAAGGAGTGTGTATGGCAGAGGATTTTTATAACTCCAGGGATGTTCTCGAAACCAAACATGGAGAATATGTAATATACCGGTTGGATCGATTGGAAAAGAGCGGGCTGGCAAAACTCGATCGTCTGCCCTTTTCAATTCGGGTGATGCTAGAGTCTGTACTGCGACAATGTGACGAAAAAGCCATCACCAAAGTCGATGTTGAGAACCTGGCAGCCTGGATCCCTCAATCAGAAAACCGGCCTGTGTTGCCCTTCCGACCTGGACGTGTGGTAATGCA
This sequence comes from uncultured Anaerolineales bacterium, assembly GCA_964458115.1. GTDB lineage: Bacteria > Chloroflexota > Anaerolineae > Anaerolineales > UBA11858 > NIOZ-UU35. The sequence goes on along the minus strand of CAYWIC010000149.1, from coordinate 5,517 downwards.
AGATTTTACCGGTGTACCGGCTGTCGTTGACCTGGCTGCGATGCGTTCAGCCATGGCGCGTTTGGGAGGCGATCCGAAGAAAATCAACCCCCAGGTAAATGTGGACCTAGTCATCGATCACTCCGTCCAGGTAGATTTCTTTGCCGATACCGATGCCTTACGCCGAAACGCCGAATTGGAATTTCAGCGTAACCGTGAGCGTTATGAATTCTTACATTGGGGGCAAAAGGCGTTCGATAATTTCCGAGTTGTACCTCCAGCAACAGGGATCATTCATCAGGTAAACCTTGAGTATCTCGCCGATGTGGTGTTGACAAAAGATGTGGACGGTGAACGGATAGCCTTTCCAGATTCCCTGGTCGGCACCGACTCGCACACGACGATGATCAATGGTCTTGGGGTGGTTGGTTGGGGAGTAGGTGGCATCGAAGCCGAAGCGGCCATTCTCGGTCAACAGATCGATATGTTAACCCCAGACGTTATCGGGTTCAAATTGGACGGTCAAATGCGAGAGGGAATAACTGCCACAGATTTAGTTCTGCGGATCGTGCAGATGCTCCGTGAGAAGGGCGTGGTCGGCAAATTTGTAGAATTCTACGGTCCCGGCCTAGATGTGCTCTCCTTGCCCGATAGAGCGACGATTGCCAATATGGCCCCCGAATATGGTGCGACCATGGGCTTCTTCCCTGTCGATCAAGAAACCCTGCGCTATCTGCGCCTGACAGGTCGCCCGGAAGAGATTGTGGAACGTGTGGAACGATATCTCAAGGAACAGCGATTGTTCCGCACATCTGAGACACCCGATCCAATATACACAGATACCCTGGAGCTGGATCTGGGATCTGTAGAACCAAATTTAGCGGGTCCCACACTGCCGCACCATCGCGTACCTTTGAGTGAAATGAAGTCAACATTTCAAACAGCGCTAAGAAAACCTGTTGCTGAAAGGGGATACGAGCTAGGTGCAGACGAAATTGGATCAAAAATAAAGATCGGTACCAACGGTTCCACGGAAGAATTGAGTCACGGGGTGGTGGTGATTGCTGCGATCACCTCGTGTACGAATACTTCCAACCCATCAGTGATGATTGGGGCAGGTTTGCTTGCAAAGAAAGCTGACCAACAGGGTCTGATGGTCAAGCCTTTTGTAAAAACGAGTTTAGCCCCCGGTTCTCGCGTAGTCACGGAGTACCTTCAACAGTCTGATCTCTTAGAACCATTGGCGAAATTAGGATTCAATGTTGTGGGATACGGTTGTACCACCTGCATTGGGAATTCGGGTCCCTTGTCCAGTGAGATCGTTCGCGGCATCAACGAGGCTGATCTGGTAGCAGCAGCAGTTCTTTCTGGAAATCGCAACTTCGAAGGTCGCATCAGCCCGCATGTGCGCGCCAATTATCTGGCCTCTCCGCCTCTGGTAGTTGCCTATGCTTTGGCTGGAACCGTCGATATCGACCTCAACAATGACCCCCTAGGGATCAATGAAGCTGGTCAGCCCGTGTACCTGCGAGATATCTGGCCCAGTTCAGAAGAGATCCTGGAAACAATTGCAGACAATGTCACCCCGGAGATGTTCAAGCAGCAGTATGCAAACGTTTTTGATGGAAATGAAACTTGGAATAGGGTCGAGGGAAGTGGTGGTAATGTATATGACTGGGATGCACAATCGACCTACATTCAAGAACCACCATTTTTTGTCGACCTAACTCCCGAAGTTCCTGACATCAAAGAGATTATTGGTGCTCGGGTTCTCGTCAAGGTTGGCGATTCGATCACGACAGATCACATTTCTCCAGCAGGGGCGATCCCACCGGATGGTCCCGCAGGGAAATATCTCATCGAACAGAAAGTGAAACCGCGTGAGTTCAACTCTTTTGGCTCTCGTCGTGGCAATGACCGGGTGATGACCCGTGGCACCTTCGGCAACATCCGCTTGAAGAACCAGCTTGTACCCGGTATTGAGGGGAGTTTCACTCTCTATATGCCTCAGGGGGAAAAGATGAGTATCTTTGAAGCCTCCCTGAAATACAAGGAGGCTGGTGTTCCCTTGGTTGTCCTGGCTGGAACTCAGTATGGCACCGGATCGAGCCGCGACTGGGCCGCAAAAGGCACGCTCCTTTTGGGGGTCAAGGCGGTAATCGCGACATCCTACGAACGCATCCATCGTTCCAACCTCGTTGGGATGGGCGTGCTGCCTTTGCAGTTTAAGGAAGGCCAGAGCGCTGAAAGTCTCGGGCTTGATGCTCTAGAAACGTTTGATATTTTGGGCCTCGATAACGACATCCAACCTCAGAGCGAGGTCAATGTCAGGGCAAACAAAACTGATGGAAGCGTCGTCGAATTCAATGCCGAAGTGCGTTTAGATACTGCCATCGAGGTGGAATACTATCGGAATGGCGGAATTCTGCATACCGTTCTGAGAAATATGCTCTCTGAGTAAACTTACTTTTCGTCAATTAATCAAAACTGGAATGTGTGGCGACAGACACACATTCCAGTTTTGATTAACTTCATTCTTACATCCTTCTAACACTTTTGGGGTAAAAATAGTACAGCACTTTTTCCGAATATGGGCATGCGTATTGGGCTTCACCCACTGGCAAACCCATTTTTCGGGGGAACTCTTCCCAGGAGGCATCTATGGCTGAAAACAAACCCATTGCATTCAAGGCTGAAATCAAACAACTTCTGAATATACTTATACATTCTTTATATACTGACCGCGAGATCTTTCTGCGCGAGCTGATCTCTAATGCGTCCGACGCCCTCACTCAGATGGATTTCCTTATGCTAACTGATCGTGATGTGCTCGATCCCGACGCAGAATTAGCCATCCGCTTGAGCGTTGATGAAGATGAGAAGATCATCACCATCCGTGACACAGGCGTCGGTATGACCAAAGATGAACTGACAACTAACCTGGGGACCATAGCTCAATCTGGGGCGCGCGCATTTTTGGAAGCCGCCGAGGAAGGAGTCGACAAAAAGCAACTTGCCGATGTCATCGGCCAATTTGGGGTGGGGTTCTACTCCGTCTTTATGGTGGCAGACTGGGTGCGGGTAACTTCCCGCTCTTATAAGCCCCGGGCGAAAGCTGCTACCTGGTATGCCACCGGAGAAGACACCTTCACCGTAGATGCTGCCGAAAAAGAAGCCCGCGGCACAAAAATCGAGATCAAGCTCACCGAGGAAACCGAAGAGTTCGCCAATGAAAGTCGCTTGCGAGATATTATCAAACGGCATTCCGACTACGTTCGGTTCCCGATTTTCGTGGGTGACGATGAAGAACAAACCAACCGTCAGACAGCCATTTGGCGGCAATCTCCTCGGGAAGTCGAAGAAGGGGAATACACCGAATTCTACAAACACCTGACTCTAGATTTCGAAGACCCGCTGACACGGATTCACTTTGTAGCCGATGCTCCATTGCGAATCTTCTCGCTGCTATATTTTCCGGCCAAACCAGAACGCAGTATGTTCTCTCTGCGCAAGGATGACGGTCTCAAGCTCTATGCTCGCAAAGTGCTGATTCAAGAATACACGACCGATTTGCTGCCGCATTATTTTCGCTTTGTTCAGGGTGTTGTCGATTCTGAAGACCTGCCTCTCAATGTTTCCCGCGAATCCGTCCAGGCTACAGCGTTGATGGCGCGCATCAAAAAGATCCTTACTGGTCAGGTAACAAAACAGCTTTCTACTTTGGCAGAGAACGAGCCTGAGGAATACGCAAAGTTCTGGGACGCCTTTAGCCCCTTTATCAAGGAAGGCATTGCCTCTGAAGAGTCAGACCGCGAGAGCCTGTACCCCTTCGTGCGCTTCCATACCACCCTGCATCCTGAGAGTTGGGTTTCACTTGATGAATACGTCGAACGCATGAAAGATAGCCAGGAAAAGATCTACTATATCCTCGGGGATGATGACCGCTCAGTCGCTCGCAGCCCACATCTGGATTACTTCCGTAAGCATGGATATGAGGTGATCACACTGACAGATCCAATGGATTCCTTCATGCTCCTGGGATTGCGAGAATTTGGGGATTTCCAGCTACAAAATGTGGCTGCGCCAGACCTGGAACTTCCGGCTGTTAAGGAGACCCCTGAAGATGAACCTGCTCCCGAAGCCTTACCCGAAAAGGATTTCGAGAAGATCATCGAACGCTTCAAGTGGCATCTGGGAGAACGCGTCACCGATGTGCGCGCTACCGACCGCCTGTCAGATTCAGTTGCCAGGTTGGTTGACCCGGAGGGCTCTTTAGGTCAAGAAATGCAGCGCGTTTATCGGCTCGTAGACCGCGAATACGAAGTGCCCAAAAAGGTATTGGAACTCAACCCCAGTCACCCGATTGTCATGAAGTTGCACGGACTGCCAGGGGATGACGACCGTAATGCAACAATCATCGAGCAAATTTACGAAAGCGCCCTTCTCATCGAAGGCCTGCATCCGGATCCAGCCAGTATGCTTCCCCGCATCCAGGCGTTGATGGAAGCAGCGCTTAAGTGAAAGTTAGGCCCCCACTACTCCATGAGTAGTGGGGGCCTTTTTGCATTTAGGAAGTTTGCGACACTTTTTTAGGGATGGTTCTTGCACTAAGAGCCTGATTCACAAACCATAAAGCTCCCAAGATTCCGATTATGCCTCCTCCATACCAAATTGCCTGGGGGCTAATCTGATCGTTGAGAAAGCCACCCACCACCGGGCCAATCCCAGTCGCAACACCCCATCCTAATGAGAAAACACTCATATAGCGTCCCCTCATATCAGCGGGTGCCAGGTCTGCCACATACGTAGTCGCCATGGGGACCAGGATCATCTCCCCAATGGTTAGGAAGACGATACTGACCCAGAAATCCCAGAAGCTATTTCCAAATGCAATACTGCCTACGCCCAGAGCATAGATTGCCGCCCCGAGGGATTGCATCCAAAGGGAGTGTTTGCTCTTGGTGATGTTTGTAATGTAGATCTGAAAGGCGACCACCATCAACGCATTAGTCATCGGGATAAAGCCATATTGACTCTCTGGAATATTGAAGTTGTCTTTGCCATAGACTGCCAGCAAAACCCACATGATAGCCCCACAAATTTGAGTTAGCGTAAATGCGCCGACGAAAACCAGGAAGGCGCGGTCCTGAAAAATTGCCTTGAATCCCGATCTCTGTGATGATTGACCGATTTCTTTTTGGACGGCCTCTTTGTCCAGAGTTTCATTCAAGAAAAATGCAGTGATTAGCCCGAACACAACCAGACTAATCGTAGCAATAATGAAAGTTACATCATATGAAGCCGCTGCTACAAATCCACCGACCGCTGGACCTATGGCAATGCCGATATTTTTGCTGAGCCTGGAAAGGGCGTACGCGTCGGCGCGTTTTCCCTGGGGGATGATGTCGGCAATCATGGCATCTGCCCCCACCCGATAGAGTGGATTTGCCAGGCCGCGGATCAGCATCAAGATGAAAAAATCCATCAGTGACTCTACTGCAGTAACTCAGGCAAAACAGAAGCGTTGAGCAACAAAAA
>CAYWIC010000148.1:0-13216 GCA_964458115.1 uncultured Anaerolineales bacterium | reverse complement strand
CAAACCTACCCCGATAATCCGAAGCGCAAGTGGAGAACCAAGCCCGAGGAATGCGGCAATGGGAACTGCATCAAAGACGAACAGCAGCCCGCTGATGGTCGAGAAAATGCTGTTGCCTACCAACGCTTTGCGCAACAAACTGGATTCAGCTAAAGCTGCGCTGTGGAGGGTGGACGTTGAAGTTTGAGTGGACATGGAAAATCTCCTTTGGAATAAGTTTGAATTTGCCCCTATTTTCCAAATTTCCCACTGCCAAGTCCACGAAAAGCACTGCCATTTACTGCCAGATTCCCTCGAAGAATAGGCGTTTTGAAGCTATCCACCTAGCTTTCTCCGAAAATTGAACGCAGATAAACGCTGATTTACGCGGATGAAAAACAAGATAAATATCAGCATGAATCCGCGTCGCTCTGCGTGCCTGCGGCAATCCGCGTCAAAAATAATTGCAGTTAGTTGCTGACATTATTACTCACTTTCTCACGTAAATCTTGAGCGACCAATTTGGACGCCGCGTTCTGCCAATTGTAGAGAGTACGCTCAGGAACGGCAGCTTGGAACCAATTCAGAGCAGCTATGAGATCGTCGTCCAGATTCTCTTGGAATCCTCTGCGACTATACGGACGCAACCCAACTATATAGGGGAAGTAGAGTGAATTGTAGAACCGCCACTCATCGGTCGTCCCAAAGTTTTCTTCTCCCTGGGGCTTGAGCCGCGAGATTGATTCCGCCAGCAGAGTTTTCAATTCTGCTGCCCTCTCCAAGGTATTATCATGGGCTGCTCGAGCATTCAATCGATGGAAAATGATGGGTAGGCGCGTCAGTGGGCTGGCAGCCAGACGCGGCAAATCGCTGAAGTGGCTCAGCGCCCGGCGGGTGAGACGTGCGAATTCATCATCATCAAGTTGATCGAATTGAAGGCTCTGATCGACTTTTGTAGCGGCGTTAGCTGCGGCGCGCATCTCAACGCGAGATTGCCTCACATGGGGATAACGTGAAAAAACCAAACGATCGATCCCTCCCTGAAAAGAATTGGCGAAGATTGTCACCCCCAATGCCGCGGTAATGGTCGTCAGCAATAAGATCATCATTGGCAGGGTCAGCCCAGTTTGGATGGCGATCACGAAAGCCACCTGCCCTCCAAAGATCAACGCTGCCAAAGCCGAAGTCACAAAGGAGCGTAAAAAATCGGGTAATAACGCTTCTCCCTCGTTGTAAGCATCAAACCACACAATCGCTAATCCCAATAATTCCAGGTCCAGTCCAATGGCAATAACAATCCATAAATGCGGCAGCCAACCCAATTGAAGGGTTATCAACCCGCTCCCCAACGTGAAAAATATCGTCGCCGCAATCAAAGCTCCCGTGGCCTGGTGTGGTTTCAGTTCAGCCCGGACATACCGGACCAGACACGCAGTGGCAATCAGAGGGAGTACATTCACCAGCGCAAACAGAACAAACCCCCAGGGCAGAAATCGACCAGTATCAGGTGACCAGAATATGTTCGTGGTGAGTACCAGGAGAAGTACAATCCAGCCAAGTGGAAAAATCCCCCAACGCCAGATTTTGCGCAGTGGGTCGCGATTAGGCGCGCTTTCAGGATGAAGGTGGATAACAGCCCCTGCCCAAAAGATGGGCGGCAAGAATAATGTCCCCCAGTGCAGTCGATTTAACAGAATGGCACTGACTGGGTTGGTTGCAAAGATCGCAGCGAGATCAAAGGCCAAGGCAAACGAGTAACTGATCAAACCCAGACCCGAGTTTCGCAATCGGGGATTGGACGGATCGCGAGCCAGCAAATACAGGCCCAACCACAGGGATATCGCATAGACAAGAATTTGTATCATAAAGCACTCGATGAATCAGGCAGCGAGTGCATTATAACAAACGCTGAAAACATCTCAGAAATTCATCACAGACCAAATCTCTTCTGGATAGGTATACGGTACTGAAATATGCCCATCATGCGGGAAGAACTTAGCTTTACAATTTGGAATCGTATCCGCAACAAAGCGCGCCATTTTTACAGGAACATCAACATCTAACTCCCCATGCCAGAGATAAATATTACTAAAGGATAAATTTTCGAGCCGAAACCCCCATGGCTGGGATAGTAATTTCCCATCATAGGCTATACCGCGTGATCCCTGATTGAAAGCTTCTAGTGTAGCTGAGGCAAGATGCTGCCTGACTTCAGGGTTCAGGAATAATTCTTTATCTGGCACAGGTAATTCTCTGACCATATTGAGAAGCAACGCATCTATCTTTGACTGATTATGCCGATACCGTCCCATAATCCCCCATAGTAGTGGACGAAGCAGCCAGGGCGCATTTTTGGCTACTGACAAGGCTGCTCGATTTCTACGTTTCATGCCATCAAGACCTACCTCAAAAGGGCCCATCCCAGAGATGATACTGCAGGCTGTCAGCCGTTGGGGGATTTTGTAGGCACAGGCAATTGCATAAACTCCCCCTGAAGATATCCCCTCTATGGCAAATAGATCAAGCCCTAAAGCATCGACAAATTCAATTACATCTTCCACAAAATCCAGGATAGTGCGTCCAGGCATGAAATCAGAAAGTCCCATACCAGGACGATCAACACCGATCAGTCGTACATCCGCTCTGGCCGCGGCTTCTGCCACAAGCCTGGCTTCTAAGCGCGATCCAGGCCAACCGTGAAAGTGCAAGAGAGGGCGCCCATTTACTACGCCATATTCGGCATACCCAAGGTTTCGGCCATCTTTCAATTGGATGGTTTGGTTTGTTTGGGCCTCATCATTAATGATCATTATCACAGCATTGTTAGGTGCTCATACCCACTCATCCCTAAATCTGGGAGGTCACCCATGCAATTCCTGGAGAACCATTTTAAAAACGAAAATATTCGTTTTCTTTATGCTATCTTTTCAATGATCAGCAAGAAATCAACACGCGCGTGCAAGGTCACTGGGACAGGTGCAACATTGGGAATAATCGCCACCACATCCCCGCGCAAATTATTCAAGAACTCTTCTAGCCGATCTTTGTCTTCGGTCATTTTCAGAGGGAAATGATGAACCTTATACTTCATACTGTCACCTCGATCACATCATATTTTTCCAATACGTCAATAATATCTAGAATTTCTGGGATTGCATCCTCGTCCACACCGGCTTTACGTACGATCTCAGCCATGGTGAGCGCTTCAGCATTAGGGAAAGGCAAATGATACAAGAATAGTCCTTGTGAACGGGTCAGGCTGATCCTGCGTTCTTTGCGATCACGCCCCTTTCCGGTCCATAGTGAGACATGGCTGATAAATTCACCACCGCGTGCCAACGAGAAATTTGCCCCAGAATTCGATTTTTCTCGCAGCAAGCGAGTCAAATCCTCGGGGGTTCGCCTCTGTTGGATCTGAGTCAGGTCGATATCCATGCGAATATGCGTGGTTTTAAGCGTATAGCGGTTATAAGGGCGCTTCTTCTCATAAACCTCTTCTTTGTTCAGAATGCCCAGCACAGTCATGGCTTCGAGGAAATCTTGCGCCGTGCGGATATGCAACCCTAAACGGGAGGCCGCCTCGGAGGCAGAGATATCTTGATAATTGACGAGCAACACAAAGAAATCCTCAGCAAAATCCTTAGCGAGATAATTCCCAAGTTTGGCGGCTTCTTTGAAGTTCATACCGATTCCCTATGAGAAGATGCCAACGCGGACGCCATCCATCTGAGAAATGATACGCACACCCTCAGCGCGGTGATAGGTTTCCATAAACCTAATGAAGAGATTCCCCAGTGACGAACAAAGCTGATCGAAGGATAGCGCTTCTTTGTACTCCAAATAATCGCGGTGCGATATGTTGACGGTCACATTGCCATCGAAGTCAAAAGACACCCACGTCTCGTCAGTATAGTCACTCTTCAACCCCAGGATAAAGCCAAACTCGCGTCCCATCATCACCGGGACGAAAACAACCTTATCTTCGCCAACATAAGAAACAGCTATCAGATTTCGGCGAGCAAATTCAGCGAACTGCATGATCTGCTCTTGGCTAAACTCCGTCCTGCCGCTCGCTAATGGCCGTGATGTGTAACCATTGCCGGTTTCATCAATGGGCGCGGCGGCCAGTTCGAGAACTTCCCGACCGCGCCATTTGACCTTTTTCGTGATTAACAGATAGACCACTCCAAGTAAGAAGATGCCAGTTAATAGCAGAGCTAGCTGCATCAGTATAGTTGGATTACCCCGAAGATTAGCATCATAATTAAAAATCACCATACCCCCAAAAATTTGATAAAACATCGGGATTAGGAAATTTGCGTTACTCGTGCGCAGAAATCCCAAAAAAGTATATGCAGCGAATGCCCAAAAGAAAATTCCAAGAAAAATAAAAGCCGCTTCTCGGCCATAGAAAATCCCCAACAGAGCAGCACCGATGAGTGCGCTGAATGCAGGGATCAAACCTGTGATCGAGCGGTCCGGTTTAAGCTTATGGATGGTGAACATGTGAGCCCTCGGTAAACTTCACAATCTATATACTTCAAATTATATGAAGTATATAGATTGTGAACCATTTTGTCAAGAGGGAATTTAGTAGATTGTCCTCCCTACAGCAGCAGCTCTGCAAGAGAATTTTTCTGAGGATCAGTCATTGTTCAACATCTCCAACACGCGCTCAACTGCATCCTCGCCCTGGTAGGTTCCTGTGAGATTTCCATATTTGTCGATCACAGCAACACCGGCCTTCTCGTTGACATCCTTCAGCCCGACGGCTTTGGTCACATCCCCATCCCAATCGGGCAGGATCAGCACATAATCGGCAGGGTCGATACCTGCGGGCAAGCCAGCCGCGGTCTCTTCGTAAGAACCCTGCATAGCGCGCTCGGCAAAGTTTCGGAACAACTTTGGCACGGCGTGCAGATCAACCACGTTGGCGATCATCAGCGCAGCGGCATCCTGATATCTATCCACCTCACGCAGAGCCCGATTTACTGCCCCGGCCTGATCAGCGGTCTCCTGGGTGTGGAAGAGCAACACAGCCGGTTTCCCCAGATCCCCTATGGCAACCTCGCGCTCCGAACCAGCAGCCTTGATCGTCACAGCAGGGAGTTGCCCCTGTGACGCTGATAGCTGACTGCTATCGGCTAGCTGCTCACTTTTCTCAGTCCATTGCTCACTCTCCACCGGGTCAATTCCCGTCATCAAAACCACCTCTTCGTCTTCCAGATAAGCCCGCACGCGCCTGGCGGTCTCACGCCCTGAAAGCAGCGCCGCACTCATCCCACCTGCGAAGGTCCAGGCTCCCGCCAAAAATACGTTGGGGATGGGTGTAGCTGAGTTCAGGCGGTTGAAGTACATATTGTCTACTGATTGCTCGCTGCCATAGATACTTCCGGCAAGGTTAAGGCTGTAGCGCCAGTTGGTCAGGGGGGTAGCAACTTCCTTATATTTTATCGCCTCTCGCAAGCCGGGGATCAACTCTTCGGCCCGGTCGATCAACACATCTCCGGCAGCCTCTTTGAGTTCGAGATATTGCGGGTTTTTGCCATATCCATCGAGATTTCCTCCCGTGCCCCATTGATCAAAGGTATCCCAGTGGGCCAAAGAAAAGATCCCTAGAATAGAGCCACCTTCGGGGGAGCAATTTACGTCCACCTGATCATAGTGCGTGATCGAAATCCCAGTCCGCTCGAACTCTCCATCCATAACAGCCTGATAGCCTTCATCCAACAGATAGCTCTGATTGACAAAGATTTCATGATGAGGCCAACCCTCAGCCTTGAGATCGCGGTCCAGCCCGAGGTAGACCACCAAGTTCGAGAGAGAGGGTTGAGCAGACTCGATTTGGGCTTGATACTGCGCAGGAAGGTGTTCACGCCCCACAAATTTGAGCAGCGTATCCGGAGCGTTGGCGTTGCTGACCACCACATCCGCCTCTACGCGGGTGCCCTTTTCGGTTTCGACGGCAACAGCTTTCCCATCCTGGATTTCGATGCGATTGACGGTCTGGCGGTAGCGAATTTCACCACCGTGTTCGAGAATGGTCTGTTCCAGGGCGCGGCTCATCGCCATGCTGCCTCCCTCTGGGTAGTAGGCTCCAAAGAGGTGGTAGCTGACCCAAGGAAAAATGAATGTCGCCGCGTTGAGTTGGGAAGGCGGCAGACCATAGTAACCCCACAGTGTCGAGAAGGCCGTTTTGAGCTGCTCGTCGCTGATGAAGCGCGCCATGAAATCGTCCCAACTTGTGGACATAGCCGCCAGCATTTTGGGATAGACGGCAGGGATCTGCTCAATGGGCGGGCGCGTGCCGAATTGGGCATCTTCTCCAAAGCGGCGCACCTGCCAGTAGGTTTCGACCATCTCGGCAATCAAGTCATGGATACCATCTTTTTCGTGAGGAAAATTGCTGACGAGTTCTGCTTCGTAGGTTACTGGATCGGCGTGGGCGGTAATTTCGTGCTTTGGGAAGCGTACAGTGTAGAAAGGGTCCATACGATGAAACGAGACTTGCTCGATCACACCCAAATCCTTGAGTACGGGATAGGCCCAGCCTCCCGGGGCAACGCCGTCAAGAGCATGCAAAGCGACTTCAAAACGATACTTGCCTCGCCGGAACTCGTGGGCATATCCACCTGGGACGCTGTGATGCTCCAAGATGAGTACCTTCTTGCCAGCTTTGGCGAGGTAGGCCGCAGACGACAATCCCCCCAAGCCCGCGCCGATGACAACTACGTCAAAATTTTGTGTGGACATGTTTCGCTCCTTGGGTAAATAATGATATATAAATAATGATATTAGTAAGCAAAAAAAGAGGCCTGATAGAGTTAGGGGCTAGATAGGAGTTAGGAAGATCATATACCTAACTCCTAACTCTCCTCACCATTCATCCACCATCGATATGGTTTCATTCAACCAATTAATGTACATTTCCTCATAGAGCACCCCGAAGCGGCGGGTGGCATCCCAGAGCAAGGCATCCTTCTCCAGATGGGGCATTCCTTCAGCAATCTGACGGATAAAAGCGTGAGTGGAAGTTTCGTAATGTTCCAATTTGCGCTGGTGCAGGTCGCGCAGAAAACGCAATTGGGTGAGCATTTTCTCTTGATCATTGTTGGCGGCGAAGAACAGCTTCACCAGCAAACCCTCTTTGCGCAGCGGAAGCTCGGTTTCGGGTTGTGACAGCCAATCCTGCAAGTCGGCGCGCCCGATTTCTGTAATGGTGTAGACACGTCGGTCGGGACGGCCTTCTTGAGGTTCGACATGCGATGTCAGCAGATCGGCTTCTGCCAGCCGCTTCAGGGTAGTGTAGATCTGGCTCTGTTTGGCATGCCAAAAGTTCACCGTGGATTCATCCATGAACTGTTTGATTTCGTAGCCCGTCATCGGAGCATAGTTGAGAAAACCTAGCAAAACATATTTGAGCATAAGTTATTTCCTATATGTAATTATTTATATATCAAGAATTCTATTTTGTCAAGAGGAAATTTTTAATCCATTCTGCGAGAGTCTGATTATCCGGTGTACCGATATCGATAGAACTCGTGGCCAGTCCACAAAGCTCCGACCCGAAGATATCTGCGCGCGCAGCGATGATCTCGTGCATGATCTCCGCGGTGAACTCTGGATGACCCTGAACCCCCAACACCTGATCTCTAATGGTGAAGAACAAATTCGGGCAAAAATCGTTGCCGCCCAGCAGTTCCGCTTCAGGGGGAAGTTGGACGACCTGGTCTTGATGGACAAAATGGAGAGAACGCTGCGCCAAGCCAGCTGTCATCCAAGCCTTCTTTTCATAGATCTCGAATTCCTTGAGCCCCAAGCCCCAACCTTTCTCTGATCTTTCACTATGGCCACCTAAGGCATGTGCCAGGATTTGATGTCCAAAGCAAATGCCGACTAATTTCTTCCCGGCGCGATAAGCAGCGCGGATGAAATCTCCCAGGTTGGCAATCCATTGGTAGGTATCATAGACTCCCTTAGGGCTGCCGGTGATCAGATAGGCATCGCAGGCATCCACTGTATCAGGGAACTCCATGGCAGCCACATCATAGCCAACGTACTCGAAGGGTGGTTGGGCCAGTTCTAAAAAGCGCACATAAGCATCAACTGGGGTATCTTTCCAATCGATGATGCTTTCATCAGGGGGAAACGCGTTCAGGATGCCTAAATTCATAAAGTTATCTCCTCTGGTTAGAACGCGGATGACACGTGTCACGCTGATCTACGCGGATAAAAAATCTAAATATCCGTGGGAATCCGTCAAATCCGCGTTATCCGTGTTCCTGCAGTACTTATAACTGACCCGCTTCCATGGCAGCGAGCAGGGCCATTTTTTCATGCACCGGGTCGGCGGCGACTTTTGCAGATATCGCCACGGCCTGGCGTTGGGCTTCAGCCTGAGCCGCGGCTTCATCCATGGTCAGCACCTGCCGGTCGCGCATGATGATCACCCCCGCGACCATGACGGTCTTAACCTCGTGGCCGCTGCCAGCGTAAACCAGGTTCGGCACAATGGTGCGGATGGGCGTGTCCATCGCCGGGGTCAAATTAGGGGCACTCAAATCCACTAAGATCAAATCGGCCTGTTTGCCAGCTTCTAGCGATCCGACTTCATCACCCAGGCCAATGGCCTGGGCCCCTTCAATGGTCGCCATACGCAGCACTTCCCAGGCTGGCATCACTTCAGGATCACGGGCTTTGATCTTATTGAACAAGGCAGTCAGCTTCATCTCATTGAAGATATTATTGCAATTATTGCCGGGAGCCTGGTCTGAGCCTAGGGCAACCAACCCGCCAGCTTCCCGGAAGACGCGCGCTGGGGGCACAATACCGTCGATTATCCCGATGCTGCCCGAGCATAAGGCCATTCTGGCTCCGCTCTGTGCGATGAGTGCGGTCTCTTCATCGGTGGCCTCGGTGAGGTGTACGGCTAACAACTGCTCGTCCAGGTAACCAAGCTCATCAAGGAATTGCGGGGTGCGTTTTCCAAAACGTTTGACCATCTGGTCGATCTCGCGGTCACCCTGTGCCACGTGCATATGGACCATCAGGCCATGCCGCTCAGCCAGTTGTTTAATTTGCATCAGCTGCTCGGCAGAGATCATGTCCGGGGCTTGCGGACCCAGCATAACGGTAATCCGCCCGTCCGCTGCCTCGTGCCAGTCATCCACGAAGGTCATTGCCACATCGATGGCATCCTGACCAACTGCATCATCCAATGGGTACAGATCGCCAACTTTCCAGCCAGCCATCCCCCCTGGCGGCAAAGAATTAATGGTTGGAGTCAACCGGGCACGCACACCAGCCTTTTCGAAAACCTCTGCCCACCCATCAACTGGATTGGCAAAATCCACCATCGTGGTGGTTCCTGCTTTGAGCGCTTCCAACACATTGAGCCGGGTTCCTGCCAGAGCTGCCTCAGGCGTGATGTGCCGCCAATAAGGTGCCAATGCCATCTGCATCCAGTTGCTCACATCTTGGGCGACGCCGCGCACAACTGCTAGGGGAGTATGCATATGGGCATCGATTAATCCGGGCAGTACCGCACAGCCGTGAGCATCGATGGTTTCAGCAGGTTGGTATTTGGATTTCAACTCAGAGGTAGGTGCAACTGCAACAATTACCCCCCCTCGAATAGCTACTGCTCCATCGGGTATATAGCCCACGCCACTCCCTTGCATGGTGAACAGGTGAGCGTGGATGAGGAGGGTGTCTATTGCTTCGGTCATATTATTCATCTCCGTTTCCAAAATACGCTTTGATTAGAGCCACAATGCCAGCCCCAATGGATAAATCCATCAGCAGTGCGGGAATGCCGAACACAATTCGGCCAATCATCGAATTGATACGCTCAACAGATAAGGATAAGAACGGAATCCCAATTCCGCCACCGAAGATCGTTCGCCTGGCCCGAACGCTACCCAGTTCAACAAGCTGGCAAACATCAATAGAATAGAGAGCAGCACCGCCGTTTGAAAATAGGCGAACCATAGCTCCATGCGGATCTCATTGAAGATAGAATCCAACAACACCAGTGTCAGGCCTGCATTGAAGAACATCATCAGAAATAGGATCACGATCCATTTGGGAGCACCTGATTCAGCGCGCAACAAGACAATTGTCAGTGCTGTGACAGGGATTAGAACAAGCAATCCTAGCCACAATGCGCGTTTGAAGTAAGGTGAATTCTTTCCAGACATATTCATGTGAGACCCTAAGGGTTTCCAAAACCCTTAGGGTCTAGGGTTGAATTCATTATCAATTCTAGCACGATCGCGATAGACAACGACCATTGGGCTCTCTAGGAATTGCCGGGGCGATCCCCCAGATGTAGGGGTGAGTGGGGCGCGGAGCACCCCACTCACCCCTACATCTGGATAGTCCCACGGCGTTTCCCAGAAACCCGACCATTGTGCTGTATTTGCGAGAAAACCTACAACTGATATGTTTTGTCATTCCGAGCGCAGCGAGGAATCCCTGAATATGCAGTTTCAGAATAACCAAAGTTTGGTAATAATCAAACTTGAATTACGGGGATTCCTCACCCCTCGCTACAGGCGCGGCGGCCACAGGCTCGTCTTCGACGTCGGCGGGGGTTCGGAATGACAATTTTCTCCACCATTTCGAAGATTGCTGCTTGACAAATCTAGCCATTCTCTTTACCCTGACCGATACAATCAAAGGAGAGAACATGAAAACAATTCGGGGCAAAGTCGTTCTACTTACGGGTGGCTCGAGGGGATTAGGTCCGCATATCGCCAACGCATTGGCCAAAGAAGGCGCCGATATTGCGCTGACAGCTCGAACGGAAGAGACTCTCGATTGCGTCATTGGAGACCTTGCCCAATTGGGCGTAAAAGCCAGCTGTTATTCCGCCGATATCACTGACCCGAAAAGTTGTCTCAAACTGGTCGAATCTGTGTGGAGGGATTTTGGTCAGATTGATATCCTAGTCAACAACGCCGGCATCGAATGGATCAGCGCTTACGCCGATTTGGAACCAGGCGCCATTGAGCAGATGATCACTACCAACCTAATGGCTCCCATGCTGCTCACTCGTCTGATCCTGCCTGAAATGATTGCCAGGGATAGCGGCTACATAGTCACGATCTCGTCATTGGGGGGTTTCAAAGGGTCACCCTACTCAGCCACATATGCGGCTACCAAAGCCGGCCTGATCGAATGGAGCGCTGGTTTGCGTGCAGAGCTTCATCAGTCCAGGGTCAGTGCGTCAGTGATTTGCCCAGGCTTTGTTTCCGAAGAGGGAATGTTTGCAATCCATCACCGAACTGCACCGGGGATCGTCGGAGAATCAACCCCTGAGAATGTCGCCAAAGCCGTTGTACGCACCATCAAGAAAGATCTCAGCAAAGTGATTGTCAATCCCAAGCCCGTATGGCTGTTGCGATTGTTGGATATCATTCACCCAGATCTAGGTCCCTGGATCCTTCGGAAGGCTGGTGTGTACGAGTTCTACCGCCAATTGGCTGAAGGTAATAAAGGTTTTATCGAAGCTGGTGGTAATGTGTTCGAACGAAGATAAACGATCGAAATTAGGCAGCAATATTATTGCCTGCACTCGTATAAGGAAAAATTTTAAGGTATGATATATCAGCAACGATTGAACAGAAAACAGTATGCGTTAATAGACTGTTCAATTCCCACTGAATTCCGGAGGTTCAAATGCAACCCGACCTGACCAAAGAAATCCTCGAGCTAGTGCGTTTCACATCCACCAATTTACCCCCAGACATCGAAAAGAGATTGCGCGCGGCCAAAGATGAAGAGGCTGCTGGTTCGGCTGCTGAGGGCGCACTGGACACGATCCTCAAGAACGTAGAAATGGCCCGGGAGAACTCCACACCCATTTGCCAGGACACTGGCACACCCATCTTCCACGTTCAATATCCCGAGGGGTATAGCACACGGGTACTCAGGAAGCAGATCCAAGACGCGGTGGTTCAAGCCACACAAAAAACGTATCTGCGACCAAATTCTGTAAATACGATTAGTGGGAAGAACACCGGTGACAATACCGGAGACGAGCATTATCCCACTATTCATTTTGAAGAGATCGATGAAGGCGAACCGCTGGTCATAGAGTTGATGCTCAAAGGGGGCGGCTGTGAAAACGTTGGTGCACAGTACAAGTTGCCTGAAAATCGATTGGGCGCGGGACGCGACCTCGAGGGAGTCCGCAAAGTGGTATTGGAAGCGGTCAACGCGGCCCAGGGCAAGGGTTGTGCGCCCGGGGCTTTGGGTATTGCCATCGGTGGGGATCGCGGCTCATCGTTCCTGGCGTCCAAAGAAGCGCTCTATCGCCAACTTGATGACACCAACGCGGATCCAGAACTAGCCGCTTTAGAAGAACGTATTACCGATGAAGCCAATCAACTTGATATTGGACCCATGGGATTTGGGGGCAAGACCACGGTGCTGGGCACCAAGATCAAAGGGCTACACCGCTTGCCCGCCAGCTATTTCGTCTCAGTATCCTACATGTGCTGGGCCTACCGCCGTCGCAAGATGGTAGTACAAGACGGGCAAATAACCTACTCGTAAAATTTCATTACGACAAAGGGTACGAAGGAGCACGAAGCATTTTCTTAGGTATTTGTATTTCTTCGTGTCCTTCGTGGTTAATCACTTTCGTCATCCAGAGATGCAAGCATCATTAGCTATCGTTTCGATTAGACGAAATCTCTAGATCCTTCGAGCGCCTCGCCATAGGCGCGCCTTGCTTTGCACGCCTTTGGCGGGCGGGTAGTTCAGGATGACACCATTCATAGTCAGCATAAATCATTCGTTTCTAAACTAATCGATGGGGGTTATAGGCTATACGTCACTTCAAGGGAAAAGGAGACCTACGATGCAAGCTACTGTCGCCAAAACATCTGTTACGAAAAGAGAGCGCTGGGCCTGGTATTCTTATGACATCGGCAACTCAGCCTACGCCGCGGTGGTCATCCTAGCCATCTACGCAACATACTTCAAGGGTCATGTTGTTGGCGGGGCGGAGGGGTCGCGCTTGTGGGGCATTTCTGTAGGGATTGCCATGCTAGTTGTAGCGATCACATCGCCGGTGTTAGGCGTCATCGCAGATTTTGCCGGCAGCAAGAAAAAATTCCTCTTGTTCTATACCATCATGGCCTGCACAGCGACGGCTCTGCTTTATTTTGTAGAAAAGCCTGTTTTTCGCACCTTACCAAATGAATAGAGAGACAATATCCGGCAACAA
>CAYWIC010000147.1:4764-13432 GCA_964458115.1 uncultured Anaerolineales bacterium | reverse complement strand
TGCGTTCATTGGCACGGTAATTTGGATTGCTTATTGCTTTCTCCTCTTTCTCGCCTTTACGAGAGCGCTGCAATGTGTATTAAGACAGGGCGGATAATACCATAAAGGGGAGAGAATCGTCAACATTCCTAGGCCGTATTGATTGTCAAAGCATCTTTTCAGATTTCAAAACAGTCCCTTTAGCGCTAAAATCCCTAGAATATTTCTTAGAAGTCAATACTTCCTAGTCTGGGCGGGTTTGAATAGGCATCATAAATACCGGTTTAGTGGTGTTTTCGACAATACGCTGCGCCTCACTTCCCAACATAAACAGGTCAATGCCACCCCGCCCGCGGGATGTGCTCATGATCAGATCGACACTCTCTTGCTCGGCAACGTTGACAATGGTGCGCGCGGGAAGGGACCCAGTGACCATGGTGCGGACCGTTAGCCCTTCTTCTCGCAATGAGCGCGCTACAGCCTCGAGGAAATTGCTCATATTGGCTTCGGCATTCTTGCGAATGACATTCACCACACCGGGGGGCGCGAGATAATCCTCAGGTTCAGGAACAGCCGGAACGGACAATAAGATCAACTCTGAACCAAAGTTTTGAGCCAGCACACGCGCGTAGGGTAGCACACGCTCTGAATAGATCGAGCCATCCAGAGCTACCAGGATACGATCCAATTTGGGTTGCGTAGTATCCCCATTTTCGGATATTTGAACCAACATTACGGGCTGGTTGATTTTCTGAACTAACTTGCGCGATACGCCGCCGCTGATCCAATGTTTCTTGCCAGATTTCCCGCGCGTCGTTGTGATCACCAGATCCACATTTTGTTCGGCAACCAGAGATTGGGTTGCATCGGCAACAAAACCGGGCCGGATAGCACAATCTACGTCGACGCCTTCTGCTCGAGTAGCTTCACAAACCTTCGTAAGGTAGTCCTGGCGAATTCTCTTCGTATCCTCGAATTGCTCATGCAGGGTGTTTGTATGATTTTTGATGGACGATAATATCGTCAAATGGGCATCGGCTTGTTTAGAGATCATCTTCGCCCAAGGGAGAGCGCCCTCAGCGTATGACGAAGCATCTAAGAGCACAGCGATATTCTTTATATAGACATGCTTCTCACGCCATTTACTCTGTTGTATGGGTGCTGGCTCCCACCGAAGATCCTCTGGTCTCTCAGCGCGAACTGTGGCTGCGCCAGTGGCAGGGTCCATTTGCCCAAAACCGAAACCGGCCAATTGGGCAGCATTCAAGCGACCCAGGTAATCCATCGCGGCCGAGGGAGCGCCAAGTCGGGCGCGTGAGTAGGTGAAAACTACATAAAGCATAGGGACGAATAATAGGTACGTCCAAGCCCCTTCGGTGAAGCGCTCTACAAAGATCACCCCTGTGGCGCCAGTGGTCAATATTGCCGCTAGCAGGGTGCCAACAATCAGGGCCACCCGTCCTATATTGAATTCATCTTTAACTTCACGGAACAAGCGTTTTGTTACTGCCCAACCAGTCATGCTCAAGAGCACAAATACCCCAGCAGCGTAAATGGCCAGATACGTTTCTTCGTTGGTTCCAAATAACAAAAAGCACACGCTCACGATCACAACCTGGAGCCACACGGGCTTATCCGCGACCTGGAATTGATTGCGTTGCCCTAACAAGGGGGGCACATATCGCCGTTCTGATAAACCCAGGGCCAAATTCTGCAATCCTTGGGCGCTGGCAGCAGAGGCCGACATTAGCACGGCAATTCCTACCAGGGTTCCCAAGTAAGGCAGGGGTGCGGGTAAGAGTTGATCCATGGTTTGTGTAAAAACAGAAACCTCTTCCAGTTCTGGGTTGGAAAGATTGAATATCGCCGGTCCTACGATCAGCATCGTAGCGGCAGTGGTTCCCATGATTATCAATAATGAATTAAAGGCGCTTTTACTTTTCTTGCTGGCATCCCCATCGAAGGCTGCCACCATATTGGCGAAAACCTCGATACCTGTCATCACGGCGAGGATGCGAACATAACCAGCCAAAGTGAGTTCCAAATAGTCAAAATGAAAGGCTTTGAGGTTGAAATCTGGAAGCTGAAAACCAAATTGCCACAACGTCGAGATGATCATCCCCCATAGGAGCAACAATACTCCCAATGTGGCCGGGCCAAAGGCGCGCGCTGCCATTTTGGGGCCACGGTTGACCAGCCAACCCGTCAAGATGCTCAAGGCGATCGCTACCAGAGTTCGATACTGTAGGTTGAATATGATGGCTTCGTTCAATACCGGGATGCGGTCTGCAATGAACGTGACCATAGCTGCCATACTGACCAGGAAGGTCAGCGTGTATTCTACAAAGGTGATGGCCGCATTGGTTTTTGCAGCCCAACCGCCAAATTCCTCTTCACTGAGCCCGCTGCCTCCGCTGCCATCAGTGATCCACCTCATGACCAGGCGGTACATCGCCGAGACTACTGCCACAGTTAAAACCACCAACCACACCGATGCGCCAAACGTAATCTGTGCCACACCCGCGACAACGATCAGTTTGAGGAACGGTCCAAATACATACAGTGGAGAGGTCGCAGGATCACCTCCACCGGCCAGAGCGCCTTCGAAAGCGTTCTTGAGTTTATGCGAGACGTGCGCCATCTTTATATCCTTTCATGATCACACGAAAAACTCCCCTCCCATAAACTTCCATGACAGGGGAGAACCAAAGCGGCAAATTATACCTGATTTCTTCACCTTGTACATATTCTATCACCCAATTTCAGGTATCGGTGGAGGTTTCTTGGAATTGCGATGGTGATCACCCAGATTTAGGAGTGAGTGGATGTGGAGCACCCCTCTCACTCCTAAATCTGGATAGTCTCACGGCGTTTCCCAGAGACCAATCAGTGGAGGATCTTTGGGAACTTCTGTGAGAGATCCTGCAGTATCCCCAAAGAAGAAACCTTCCAGGGAGAACCTGGATGTAATTCACGCGATTGTATGAGGTGATTACCCTGTGCGAACGTACTGTGAAGTCTTATCTCCCCAGATACCAGTTACGAGATGGTAAATGGCGTAAAGCTCCAAGGCAAAGGGAAGATAGCCCCCATATCCAAGCAAAGGCATTTCAAAGATATGCCAGAAATTTACGAAGGGAACCGTGTAAATCCATTTGGGATAAGAATAAAAATTCCAAAACTCCCAGAAGAAGGCTGTAATGATCACACCCACCCACAGAGCGATGACCGGCCGCCAGTCTCTATCCTGCGTCCGAATGGCGAGATTGTGGTTACCCAGCCAGACATTAAGCGGCTCGGTGATGAAATATATACTCAACCAGATGAATGGGTAGAAAAAGCGCGGCCAGATCAGCATAAGAGTCAGCATAATCCAGCCGGCGGTGAAAAAGCCCATGGTGGTTTTTATATCAGTATTGATCCTCGGGCCTTGGCCCAGGCGTTGAACCCAATTGAAGCTGCTGACCAATTCCGCTGTCCCAAACACCGCCGGGATGACTGTGGAAAATGCGACAGATGCCAGAAGACCATATTCCAGATCCGTGAAAAGCTCGCGGCCATCGTAATACCAGTTCTGTACGCGCCAATTGAGCACTTCGAAAAGCCACCACACTGGCGCCGAAATCAAAAACAGCCCAATATATTTGCGCCAGTTTCGGGTGAGTAGAGACGTGCCTGTACGGTTCAGCACCACTCCATCTACCACCAGGCAATACCCCAACCATAACGGAAAGAACCCCCAATGGGTGCGGGCTCCAATCAAAACCCAGTTCAATGGCCAGAAGACCGCTATTAAAAGGATGCCAATCCAGCCATGGGACGGAAAAGTGCGAGAAGGCATGAATATCAGTATTGAATGATGAATTGTAAATATTGAATTAGCTATCTCAATTCACAATGAACCTGATGTGCAAACAATTCTCATGTATCTGTCATCCTGAGCCGCCGGAGGCATGTCTTTGGCGAGCGAAGGATCTGGATCTCATCTAGGAGAAATTCTTCGCCCAGCAGGGCGCACGCCGAAGACGGACCAACGGCCATGACAGATCAAATGAAAAACTTGCACATGGCGTTAATTATTTTTTAGGGTAATTCGTAAAGTTCTACCAACACCCCAAAGGCTGCCTTGGGATGAAGGAATGCGTACTTCTTGCCGCCATCACCAGTGACGGGCTCTTCATGGATCAACTGCACATCCTTTTCTTTGAGCTGTGCCAGCATCGCCTCGATGTCATCGACCTCCAGGCAGATATGGTGCATGCCGGGACCGCGTTTTTCCAGATATTTGGTGAGACCAGAATCATCGGATGTGGGCTGTACGAGTTCGACTTCCACATCTCCCACAGGGAGAAAAGCGACGGCCGATTTTTCGCGGGGCACATCCAGGATTTTCTCGATTTCTAATCCCAGGGCGTCGCGCCAGAAGGCTAAAGCCTCATCGATATCATTAACAACTAGAGCCACATGATCCATTTTTTTGATTTTCGCCATATTGCTATCTCCTATCGATTCTAAATCTATGAAGGTATTTCAAAAGTAAATATCGTGCCAGAAAGCCAGTGCCAATCAACAAAACAATCACCAGCGCAGTATTGATGTTGAATTGGTACTGCATACCAGGGTATGGAAAGGCTGTGACCTTTACCATCCGCCAAATTGACAGCCATGTTAGACGAAATATTGGATCAGGGATCACGGGCGCCCAAGAGACTGGCACAGCCGGGATATGGATCCATATAAGAAAAACACAAATTGAAATGAGCCAATTGCGAACCTTCATGCTGGCAAATCGCTATAATCCAGTTGGCTGATACTCTCCCCATACCCCGCGCAGCACATTGCAAATCTCGCCCAGGGTGAGGTCGTTCTCGACACACTCAACGAAGATGGGCAGCAAGTTGTCGTTGCTTTTGGCAGCATTTTCCAACTGAGATAACAGATCATTGACGCGCTGACCATCGCGCCCGGCACGCAACTTTGCCAAACGCTCGCGCTGGTTGAACTCAATGGATGGGTCGACAGATAAACGCTCTAATTCGATATCTTCTTGGGATTCGAACTGGTTTACACCAACGACGATTTGTTCCTGGCTCTCCACGGCTTGCTGGTACTGGTAGGCGGCTTCCTGGATTTCTCCCTGGATGTAGCCTTGCTCGATGGCTGACAAAGCCCCGCCCATATCATCGATCTTCTGGAGATATTCTAGCGCCTGATGTTCGATCTCATCGGTCAGGTTCTCGATCAGGAAGGATCCAGCCAAGGGGTCGATGCTGTCGGCCACGCCAGATTCGTGGGCAATCACTTGTTGAGTGCGTAAGGCCACGCGCACAGATTTTTCTGTCGGCAGCCATAAGGCCTCGTCCATACTGTTGGTGTGCAGCGATTGCGTTCCTCCCAATACAGCCGAGAGGGCTTGCAATGCCACCCGGACGACGTTGTTTTCAGGCTGTTGGGCCGTGAGCGTAGATCCGGCCGTCTGGGTGTGGAAGCGCAGGGTCCAAGAGCGCGGGTTTTGGGCGTTAAAGCGCTCTCGCATGATCTTGGCCCAAAGGCGGCGAGCAGCACGGTATTTAGCAACCTCTTCTAAGAAGTTGTTGTGCGCATTAAAGAAAAAGGATAATTGACGGGCGAATTTATCGACATCCAGCCCGGCGTCGATGGCGGCCTCGACATAGGCAATGCCATCAGCCAGCGTGAAGGCGACCTCTTGCACGGCGGTGGACCCCGCCTCGCGGATGTGATATCCCGAGATGCTGATGGTATTCCAGCGCGGCACTTCTGTTTGGCAATATTGGAATACATCGGTGATCAGTCGCATGGAAGGCTGGGGCGGGAAGATGTATGTCCCGCGGGCGACATATTCTTTGAGAATGTCGTTTTGGATGGTGCCGCGCAATTTGCTGGGCTCTATGCCCTGGCGTTTGGCGACCGCAATATACATGGCTAGCAGGATCGCCGCAGGCGCATTGATGGTCATGCTGGTGGAGACGCGCTCCAGGGGGATCTCCTTGAAGAGGGTTTCCATGTCCTGCAGCGATGAGATGGAAACACCGACCTTGCCGACCTCACCCGAGGCAATGGCGTCATCAGCGTCGTAGCCGATCTGCGTGGGCAAATCGAAGGCCACCGAGAGCCCGGTCTGGCCTTGATCCAACAAGTAGCGGTAGCGGACATTGGACTCCTCCGCCGAGGCGTACCCGGCGTATTGGCGCATGGTCCAGAAGCGGCCGCGGTACATGGTGGGCTGCACGCCGCGTGTGAATGGAAATTCTCCAGGGAAGCCTAATTTCTCGGCATAATTGTGGTCTTCATTGGAGGGTAACATCACCCTCTCGAGCGGGACCCCCGAGGAGGTCGTAAATTCGTCCTTGCGCTCAGGGAAGCGGTCAGTCACCGGGCGCAGGATTTCTTCTTCCCAACGTTCTCGCTCGTTCTTTAGCGTCATTTTTCACCTCTCCCAATCGAATACCCACAAAGTATACTCCAAGGCGTTCCACACCGGTAACGCGCTTCATCGCCATTCGAATTGACAAAGCGCATATTTTCCTCGTAGGCTCTCTGGGAAACGACGTGTGATTATCCAGATTTAGGGTTGGGTGGATCACCCCTACAATTCCTAGAGAACCTACTCGTATTCATGATAAACTTGGTCCAAAATCATCGCCAGTGTATGGACACTCGCTCGCACAAGGAAACAATATGCAGATATTGACCGTAGACGTTGGTACAGGCACCCAAGATATCTATTTGTACGATTCCCGCATCGATCTCGAGAATGGCTTCAAGCTGGTAGTTCCTTCACCGACGATGATGGTTCATAAACGTTTGAAAGCAGCCACTCAGCGGGGTGAAGCCATTGCCCTCACAGGTGTGACCATGGGTGGCGGCCCCAGCCATTGGGCGGCGCGTGATCATGCTAAAGCAGGCAATCCTGTTTATGCTACGCCGGAAGCGGCGCGCACTTTCGATGATGACTTGAGCCGAGTCGAAGTGGATGGAATCAAGGTCATTAGCGAAGATGAACTTATCGCCTTGCCTGATTCTGTTACGCGCCTGGAACTGCGTGACTTCGATTTTGCAGCGATCCAGCGCGCTTTTGGGGAGTTTGCTGTTTCCCTGGATCACCTGGATGCTGTGGCTGTGGCAGTCTTCGACCATGGCGCCGCGCCTCCCGAGGTCTCTGACCGCCAATTTCGCTTTGATTACCTTGATGAGCATATCAGGGCCAAAAACAGACTCTCGGCGTTTGCATTTAAGGCGGGAAATGTTCCACCGATTATGACCAGGTTAGATGCGGTTGTGGCTTCTGCTGGAGCCGTGGACGCGCCCCTGGTGGTGATGGATACAGCCCCAGCGGCCGTTTTGGGTGCTACGTTGGATCCCGAGGTTCAATCCCGCTCACGAACGTTGATCGCCAATGTTGGTAATTTCCACACCTTGGCCTTTCGCCTGGGTCCTACGGGCATTGAAGGTGTCTTCGAACACCATACTGGATTGATCGACCTGCCCAAGCTCGAGGGATTACTGCGATCCCTGGCCGATAGCAGCCTGGTCCATGAAGATGTTTTCGGCGATCACGGGCATGGCGCCTTGATCTATGAAAAAGAACCCCTTGTCTTAGGGGATGGGGAGTTCGACGTGGTGGTCACTGGGCCGCGGCGCAGTTTATTCATGGAAAAGCGTGCCACCATGAAACCCTATTTCCCCGCTCCCTTCGGCGACATGATGATCACCGGGTGCTTTGGCTTGCTGGCTGCGGCGGCTGATGTGCTGCCCGAGTTAGGCGAGCCTATTCGGGAATCGCTCAAAGGCGCGGGCGGTAGTGGCACGCCCCCGTGGGAGATTGCCTGAATAACTGGGACACGGATTTCGCGCTCAAAATTATCAAACCACGTGTGCATGTGTTCATTAAATTATGAGTCTACGCCCGCCAAATGCGCCCCTGTGGCGGCTTAGGATGAGACTTCTTTGAGTAGACACTTACAAATCAAGGGTATCTTATGGAGAAAGGTATGTGGGAAAAACTATCGGATTGGCTGCACATAAAATCCTCCGGTTGGCTAGCGATTGCCGGGCTGGTCATTTTTGCACTCTTCACAGCCCTGGTGCTGCCTAACCAAGCTGCGCAAGCGGAAGCACAAAGCGGTGGAGCGGACACGCCCGACCTGTCATTTTATTATTCCCCTGAAGAACTCTATCAAATGGCGGAAGCGTACGGCGAGCAGGGCCGCCAGGAATATATCCGAGCGCGATTCACCTTCGATCTGTTCTGGCCTATAGTTTATACATTGTTCCTGGTGACCTCGATCAGTTGGTTGACTAGGCGCGGGTTTTCAACGAATAGCATTTGGCAGCGCGCTAACCTGGTGCCTATATGGGCAATGATCTTCGATTATCTGGAGAATATATCTACATCGCTGGTGATGTTCCGCTTTCCGGTCCAGACGCCAATCATCGATTTCCTGGCCCCAATCTTCACCAGTATCAAATGGATCTTGGTTGGAGGGAGTTTTGTGCTGCTATTGATCGCGATCGGCGCATGGGTCTATACAAGGTTCACGAAACAAAAACCAGAGTGAAATTCAAGCATAAAAGTTGACACTCTCATCTGTCGCGGTATAATTCCCCAGCACAGCACAAAAATAGAAAAACAAGGTTTTTTTATTTTTGTTAAGGCAATTTGTGTAAC
>CAYWIC010000147.1:0-4741 GCA_964458115.1 uncultured Anaerolineales bacterium | reverse complement strand
GAGCAGTTGACTCTTAATCAATTGGTTGAAGGTTCGAGTCCTTCCGGGGTCACAAAAAAATATCCAGCATTTTGACGCTGAGTATTTTTTGTAGTCAAGCGAAGATCGCAGGAGTTTGTGCGAAGCAAACACTCCCAAGGGGAATGACCAATAAATTGATGGGTATACTGATTGGAAAATTCTGCTATTTCAACCCAAGAGGAAATCTATTATGGATGCATACACTTCATGTTCATGAGAGATATGGCAATGGTGTTCCGCTCCTTTAATATCCATCAATGTCACATTCGTGTTTGACGTTTGAACTTTTTCAATATATTTCCTTCTCAGAGGTTGTGTCGTCTGCCTATGAAAATTGTTAGCGCGTTCACGGGTTTTGGGATCGACGTCGGGGGGCAAGAAGTCATGATGGTCTTTGAACGGATAAATGCACAGCATCTCAGCATCAATCCCAGCATAACGTATTCCCAGTTCGAGGACAGACATCATGATGCTTTTTCTAAAGCTGCCCGGGCTGACCTCTTCAACCGATCCATCTGGGAGAATGCGTAACGTATCTCTGATCATCCTTTCCACTAACGGGGACCACAAACGGTTGAAATCCGGATGTAGGTAGCGAAAAGCATCGTAATAATTTTCGAGGGTTTGAAATGCCTCCGCCGGGAGTTTCGCAAACATAAATTCGGCTGCTGGATCCTGGAAACGGGATTCATGCAATTCACGGGTTTTTTCGTATGCAGCGTCCAGGTAAACCAACTTCTCGACTCGTTCTGGATGCAGGTGCGTAAAAAGGGTCATCTCATCACCTGCAATCGAATGCCCAATGAATGAGATTTTTGAAATCCCGAGTTTATCGAGAAATACTCGAATGTCGTCCACAAGTTGATCGATAACCGGAGGATCAGATGGAATTCCTGATTGTCCAAAACCTCGCCGCGTGAGCCCATAGCAATGAAAATTAGGTACGAAACGTGGTGCCAAGCCCAAAAAAGAATAAGAGGTATCACTAAGACCCGAAAGGAAGAGTAGATTGTCCCCTTCGCCACCCCAGTCGAGATAGTGCAGTTGAAGGTTATTTACCTCCATAAAACGATCTTCTGGATTTGATGGTTTTGCCATGCTGTTTTCTCCTTACCCCGAAATGCGTGGATTGACCCTGCCTCTATTCCATAGCGAGACAATTTCTCCGTTTTCACCACGGATGATATTGATCTCTGAGCCTTCATTGGGGCCACCAAGTACAAGCAGCACGTTCTCTCCTGAGAATGCTACCTGATAGGGTGGTGGGGGCGGTTGCTTTTCGGGATATCCGCCTTCATATGTCTCAGTAGCGGTCAACACGCCCTCTTTATGGGCAATGTCGATGTGACCCACCCATGGGTTCTGATATCGACCTTCTACCTCCTGAAACCAATGATTTGGGGCGTCGACAGTTTCCTTTTTGGGAATTTCTGCATCCAGTAATTGTGCCATCATGCGTTGCTGCAATTCGGTCATTAAACTCCACACTGAGCCTCGGTTGATGAGTAGGATGCCGGCAATGTTATCTGCTGGCTGAAAGAAGAAATTTGCCAAAAATCCTGGGACAGCGCCTCCATGCATGAAGGCCCGTTTGCCGTTGATGTTCAGGATTCTCCAGGGCATCCCTATTGGATCGCCAAGTGGGGTGGACACGCCAGATGGAGATTGCATCATCTTGCGGTAATTGTCTTGAATGCACTTGGCTCCTTCTTTTGTCTCACCATATAGGTGGAATCGGGCATATTTAAACATGTCGGTCAAGCTGCACATAAGCCCACCACCAGCACGGCCAAAGCGGGGGAACGGGTGTTCATACACAATTTTCATACCCCCCGGAATCTGTAAATGGCCGGAAGAGTATGCCAGACTAGGAATCTCTGCCCTATCAAATGTGCTCTGAGTCATTCCCAACTGCTGGAGGATATACTCAGATACGACATCTGCGTAGTTCTTGCCGGTGATAACTTCGATCAAATGACCCAGTAACGAGAAGCTTGTATTACTGTAAGAGAACACCTCCCCAAGTGGGGTGATCTGGTCCAGCTCGATCATTCTTTTTAAGAATCGTTGGAGTGCATCATCTTCCTGCCCGGTGTCAATAAAGAAATCTCCTGTCCATCCGGCAGAGTGCGTTAGCAGGTGGCGTATCTTCACAGCTTTGGAAACTTCGGGATCAGCGACTTTGAATTCAGGCTCGATGCTTCGTACAAGTGTATCGAGTGTGACTTTTCCCTCCTCCACCAATCTCATTATCACTGTGCTGGTAAACGTCTTCGTGATCGAACCGATCGGAAAGACAGTGGATTCTGTGATCGGGCCCGGCTTCTCAAGGTTGGTAACGCCGAGGCACGCAAAATTCATTTGGTCGCCGACCAGCGCTCCGGCAGCCAGTCCAGGGACTTCCACGCCCACCACCTCGTCTGATAGCCAGTCAACGAAACCCTCCCATTTATTTTCACGGTTTTTAGGCATGGAGCTCTCCCAGAGTTATTGCTTCTCTCAAATTCATTTTACAGTTCGTACAAGGCACCGTACTTCCTGTTGACATAATCGAGGAAGGGTTGCACAGAAATTGGCTTCCCTGAAATCTGCTCGATAAGTTCATCGGGAGTGTATTTCGAGCCATGTTGGTATACGTTTTCGATCAACCAGGCATGCAAATTCTCAAAATTCCCTTGCTCCATATCCGCATCAATGTTGGGGTGTACCTCTTGGGCAGCTTCCATCCATATCGCTCCATAAATCCGGCCTAAAGCGTAACTCTGGAAGATTCCCCCAATTGGCATGCCACTCCAGTGAGGGTCTTGCAAAACCCCTTGGCGAATGTCCTCGCTGTGAATGCCCATGTACTCTTCGTATTCGGAGTCCCATAATTCGGGTAGTTCGTCAACTTTCACCTTGCCATCCAACAAAGCCAGTTCGATCTCATAGCGGATCATAAGGTGGAAGTTGTAGGTGATCTCATCCCCATCTGTTCGAATGAGGGTCGGGTGAACCCAGTTGATAGATTGGTAAAAATCTTCAAGTGAGAAATTGGCAAATTGGGAAGGGAAAAACTCCTGCAGTTTCGGATAGAAGAATTTCCAGAAACTGAGACTTCGGGCTACCTGGGCCTCCCAAAACAAGGCCGAGCTTTCGTGCATCCCTGCTGAAACGCCAATGCCCATCGGTGTCCCCGCATAGGCAGAGCTGATACCTAATTCATATAATCCATGTCCAGACTCATGCGTGGTGCAGAACAAGCCGGGGTCAAGGAAGTCATCATCAAGCCTTACCAACAAGCGCACATCATTTGGGCTGACCTTGACCATACGCGGTTGGGTGCGGTCAATCCGACCCCGC
This sequence comes from uncultured Anaerolineales bacterium, assembly GCA_964458115.1. Lineage (GTDB taxonomy): Bacteria > Chloroflexota > Anaerolineae > Anaerolineales > UBA11858 > NIOZ-UU35. The sequence continues at coordinate 1,378 of CAYWIC010000147.1, read as the reverse complement.
TTCCAATCATAGCCGAAAGCGGTGATCACTTCTTTGGCAAATTTCATTTGCTGGTCGATATCGAAATGACCAAAAAGGCAATCGTTGTTCCTGGGTTCTTGGGCTTGCGCTGCCTCGAAGATTGGCGATAGGCCCGCCTTCATCTCGGAAAAAATCCCCCTCATTCTTTGTGCTGTCATGCCATATTCATAGAATGCTAATATCGCATCAGCGGGGTGTTCATATCCATCGTAATAACTGGCCATTTCTTGGCAGAGCTCGACCTTTCCCTCCAGATGGGGAGCGAATACTCCCCAATTCCCCTCTTCACGCGCTTTCCGCCAGGCGTCGAATGCGGCAGCAGATGCCTTTTCGTAGCGTCCCCAAAAATCCGGGGGAAGCTTCTCTTCCCGCTCGTAATTTCGGCGAACTAGGCGAATGAGTGCAGCATCGTCATCATCCTTATCTGTGCTTTCTTCAAAAGGCTGTAAGTCATCAAGGAGTTGTCCTAGTTCAGGGGAGAGGAAAACCTCTTTGGCCCGGTGTTTGACTGCGCCGATTTGCTGAGCCCGAGCCGGAGCTCCGTCCGGAGGCATGTTTGTCACCTGATCCCACATCAACAGGGCTGTAGCTTGCTCAAAAACATCGCTCTGGTGAAGCAGCGATTTGAGTTCGGCGATTTTTTCTTGCATGGCGTTTCCTCCTCTTATCCTCGACCACATGAAAAAAACCGGGAATACGAAATATTCCCGGCTATGTCAGTGTGTATCAAAGACCTGAGTCTTATGGGGTAGGTAAAACAGCATCTTTTGGTGATGATTCTTTATGCAGTGGAATATCTGTAAAAAAACGCTAATCAGAGAATTGAATATATCTCAACGATATATCTACACGGAATGATTATACAAGAGTTCAGGACGATTGTCAATAAATCGCTGGAGATTGTGGGCATAAATCTCGTTGCTGCTGCCTGGTTGTTGACGATATATCAAAAAATTCGGATATTGATTTCGATTTTTTGCAATATCCGAGTAATGCTGAATTCCTAGCAAATTAGAAAACATATTTGACAAACACCGCCATAATCTATATAATAGGCTCGACAAGATATCTCGTCACGACATATCGTAACGCAATATCTTGATTGCGGGGTTGTATTCGTTTGCCATATTGGTTTAGGAGATCGCTCTCATGGAACACCCGATGTATCCATATCTTTTTTCGCCGTTGGAGATTAATGGGGTTATTTTGCCCAATCGAGTAGTTTTGCCGGCCATGGTTACCAGACTGCCTGGCGTGGATGGGTTGATAAACGAGGACACGATCGAACGCTATGTTCGCTATGCTAAGCCTATATTTCGCACCTTACAAAATGAATAGAGAGAAACAATAGCGAAGA
>CAYWIC010000146.1:0-13478 GCA_964458115.1 uncultured Anaerolineales bacterium | reverse complement strand
CAGTTAGGGGTACCCCCAGAAGACGCCCTAATGCGGCTTATAGGTCGGCCTGGGGTTGGAGTTACAATGCCCAAAGATAATCGCCCTACTGTCTGGTCTTCTGAGCAAGGAGATATGCGCAAGAAGGACCACAAGAAATCCGCGAGCAGAACCTCGCTTCCACCCCAACAGCAGACTGCGTACTTACACCGCGAGTCAAAAGGACGCGGCGGGAAGACTGTTTCCCTGGTGAAGAACCTGGTGCTTTCTGATGCTGATTTGAAAACGCTGGCTAAGCAATTAAAGCGAGCCTGTGGTACCGGGGGTACGATCAAGAACAACGTAATCGAAATTCAAGGCGAACACCGTGAAAAGATCGCAGCGGTGTTACGTAAACAGGGGTACAAGGTGATAATTGCCGGGGGGTAATATTCCAAGAAGGAACTTGTATCACTGGAGTGAGGGATTTCCAAATGAGTCGTAAACGACGTAAGCGTAACAATCGCCGAACGAAACGCCAGGGGTTGAGGCTAGGGTGGCTGCTTTGGGTTGCGGGGGGGCTTTCACTTGCATACTTTGCCCTCAAATATTTACCTGGAAAAATCGAGGCAATGGAATGGGCGGCAGAGGCACCACCAACACCGAGCTTCACCCCCACTCCATATCCGACACCCATTGCCCCAGCAATCGCTGGAGATGATCCCGATCTGGACGCCTTATCGGCTTACATGCTCGAACTCATTAATGTGGACCGGGTTCACCATGGCTTGCAGCCTGTGGTATGGGATGCGCTGGCGGCCGAAGTTGGCCGCTTACACGCCGAAGAGATGGCGGCTGCTGGGTATATGTCACACTGGAATCGGATGGGGTTGGGACCAGACATTCGCTATGCTCTATCGGGTGGGCGAGACGTGATTATGGAGAATGTTTTCGCTTCATTCCAGCGCTATGATGATGGCAGTGTGGTTTGGGAAGATGATTGGGCCGCGCGCGTGCATGAAGCACAGGTGGCTTTGATGAAAAGCCCGGGTCACAGGGCGAACATCCTTACACCAGAGCACACTCATGTGGGCGTTGGGATTGCTTATGATGAGGAAACAGGAGAGTTTCGTATCGCACAAGAATTTGTCAATCGCTATCTCTTTGTTGATGATAGCTTTGGCGGTCAGACGGTGGCTGTTAGACCCGGTGATTCTCTTGCTTTTGGTATCACTCTGATGCCGTGGGCTGCGCAACCTCTAGTCAATTTAGCGTACGAGCCCTTCCCACAAGCAATGACGATTTCTGAACTGAATGAGACCTCGACCTATGAATCTCCCGCCGCTTTTGTGGACGTACTCGAGCACACAGTTGATCTACGTGGAAATCTGGCTGTCCCTGTAACGTTACCTAATCTCCCACAGACTGGCTATTACCATGTTCGGATCTGGGTTCAGCTAGAGGGTGAAAGCGTTCCAGCCAGTGACATTGTTATTAGCGTTGGGGAATGACTTACCGCACTCTGAGTTTCCCTGAAACTTTTTGGAACTTTCTATCGAGAGCCATTATTTCATATTTGAGATCCTTGAGAAGTAGTATTTTCGCAAAATAGCTCAAACCAGCGGGAGGTTCCTTGAGTTTATTTTCAAATGAGAAACACCCATTTAAATGGTATTCTCGCTAAATCATTATTATTCATGCTGTGACCGGTCGGCCGAAGGCCCGCCATTGGCGTGATCGAGTCACATGGCACGGTCAGGAGACCGGCCTAAGTTGCACGGCCAGGATTCTTTGCAAACTTAGCGAAAATACCACTTAGTTTACAATCTACTTAGTACCTCAAATAATTCCCCCACATCTTCCATAATGTAATCTGGTTGGATATCTGCATCAACCAGGTCATCAGGTTTTGTTTCTCCGCTCAAAACCAATATGGTAGTGATCCCGGTGGCTCCCATAGCGATATCGGTGTACAGCCGGTCGCCGACCATGGCCAATTGGCCAGGGCGAAAGCCGGTTTTTGTTGTTATTGCTTCTACCATAGGAGGGTGAGGTTTGCCTACAATCACATCAGGCTGCCGCCCTGTAGACACCGCAACCATCGCGATCATCGAGCCGATATCTGGCATAAACCCATTTTCAGTGGGGCAATTTATATCAGGGTGAGTGGCGAGGTATGGGACGCCTTCCCGCACCAAATCACACAGCCGCCAAATTTTCTCATACGTCAATGTGGTATCGAAGCCCAGCACTGCATAATCTGGGTTATGTTCTACGAGATCGAAACCATACTGAATGAATTCTCTTTCCAGTGAGGGTGTCCCTACCAGGGTAACGCGCGCCCCAGGTTTGCTTTTCTTAATGAATAAGGCCGTTGCCTCTCCGGATGTAAGAATATCATCACGCCTGGCTGGCAACCCAAACTGAGTCAGTTTATCCACATAATCTGAACTCGAGCGAGAAGAATTATTGGTCAAGAAATAATAAGGAATTTCTCGATCTCTCAGAAATCTGATCAAGGCATGTGCACCGGGGATCAGCCGATTCTCAAGGTAAATGGTTCCATCGAGGTCAAAGAGGAAGCATTGGATGTCGAGTAGGTTTGCAGGGTACATGCCCCGTATTATATCCCTGGTATACTCACCACCATGACCCCGCACAGCCTTTATTTGCACATCCCTTTTTGCACGCACCGCTGCAATTATTGTGATTTCACCACCTACGCGGGTTCGGATGAGCTTATCCCCACTTATGTGGATGCACTAGTCAGGGAAATAGAAATTTTGGCCTCAGGCATTGAGCAGCCACTTCCATTGCAATCGATATATTTCGGAGGCGGTACGCCATCCTTGCTTCCAGAAAAAGCCATGGACCGAATTATGCGAAGTCTGGGCGATGCCTTTGATCTCGAACCAACAACAGAAATCACGCTCGAGGCCAACCCAGGAACACTCTCGCTTTCCTATTTGCAAGCTTTGAAAGCGATGGGGGTAAATCGCCTCAGTGTAGGGATGCAATCTGCTCATCCGAGTGAGCTGCAATTTCTAGAGCGAAACCATGGTTATGTGGATGTTGTGGAAGCGGTCAAATGGGCACGGTTGGCTGGGTTTGATAATTTGAGTTTGGATTTGATCTTTGGTTTGCCGGATCAACCTATCGACGTTTGGCGTGATACCCTTGATCTGGCTTTGGGATTATCCCCTGAGCATTTCTCGCTGTATGCCCTGACCATCGAAGCGGGAACGCCTTTGGGCCACTGGAGTGACCTCGGGCTGATCCCAGTCCCAGATGCCGATGCAGCCGCGGAAATGTATGAATTTGCTTGTGAAACTCTCTCCGCAGCGGGGTACATTCAATATGAAATCTCGAATTGGGCCGCAGCCCGGAACAAGGGTTCGTCCCAAATGCGAACCCTTGTTCCGGAGCTAGCGTGCCAGCACAACTTGCAATATTGGCGTAACCAGCCTTATCTCGGGCTGGGGGCTGGCGCGCATGGCTTTGTGGATGGCATACGGACTGAAAATGTGTCATCCCCCAGGCGATATATCCAGCAGCTAATATTGGAAGAATGGGAGCCTATGGATTATCCGCGCACACCCGTCACCGCGAAAACCAGGCCAATCGATCAAGATACGGAGATGCGCGAAACCATGCTGATGGGTTTACGTCTAACGCGTGAAGGGGTATCGGATGAGAGATTTCGGAAGAGGTTTGGAGTTTCGATGCGTGAAGTTATCGAAAAAGAGATCAGTGAATTAGAAAGTTGGGGATTAGTTGAATGGGTGGGGCAATCAATTCGTTTAACGATCAAAGGGCGCTTGCTTGGCAATTACGTTTTCATGCAATTTGTCTGACGTTGAACGCTTGGGGTTAAACGGGTGCGTTCCCGCATTTAGGATAAAACGAGGAATTAACAATTTTGTCGGGACTTCAGACACAGCTTGAGCCATTAGATTTAACCGAATACAATAGGATCAGTGCCATGGCACCTTCTCAATACAACTTGGAAAAAGATGACTACAAATGATTCGAATTGGGTTACATATGCAATTCGATTGGGTATCGTCGCATTGCTGACTTATATATTGGGGGTGCGCATCATCTGGATGCAGCGTAAACTGCCTGGATGGCGAACTGCGTTTTTCCTTTTAACAGCGTCAACACTATGGGTGATTTCAAGCATTGGTGAATTTGCGAGCTCTTCATTCGAAATCCAAGTATGGTGGGTGAGACTCGAATGGTTATGCTTGGCTATCATTCCAACAGTTTGGTTTTTCTACGGATTGCTATACAATAATTGGGTCAAGAAGATGGATTGGATGCATTTCCTTATCATCAGCATTGTCCCAATTATTGTGTATACGCTCTTCTTGACTAATGATTTTCATGGACTCTTATTCGATACCCATTGGGTAGAGATTGATAATTCCATCCCATTATTCAAAAAGACATTAGGACCTGTTAGTTGGGTTTACATATTTTACGCCTATTTCTTATTAGCGTTCGGGTTTGTAATGATCATCTATAATCTCATAAATTCAAAAAGGATCACAATCTGGCAAGTCATCCTATCGACAATTATTATTCTTGTGCCTTGGATCCTCGTTATGGTAAATTTAATCTTTGATATCAAGAATATTCCTGATATCGATCTTACTCCACTCGCATTGGTAATTACAAACCCAGTACTCATTTGGTCGGCTTCCCGGAGACAATTAAATTCTCTCAGCTTGTATTCCCTCGATACTGTGTTTGAATCTTTGAACACAGCCATATTCCTGATTGGGGGTAACGATAGCGTGTTGGATCTAAATCGTGCGGGGGAGCAGCTGGTCAAAAATACCGTCATCCACCCCCACGAGAAATACCTCAGTGAAATCGTTGACATCGATTCTGGTAAACTGGATCTTTCAAGGGACGCTGAAGACAGCGCTCAAATAATCTCGTTTTTAACCAATGGCGAGGTCAAAACATTTCAGGCAAATTTATCTCAAAATAGGAATTGGTTGGGAAAAGTCACGAGCAAGGTGCTGGTGCTCAGTGATATCACCGAACATGTGCACCTTTATGAACAGGCCCAAGCAGAAATAGGCGAGCGCATGAAAGCAGAACAAATCATAAAAGAATCTCTGCAAGAAAAAGAAATCCTGCTCAAAGAGATCCATCACCGAGTCAAAAATAACCTCCAGATCATTTCGAGCTTGCTGAATTTGCAGTCAGATCAGACAAGCAATCAAGTCGTTTCCGCATTTGTCACTGCCAGTCAGAATCGCATCCATTCGATGGCGTTGATCCATGAAATGCTTTATCAATCAGGAAATATGGCGCAAGTCAGGTTTGATGATTACGTTCGAAACTTAGTGTCCCACTTTAAAGAAACAGCCTGTTCACCCAATATAATGATCAATTTCGAGATCGAAGTTGATGAAATACTGTTGGATATTGATACAGCCATTCAATGTGGGCTCATCTTGAATGAATTGGTTTCTAATTCGCTTGAACATGCATTCTCAGAAGATGAGCGAGGGTTAATTCAGATCGATTTTTCTAAGGATCGCCGGGGATATACACTGAGCGTTCTGGATGATGGCATTGGTTTGGCAGAGGAAATCAGTTTCACCAATACAGATACCTTGGGTTTGAAATTGGTATCTGCATTAGTTCAACAGTTAGGTGGAGAGATTGAATTAGATCGTTCGGGAGGAACCAGGTATTCGATCACATTTAATGACGCAGCATGAGCGAGGCTCCGATTAGGGGTAGCAGGCAGAAATATCAAATGTTCATTCTCGAGGTTGGCTGGATACTTTACTGTTAAACACTGCGTTTCAACAGCTGATTTGCTAACTTGGCCAGTGCATCTCCGGCTTCCCCCTGCGGGTCCGCATCTTCGAGGTCTTGAAGGGCCAGGGAAGTCAACCGTTCAGCCTCGTTTCTGGTGAAATCTCGTCCTCCCTCCTTTTCTAGCAGCCCGGCGATTTCAGGCACTTCTTCTTTTGTGATTGGACCATGTCGCCAGCGCTCTGCAAATGCTTCATTTCTCTCTAATCCATACAATACTGGAAGCGATTTCTTCCCCTCAACTAGATCGCTGGCCACCGACTTGCCGGTAATTTCAGCGTCTCCCCAGATGCCCAGGTAATCATCAAGGGCTTGAAAAGCCAGCCCCAAATCGCGCCCGAAATTCTTGAACGCAAGACGAGTTTTATCATCCACTTCTGCAACCAGCGCACCCAGTTCTGTGCATGCTTCCAAGAGCGCAGCAGTCTTTCCACTTACCATTGGCCAGTAGTCTTCGATCGCCAGATCGACTCTATCTTCATATGAAATGTCGAGATATTGCCCCTGGGTAAGGTATAAACAAGTACTCTGAAGGATGTGTGTTGACTCCAAGGCGATGTCTGGGGTCGTTGTCTCCTTCAAGCGCATGACAGCCAAGTGTGCCAGGGTGAACATCGTATCCCCTGTATTGATAGCTTGCGCCACTCCCCATAGCTTCCATACCGTGGGGCGACCTCGCCGTAGCGGGCTATTGTCTTCGATATCATCGTGGATCAGTGAGAAGTTGTGCACCAGTTCAACAGCCGCGGCCGCTGGCAATGCGTTGCCCCATTTCCCACCTGCGGAGGCTGTCGTGAGCAACAGCAGCAGCGGACGAACCCTTTTGCCGCGCGCTTTTGGTCCTGCCCCCTCGCCGTCCCAGCCCATGGCATAGCTCAACATGTTATAAAGCCCCTGATAATAATGGTTCCGGGAAATATCGACCGTCTGCTTGAGCTCAGTTTCAATCGCGGGTAGGTAGTCGTCAATGAGATGTTGAAGGGCCATATTCGAATTCTAAGAATCTTCTTTTGTGAGGGGTGTGGCGCGCAGTTCGTCTAGATTTCCAATCCCTGCCGCGAACATCGTGACCTGGATCTCGCGTGTGATTTCTTGTATGGTCAATATGGTATCGTCTAGTGACTGTGTAGCTGCTTTGAGGAAGGGACCAGCCATGCCCCCAAGGGTAGCCCCCAAAGCGATGCATTTGGCGATATCAAGACCCGAGCGTAATCCGCCAGAAGCGAAAATTGGAATATCAGGTGCGATCTGATAGACGTTCTCGATCGATTTCGCCGTTGGGATACCCCAATGAAGGAATGTGGCTGCAAGCCGAGCTTGGCTTTCGTTCTCGGCACGGTGCATCTCTACCTGAGACCATGACGTGCCCCCCGCACCGGCTACGTCGATTCCGGAAACCCCCGCTTGAAAAAGTTGCCAAGCAGCATCGACTGATATGCCCCAGCCAACCTCTTTGGCGATCACAGGGACGGAAAGCTGGCTGCAAACCCGTTCGATCTTTTTCAAGATTCCCGAAAAGTTTGTATCCCCCTCGGGCTGGACAGCCTCTTGTAAAGCGTTCAAATGCAAGACCAAGGCATCTGCTTCGATCATATCCACGGCGCGCTGACAGTGTTCCACATCATACCCGTAGTTGAGTTGAATAGCTCCCAAATTGGCTAAGAGCAAGATATCTGGGGCAATCTCTCTAACCTTGAATGAGGTGGCCAGTTCAGGATGTTCAAGGGCTGCACGCTGGGAGCCTATGCCCATAGCAATGCCGGTCTCTTGAGCTGCTTCTGCCAGTGTGCGGTTGATCGCGCCGGCCTCATCCGTTCCCCCTGTCATTGCTGAGATCAAAATCGGCGCTTTGAGAGAGCGGCCGAACAGGATCTGGCTTAGCTCGACAGCTTCCAAATTGAGCTCTGGCAAGGCCTGGTGAACAAAGCTATAGCGTTCCAAACCTGTTGTTAGGCCAGAGGCTACATCTTCTTCCAGGTTTATCCGAATGTGATCTGCCTTTCGGGAAATTGTCGGCGTAACTTTTGACATCAAACAGTGTTCCTTAGATGAGAGGCTATCTTACCAGTCGGATTCAGGCCTGTCAACTTGGCTTGACAGGAGCGAGAATCGGGCTGTAAAATTGCCCAGATCAATTAAAAAAATAGCAAATTGGCTGAAACAATCCAAGGAGGATCTCCCATGAACGAAGAAGTACTTGAAAAAGTAAAAGCAATTATTGCTGAGTTGTTGGACATTGATACTGGCGAAATTACCGCTGAATCCCGCTTCCGAGAAGACCTTGAAGCTGACTCCCTCGATCTGGTCGAACTGATTATGGAATTCGAAGAGGCTTTTGGAAGTGAGATCTCTGATGAAGATGCTCAGAAGATCACCACTGTTGGTGAGGCGGTCAAGTACGTCTCAGAACGAATGTAATACTTGATTTTTACTGAGAGAAAATAAAAAAGCGCAGCTTTCGGCTGCGCTTTTTGTTTGCTCAAGTTTGGGAGTAGTAGACCGGAATAAGGGGGATCACCCCAAACCTCGTTCGAACTTCCTACAAAAGATCTGGAATCTCCTCAGGGTGTTTGGCAACGCGTACCCCAGCATCTTCCAAGGCTTTGATCTTGTCCACTGCCAGGCCTGTGCCACCTTGCACGATAGCGCCAGCGTGGCCCATGCGTTTGCCGGGAGGGGCAGTCTGCCCGGCGATGAATCCAGCTACGGGCTTGGTTACGTTATTCCTGATGTAATCGGCAGCCTGCTCTTCGTCAGTGCCGCCGATTTCGCCGATGAGGACGATCTTTTTGGTTTTGGGGTCCTCTTCGAACAGGCGTAGACAATCGATGAAGTTTGTGCCATTGATGGGGTCGCCGCCAATGCCGACGCAGGTGCTAACTCCCATGGCTTTCTCTTTGAGTGCGTAAAGCACCTCATAGGTCAGCGTGCCAGAACGGGAAACGACCCCTACATCTCCGGGGATGGCGATATTTCCGGGAATAATGCCGACTTTGGCCTCGCCAGGGGTCAACAAACCTGGGCAATTTGGACCTACCAGTCGGACGCCCTTTTGGTCGAGATAGTTACGTACACGCATCATATCCAGGACGGGGATGCCCTCGGCAATGCAAACGATCAGTTTGATACCGGCATCGGCAGCTTCGAAAACTGCATCTGCTGCGAATCGAGAGGGCACAAAGATTACGCTGGCGGTAGCCCCAGTGGCTTCCCTTGCTAATTTGACTGAGTCGAAAACGGGGACTTTGCCGTCCATTATCCACTCACCGCCTTTGCCTGGAGTAACGCCCGCGACCAGGTTAGTGCCATAATCCAGCATTCTTTGGGCATGGAACAGCCCTTCGCGACCGGTAATGCCTTGCCCGATGAGTTTTGTGTTTTTATCGACGAGAATACTCATTCTTTTACCTTTCCTTCGGCTTTGATCAGGATGAGCCTTTTGCAGCAGCAACTGCTTTTTGTGCAGCGTCCGCTAGGGTTTCCGCAGTGATCATTTCGGCATCGGCTAGAAGCTGACGACCTTCTTCAGCGTTTGTGCCTACCAGGCGCACGACCATGGGGACATCAGGTTTGACATCATCCATGGCTGCCAGAATGCCACGCGCCACTTCATCACCGCGGGTAATGCCTCCGAAGATGTTGATCAGCACAGCTTTAATATTTTTGTCGGAGAGGATGATGCGGAAGGCCGCGGCTACTTTCTCGGCGCCAGCGCCGCCACCGATATCTAGGAAGTTTGCAGGTTCGCCACCGAAGAGTTTTATCACGTCCATTGTGGTCATCGCTAATCCCGCCCCATTGACCATACAGCCGATATCGCCGTCGAGTTTGATATAGGAGAGCCCATATTTGCGGGCTTCGATCTCGGAATCGTCTTCGATGTCGAGATCTCGCTTTTCCGCCAGTTCTGGATGCCGAAAGAGGGCATTATCGTCCAAAACCATTTTCCCGTCTACGGCCAGCAATTTGCTGTCAGCGGTGATCACTAATGGGTTGATCTCAGCCAGGTTGGCGTCGCTTTTCTTATAAGCCTCCCATAATCCACCAGCGATAACGCCAAAGGACCTCCAATGTTCACGTGGCAGATCAATCCCTGCAGCGATGTCGCGGGATTGATACCCTTGCAGACCCAAAAGTGGATCGATGTGCACTTTGATGATCTTCTCTGGGGTAACGCGGGCGACTTCCTCGATATCCACACCGCCTTCGGATGATGCCATCATCACGGGACGACGAGCCGCGCGGTCATTGGTGATTCCCAGATAGATTTCCTTTTCAATATCCGCAGCTTCATCAATGAGCACTTTGCGGACTGGCAGTCCTTTGATCTCAATGCTTAGAATTTGTGTAGCCAGTTCCTCGGCTTCATCAGGATCTTTCGCCAGGCGGATGCCGCCAGCCTTCCCACGACCGCCGACAAGCACCTGCGACTTAACAACAACGCGGCCACCCAGTTCTTCGGCAATTTGCTTGGCCTCTGCTGCGGTAGCCGCTACTCTCCCTTTAGGGATCGGAACGCCGTACTCGGCAAAAATTAATTTTGATTGATACTCATGTAATTTCATAAATTTATTGCTCCCTGGTGGTTTGGTCTAGGAGAAATTCGCGGGGCGATTATACCATGATGGAATTTGGTACTTGCATGGTCAAAGATAAAGGAATCGGAGTGTAGTTTGTCCGTAAATTTATACCCGCCGGGAATTTTTCTTCAAGTTAGTATCTAATCATGAGGCAGATTTGCAACGCGGTTCCTGCCATTATTTTTTGCTTGATAAAGGGCTATATCAGCCCGACGTAACAAATCATCGATCGTATCGTCAACTCCGGTCATTACGGATACACCGATACTCATGGTGAATTGGATCACTTCTTCATGAGCTTCAATAATCTGTTGTGCAAGGATAGCTCTTAGGCGTTCAGCGAGTTTTAAGGCTTCGTCCAATCCTGAGTTTGGCAGGATGATGCCAAATTCGTCACCACCCATTCGTCCTGAAAAATCTGTCTCACGCAAATTGTCGCAAAAGGTGTCGGCAATTTTTTTGAGAACAAGATCTCCTGCCGCGTGCCCATGAGTGTCATTGATGTCCTTGAATTTGTCTGCATCCAACATCAGAAGAGATAATGGAATGTTATACCGTTGTGCACGGCTGAATTCTTCACGGATTTTCTGCATGAAATGACGTCGATTTGCCAGTGACGTCAAGTCATCTTTCATCGCGATCGTCTCTAAACGTATCGCCATGTCCCGACGTTCAGTGATATCTACAATTGAGAAAAAGGCTGCGCGTTGTTCCTCGAAAGAAATGATATTCGCTGAAAGATCTGCCCAGAAACTATTCCCACCCGCGCTGATAAGTTGGACCTCAAAATTTTGGACATAACCTTGTCTTTGAAGGGTTGACAAAATTTCTTTTCGATCTTTAGGGTTTTCGTAAAAATCAAGAGCTGGTTTCCCTATGACGTGATTTTGTGTGATCTTAAGTTTATTCGCTGCTTGAGGATTTATGTAAAGAATGATCCCATCTTCTAGGCGAGAGATGACGATGGGAAAAGGAGCATTTTCAACCAGTATTCGATAACGTGTTTCTAAGTTTCGCAGGTTTTGTTCTGTTTGTATTCTCTCGGTCATCTCTTTTTGTAGCGCAATATTCAATCTGTAGAATCGAGTGGTTATTAAAGAGATAATGCCGAGCACGAAGAGAATGCCAAACAATGTCAGATAGAACCAAGTCAGGTCAGGCTTTGGATTACGGTCATAAAGGAAATCTTCCAGAGATAATTCGGCTGGGGCCATATTCATCTCGTTGTAGATTTCTCCAATGCGTTGCCAGCGGCCGGGATTCATATACCCGATTTCTACGACATCGGGTAGGATCAAGCGGTGTGTTTGCTCGGCTTCGAATAATAAATGTTCCTGTGAGTGGCGCTGACTGTACTTTGAATAAATCAAATCCACCATCTCTTCGGAGTGATTCAAGGCATATTTCCAACCTCGCAACGACGCTTCTAAAAAAGCTTTCACCCGTTCGGGATGCTCACGGATTTGTGCCTCGGTGGTGAAGAGAGTATCTCCGTAAAAATCGATGCCACTAGCCCTAGGATTAAAGATTTGATATTCAAGCCCAGCCTGTTTCAACAAGAATGGCTCGTCTGTTGAATAGGCAGAAATGGCCGCCACCTGACCCTGGATCAATGCCTCAGGGTCAAAACTATGTGGGCGTTGGGTGAGATCATTGGGTGAAATCCCTTCTGATTCAAGATACGCTAACAATTCAGCGGCATGTGCTTCGATCATGACCTCTTTTCCGGCCAGATCGTGGATATTGTCTATCCCTCGGTCTTCAACAGATAATAGAATTAATGGAGAGTGTTGGTAGATAGAAGCCAATGCCACAACGGGTTCCCCCTGGGCTCGCAATAACAATAAATCTGAAGCCGCAATTCCAAAATCTGCATCCCCTTGCAATACGACTTGAGCTGGTTCGTCGGCTCCATCCGGTGCTTCCAATAAATGTACATCCAACCCAGCTTCCTCGTAGTAACCCTGCTCCAATGCTGCGTAATAACCGGCAAATTGGAATTGGTGTTTCCATTTGAGTTGCACAGTCACTGGATCTAATTCCTGATTGGGTAGATCCGGTTTGGGTTGACAGGCCGATAATGAGAAATACAAGACCAGCGCCAAAATGGAGCGAACAATCCACCGCAGCGTGGATAATTCCAATAAATGTGTAGATCGTACAAATGTTTTTGGTCTCATTTAATATCTTTCTGAACTTTTAAGATTGTCGAATTATACACGCGGCTGGGAAGGTTAATACATTAAAAATCCCTCAATGATCTCAATACTGATCATCGAGGGATTTCGACAGAATACCGTATTATGGATGTGTTTTAGGTTTTCGAGGGCTGCGGTCGCAGAATGGTCGCGACCCCATTTTTAATTGCATTTACACGAAGGGAAAGCAGCACAGCTACGATCCCAGCGTATATCCACGGGTCAGCGACACCCTGTTTGACCAGCCAGAAGTAGTGCACCACAGCCAATATCCCGGCCACATAAACCAATCGATGCAACCTCTTCCAGTTCTTTTTAAGCCGGCGTTGCCAACCTTTGGTTGATGTGATTGCCAGTAAAAGCAGGATAATGCCTGTTATAAGGCCGACAATGGCGTAACGTTTCTCCAAGAGCGCGTCCTGGATCAAGGCAAAATCGAAGAAGTAATCCACGCCGATGAATATCGCAAAGTGGAGGCTGGCATACATAAAACTGTACAACCCCAGAGGTCGTCGAAGTTTGAGAGCAGGTCTGTACTTAAAAAAGAAGTTGATTGGCGTACATGCCAGAGATAACAGCAACAAGATCAGCGCAGTCTTGCCAGTGCGCAGGGTAGCTTCACGAATAATGTCAGGACCTAAATTCCCTTGCCAGAAATCCCATATTCCTATTGCTAGGGGAATCCAGGCTCCGATGTGTGTGATGACCTGAATGAGTTTCAGGTTCTGCGTTCCACGTTTCACGTTTCCTCCTAAAGTTTTATCATCTGTAGCTAGAAACCCGGTTTTTTTGTCAATGTATTAGGTATCTTTTTAGAACTCCACTGAAAAAACTACCTGAAGAGGGCTTCCGCCGGAATATATGGGGGTGGTTGCGGCGCAACCCCCCCCATATATTACGG
>CAYWIC010000145.1:0-13644 GCA_964458115.1 uncultured Anaerolineales bacterium | reverse complement strand
CTTTTCCCATCTCAATCAGGGAAACCCTCCTGAGATTTGTCAGTCAATCAGCTATGTGACTCATGATCAAGAAGAAGCCTTGACCATGTCGGATCGCATTGCGGTGATGAACGAAGGCCGTGTTTTGCAGTTGGATGGCCCTGAGGAAATCTATGAACAGCCTGCCAATCGATTTGTGGCAGGTTTCATTGGTGAAACCAACTTTATGGTGGGGAAAGTTACCGAATTGAGTGAAGGCAGAACTCACGTGCTAATCGACGATCAAGTTCCTGTCAGGGTGCTGCGCACTCGCGAAGTCAGCCTGGGACAGGAAGTCACCATCGCGGTGCGGCCGGAAAAATTCTCGGTTACCAAAGACAAGGTTCGAGAAATCGATATCCCAGGACATGTCGAGGAGGTTATCTACATCGGCACCGACATCCGCTATCTTGTTCGAATTACAGATCAGACTGTTTTAGCCGTCCGAGAACAAAACAGCGGAGGGATGGCGACTGAACGCTTCTCTGCGGGGGACCACCTGCATATCGGCTGGTATGCCAGGAATACCAGTTTGCTGACGGAATGAGGGTATCCATGAAAAGATCGAAAGGGCACAAATGGCGCGTTTTTGGCCTTATTTTCCCCAGCCTATTTTGGCTGGTGATCTTTTTCGCCATCCCATTATTTTTAGTTCTGGCTATGAGCTTTGGAGAACGAGGTACCTATGGCGGTGTCGTTTGGAACCTGAATTTTGAGAATTTCACCCGCTTCTTAAATCTGGATGATCCGCTTTATTTGCGCATCTTCGGGCGTACCATTTATATCGCCGCGATTACTACGCTGATCAGTTTTCTCATAGGATACCCGCTTGCTTTTTGGATTGCATCCCAATCACAAGCACGTCGTAACACGCTCCTATTGCTTCTCATGGTGCCATTTTGGACGAACTTCCTGGTGCGAACCTATGCCTGGATCTTGATCTTGCGCGATCAAGGTGTTGTGAACACGATTTGGACAGGTCATTTCCACAATCTGGTTGTTGGCTTGACGAATGTCGCCCCATGGCTTCCAATCGATGGATTGGTGCAAGCAACGGCAAATCCCTTGCCCATCTTTGGTACGAACCTGGCAATCATCATCGGGTTGGTTTACGGTTGGCTACCAGATATGGTGTTGCCTTGCTACGCCGCCATTGAGCGGTTTGATTATTCACTGGTCGAAGCTGCCCAAGATTTATATGCCAACCGCGTAAAGGCATTCTTTCGGGTGATCTTTCCTCTGACAGTGTCGGGTGTAGTGGCGGGGTCAATATTGGTGTTTATCCCATCCCTGGGGGCATATATTACGCCAGATTTGCTCGGCGGTGCGAAATCGGTGATGATCGGCAATGTTATTTATTCGCAATTTATGTCTGCTCGAGATTACCCGTTTGGCGCGGCAATATCCTTCATATTGATGACCTTGATGTTGGTCGGAACGTTGATCTATTTCCGTTTCACGGTTTCATCGGAGAAGGGAGATCGTGATGAAGCCTAAACGACTCCGAATGCCGCTGAGGCTCCGCATTGGGCGTAGAGTGCTGACCGTCCACGGTCTGATCAGCTATGCTTTTCTGTATGCGCCAATGATCATCCTGTTGATTTTCTCGTTCAATGCATCTCGATTCGCATCGGGAACGTGGAAAGGGTTTACCTTCAACTGGTATATCGAGCTTTTTAGAGATGAAGCCATAGGAACAGCTTTGCGCAACAGTCTTTATATTGGCTTCACCTCGACGATCGTGTCTACGATCTTCGGAACGATGGTTTCTTTGGCAATGGAGCGCTATAAATTTTGGGGTAAGTTACCGTTTGATGCCTTGCTGTACTTGCCCATCATCATTCCGGATATTGCCATGGCGGTGATGTTGCTGATCTTCTTTGTGCAGGTGAAAATGCCTCTGGGTCGCCATACGATCATTATTTCTCATATTGCGTTCAATATTTCCTTTGTGGCTGTGGTTGTGCGCGCTCGTTTGGCCCAATTCGATGATACCCTTGAAGAGGCGGCCCAGGATCTTTATGCCAATCACTGGCAGACCTTCTATCGGGTAACTTTACCTTTGCTCATGCCAGGCATTCTGGCGGGAGCGTTGTTAGCCTTTACCTTATCGCTAGATGACTTTGTGATTACTTTCTTCACCGCAGGACCCGGTTCAACAACATTGCCCTTACGGATTTATTCCTTAGTAAAACTGGGAGTCACACCAGAGATCAATGCCCTTTCAGCCGTCATGCTGATGGCATCATTTGTCCTGGTTCTGATTTCGTTTAGTCTGCAAAAAGGAGGTGATGGAAAAGTTGAGTTAGTATGATCAACGAATAGCATATTTCAAACAAGAATTGACTTTCTCACAAACTGCACAAAGGAGGCAGTAGCAGATGAAGAAACCAATTATTTTTATGACCTTTTTATTGTTCTCGACCCTGTTGGTTGCCTGCGGGGGCGGTGAGCAAAAACTGGCTGAGGAACTCCACCTGTATAACTGGTCGGAGTATATTGATCCTGAGATCTTTGTTGCCTTCGAAGAAGAATATGGTGTCAAGGTCATCGAAGATACCTTCTCCAGCAACGAAGAACTGCTTGCCAAATTGCAAGCTGGCGCGGCAGGATATGATGTGATTGTGCCTTCGGACTATATGGTCGAGATCATGATCGAAGAAGGCTTGTTGGCTGAATTGGATCACGCCAATGTAGCCAATCTTGGAAACCTCTCTGCCCTGTTCAGCGATCCCCCCTACGATCCAGGGTTAGTTCACTGCGTGCCATATCAGTGGGGTACTACGGGTATTGGCTATAACAGCGATGAAGTTGAGCCCGATAGCTGGGCGTATATCTTTGATCCTGCAATGGCGGCAGAATATGAAGGCCAGATCACCATGCTCAATGATAGCCGAGAGTCGATTGGCGCAGCCCTTAAGTACCTGGGATACTCACTCAACACAACCGATGAAGCTCAACTAGATGAAGCAAAAGAATTATTGCTGGCCATCAAGCCTTTTATCTATTCCTACGACAGCGACCAATTCGAAGATTTGATCGCTGCTGATGAGGTGGTCTATGGTCATGGCTGGAGTGGTGACTATTTTGCTGCCGCGGTTGAAGATGAGCGCATTTGGTACGTCATTCCTGATGAAGGCGGTGTTGTTTGGGCAGACAACCTATGCATTCCTGCATCCTCGAAAAATCAGGCTACAGCTGAACTGTTCATCAATTTTGTCCTACAACCTGAGATCGCCGCCCAGATCACCAATTTCACTTGGTATGGTAGTCCTGTTGAAGCCGCTAATGAATTCATCGATCCAGAAATCCTTGAAGAACCTGCCATCTATCCTTCTGCTGAAACTTTCGAGCGTCTCGAGTGGATACAGGATGTGGGTGATGCTACGCCGATCTACGAGCGCATTTGGACTGAGGTCAAGGCCGCAGGTCAATAAGTTACTGAGTGAGTAAACTGTGAATGAACCATCTTAACAGTTTACATAATGTTTTATTCACTATTCTGTCATTCTGCCCGGAGCGAAGCGTAGTGAAGAATCTACCATCATAAGGATGAAGACCCTTCGCTTCGCTCAGGGTGGCACGGCAAATGATATCTCAGAGAAATATCCATGTATATTAACGGCAAATTCACATCTGGTAGCGCATCAGAGCAGATAGCCATCATCAACCCCGCTACCGAAGAGATTATCGATGAATCAGCTCGTGGCACGGAGAATGATACTTTCGCCGCGGTCGAGGCGGCGGGACGAGCATTCCTAAGCTGGAAGTTGGTGCCTGCTTACGAGCGAGCTGCTGCACTTCACGAGGTTGCTGCGAAAATCCGCGCTAACCGAGATGAAATCATCAAGCTGCTTACACAAGAGGAAGGTAAACCACTCGTTGAGAACGACGAGGAGCTATGGTGGGTTGAAGATACTTTCGATTATTACGCTGAACTTGGACGTCACGAGCGTGGGCGGGTGATCCCTCCCGGAGAATCAGGACAGTTCAACTTCGTGCTGAAAGAGCCTTATGGCGTAGTCGGCTGTATCGTACCCTGGAATTACCCACTCTTGCTCTTAGCCTGGAAGATAGCGCCTGCCTTAGCGGCAGGAAATACCGTCGTCATCAAGCCTTCTGAATTGACTCCACTCTCGACATTGAAGATGATCGAGCTGGCGTGTGATCATTTACCGTCTGGAGTGGTCAATGTGGTTACTGGCTATGGTTCCGAAGTGGGCGAGCCCCTGGTCAAGCACCCTGATGTCCCGGTGATTGCCTTTACAGGGTCATTGGCTGTGGGGCAACGTATTGCGACGTTAGCCGCGCCGATGATGAAGAAGCTCCACCTGGAATTGGGGGGTAAAGACCCCATGGTCATCGCCCCCGATGCCGAAATGGAAATGGCAGTCTCTGGGTTAGCCTACGCCGCGCTGATCAACGCTGGCCAGGTCTGCACCAGTACGGAGCGGGTATATGTCCACGAGAGCATTTTCCCGCAATTCAGTGAGGAACTTGCTGATTTCGTGGGCAAATTGCGCATGGGCAATGGTATCGATGAGGGTGTCGACATCGGACCGATGATCCGGGACAGGTTCCGCGTCAAGGTCGAGGAACAGCTTTCGGATGCCGTTTCTCAAGGAGCGGAGATCCTCGTAGGGGGTCAGCGACCAGCCCAATTTTCACGCGGGTTCTTCCTGGCTCCTGCGGTAGTCACCGCTGTGGATCACAGCATGCGTCTAATGCGTGATGAGACCTTCGGGCCTGTCATTCCACTCATGCCCTACAAAGATTTCGATGAGGCTATTGCACTGGCCAACGATTGTCCCTATGGCTTGGGTGCTTCGCTGATGAGCCATGATGCCAAGTTGGTTAAGCGCTTCTTTGACGAGGTCAAAGCGGGCACGATCTGGATCAACGACCCATTGACTGATAACTTTGCGGGCCCATTCGGTGGTATGAAGATGAGCGGCCTGGGGCGCGAGCTGGGGCAGGAGGGCATCGACGAGTTTTACGATGTCAAACACGTGCATTGGGATATCGAAGGTGGCGTGAAAGAGTATTGGTATCCGTATTAATGTTGCAAGTGGCAAGTTTGCGGGTTCAACTTGCCACTTGCAAACATGAAAACTTGCGACTCGAACCATGAAACTTGAATCGTACTGGACTGACGATTATCCCCGACCCGCTGATCTGCCTGTTTCTGACAAATTACCCGCGGAAGCTGATGTTGTAATTGTTGGGAGCGGCTACACTGGTTTGAGCGCGGCACGAACGCTAGGGAAGAGTGGTGTCTCGACTGTTGTGCTCGAACGGGAAACCATTGGTTGGGGGGCTTCCTCTCGCAATGCCGGTATCACGGGATGTAGCCTCAAACAGAAATCCACGAATATCTTCAAATGGTATGGAGAAGAGCTTGGTAGGAAATTCTTTGATGCCTCGTTGGATGCCTTGGAGCTGATCAAAGAGCTCGTCTATGAAGAGGGGATTGATTGCGACTGGCAGCAGAATGGCGACGTTTGTGTCTATTACAAAGAATCCCATTACGAAGAGAATCCATCCTGGCCGAGATGGCATAAGGAGAACCTGGATCATGATTATGAAATCCTTGCCCCGGATGCTATGAGGGATGAAATAGGCAGTGATGCTTATTATGGTGGATTCGTCGATGAGCATGGCGCTGGTCTGCATCCAGCCAAATTGGTGTTTGGTATGGCCGAAGTTGTTGCCAAGTATGGGGCACAGTTGGTTGAGAATGCTGCCGTAACGAGGGTTGAACAGGCCACCAATGGGTACCTCGTTCATACCGACCAGGGGAGTGTACGGTGTAAACAGGTTATTGTGGCGACGAATGGATATACTGATAATGTCGTACGTGGTTTGCGGTCGCGCGTTATCCCCGTGGGGAGTTACAGCATCGTTACCGAACCGCTTCCAGAAGATTTGCAGCAAGAACTCAGCCCTAATGGCAGGATGTTCTGGGACTCAAAATGGTTCCTGAATTATTTCCGTTTGACCCCCGACGGGCGCATGCTTTGGGGTGGGCGAAATAATTTGAGCACCACGCTCGATTTGACAGAATCAGCTGAAATTTTAAAACATGAGATGGTGAGGACTTTCCCACAGTTGAGCAATGTTCCTATTACCCACTCCTGGACAGGTCAGCTGGGTTTGACTTTCGACTTGATGCCTCATATTGGGCAAATCGATGGTGTTTATTATGCTTTGGGATTTGGTGGCCATGGCCTCCACACAGCGATCTACCTCGGGCGTGAAGTTGCTCAGCTACTTTCTGGTGAGAAGAATAGCAGTCCCTTTGTTGAAATTCCACACCGAACCTATATTTTCTATCGAAGTAATCCCTGGTTTATGCCCCTGGCGGTAATGTTCTACCGCCTTCGAGATTTGTTGTCGTAGGTTGAAAATTGGGTTCTCTAGAAATTTACGGAGAGATCTCCCAGATTTAGGGGTGAGTGGGGTGCGGAGCACCCCACTCACCCCTAAATCTGGATTGTCCCACGGCGTTTCTCGGAGCCCCGATAATTGCGTTGAGGAGAGAGAATCGATGAGTATGCAAGGACCAAAAACACAAGCAGCTTTCCAAAAGTCTTTGAAGTACATCCCCCATGGTGTCAATTCGAACTTCCGCTATTGGGGTGAGGCTGACACCCTGGTCATCGAAAAGGGCGAGGGTGCCTATGTCTGGGATCTGGATGGAAAGCGCTACATTGACTACCGGTTGGGATTTGGACCAATCATTCTTGGTCACGCCTACCCTGAGGTGACTCAAAAGGTTCAAGAAGCCATTGAGTTGGGCACCGTCTTCGCTTGGACAACATCTCTCGAAATCAGCGTTGCCGAGCGAATTTGCCGACTCACTGGGGTGGACAAGGTTCGGCTCACCAATACCGGTACTGAAGCCACATTCCATGCGCTGCGCATTGCACGCGCCCACACCGGTCGAGAAAAGTTCATCAAATTCGAAGGTCAATATCATGGCATGATCGACTACTTCATGTATGGCACAGCATCATCCAATGCAGAGCAGCTCGGCCCACGCGGAAGTGGGCTGGCTGCTCCCAATTCTTTGGGAATTCCCAAAGGGATTGTAGAATACGTGATCAATTTGCCCTTCAATGATCTGGAAATCCTTGAGGAAACCCTTGCCAAACAGCATGAAGAAATCGCAGCAATATTCGTCGAGCCGATAATGGGCAACGCGGCAGGCATAATGCCTAAACCGGGGTATCTCCAGTCAATGCGAGATTTGTGCGATAAATATGGTGTCATGCTCGTTTTTGACGAAGTCAAAACAGGATTTCGGATTGCCAATGGTGGCGCGCAGGAATACTTCGGGATCAAAGCTGATCTGGCGACTTATGCAAAATCTATGGGGAATGGATTCCCTATCGCGGCCATTGGCGGTAAAGATGATGTCATGATGACCATTCAACCTGGGTCCATGGCTCATGGAGGTACCTACTCTGGGAATGTGATCGGAGCCGCGGCAGCAGATGCGACGCTTGAAATCCTTGAGCGTGAGCCTGTTATCGAGACTATCAACCAGCGAGGAGCGGCTTTGATGAAAGGGATCGACGAAATCTTGACCGAGCAAGATATTCCTCATGTTGTTACTGGCGTTCCACCGATGTTGAGCATTCTCTTGGGCATAGAGGATGAACCATATGAGTTCCGTGACTATATCAAGGGGGATGATGATCTGTATGAAGAAATTTCCTTGGAACTCATTGCCCGCGGTGTGCAACCCGATGCCGACGGTCGGGAACCCTGGTTCCTATGTTATGCTTTGAGCGAGGAAGATGTTGCGGAAACGCTCAATATCTTCAATGAATCGGTCAAGGCTGCGAAGGGATAAGCTGCAGGAGAATATATGGATAACCACAATATGTTATTCTTGAACTCGAACTTAGAAGGGACGCTGGCAACTTCCACTGCGATTCCTAGAGTCCCATCTAGAATTCTGATGCTTGAAATAGGAGATATTTATGCCTAACGGATATCACGGAAAAATTTTACATGTAAATTTAGTTGATCTGACGTGGGAAGTTGAAACTCCATCCGAGGAGTTTTATCGAAAATATGTCGGGGGTAGCGCCATGGGTATGTATTATGTGCTCAAGAACACACCTCCCAAAATTGATCCCTTCGATCCGGAGAACACATTGGCGCTGACCTTGAGCGTTATGACGGGAGTAGCAGTCTCCGGCCAAAGCCGCCTAACTGCCACCGCCAAATCTCCTCTGACGTTTGCTATCGGAGATTCTCAATCAGGAGGTTTCTTTCCAGCTGAGATAAAGTTCTCTGGGTACGATGGAGTTATCATCTATGGCAAAGCAGAGAAACCAGTATACCTGTGGGTCAAAGACGGTGAGGTCGAATTAAAACCAGCTGATCATTTGTGGGGTAAGGACACCGCTGAAGTGGAGTCCCTGATAAAAGATGAGTTGGATGATCGACGGGTTCAGATTCTCCAAACCGGGATTGCTGGGGAGAACCTTGTTCGATTCGCGGCCTTGATCAGTATGGCCAACCGTGCCAATGGACGCACAGGTTTAGGCGCAGTGATGGGGAGCAAAAACCTGAAAGCCATTGCAGTGCGCGGCAAAATGCGTCCCACCGTGGCGGATAAAGACGGTTTGAATGATCTGGCACGCTGGGGGGCGAAAAACTTCCCCGATTCGGATATTTACGCCATGGGTCTTTACGGCACCGCGGAAGTCACTAATTGGCAGGACGAAACTGGTGGTCTGCCGACCCGCAACTGGGAGTCAGGAACCTTCGAAGGGGCGAACGCGCTGGATGGTAAAACCATGTCCGATACCGTCCTCAAAGAACGCGATACCTGTTATGCCTGTACAGTCAAATGTAAGCGGGTTGTGGAAATCACTGAGGGAGATTACAAAGTAGATCCAGTGCATGGCGGTCCAGAATATGAAACGGTCTCCACCTTTGGTTCTTACTGTGGCATCGACAACTTGCCGGCTGTTTCCCTGGCCAACCAGTACTGCAATCAATTCGGTATGGATACTATCTCCTGTGGAGCAACGATAGCCTGGGCGATGGATTGCTTCGAGCAAGGAATTCTCACCATAGATGATACCGGTGGCTTCGAATTGCGCTTCGGCGATGCGAAAGCCATGACAGCCATGGTAGAGATGATCGCCAAACGACGAGGTTTTGGTGATGTGCTGGCAGAAGGTTCAGCGCGCGCATCTCAAAGCCTTGGCAAAGGCCAGGAATTGGTCGTTGCATCGAAAGGTATGGAATTGCCTGCGCATATGCCAGAGGTCAAACGCTCGTTGGGGCTGATCTATGCCGTCAATCCATTCGGGGCAGACCATCAATCGAGTGAACATGATCCTTCTTATGAGGATTACCCCGATCGGATGGCTGAAATAGGATTGGTAGATCCACAGCCTAGCGATGTGCTCAATGCTGAGAAAGTCCGTTATGCTTTGATTACCCAATATCTGTATTCGTATTTAGACACCGTGAATATATGCCAGTTTGTTTTTGGCCCTTCCTGGCAATTATATGGACCGGAGCAGTTGCGCCAACTCGTTGAATTGGTTACGGGATGGGAACTCTCAATGGAAGAAATGCTCGAAGTCGGCGCGCGTCGCTTGAATATGTTGAGAGCTTATAATGCGCGTGAGGGGCTTGGTAGAAAAGATGATACGTTGCCTCCGAAGTTATTCCAACCCCGTGTGGGCGGTGCGACGGATGGCGTCGCACTCGATGAGCAAGCTTTGGAAGATGCCAAAGACAGATATTACCAGGAAGCTGGCTGGGACGTCTCCACCGGAATGCCCACCAAGGCTAGGCTGAAAGAGCTTGATTTAGGATGGGTAGTAGACTTGATAAATTAGTATCATAAGAAGCCGCGCAGGCGCAAAGAACGCGAAGATTGAATATTAGAAATTCTTTGCGCTCTTCGCGACTTTGCGGTAAGGACGATTTCTTGAATTATTAGGAGGAGATAAATGAAAATCGTTGTTCTCGGTGGTGCAGGGAAAATGGGTTGCATCTCTGTGCAAACTCTGGCAAATGACCCACGCGTTGATGAAATTGTCATTGTCGATATCAATATGGACAATGCCAAAACGGTGGCAGATTACCTTAATAGCCCCAAGATCTCGATCCAGTCGGTAAATGTTAATGACAAGACTGATCTGGTTGGTGTACTCGAAGGCTCAGATACGTGTCTCAATGCAACTGTTTATTACACAAATATCCAAGTAATGGAAGCCTGTCTTGAAGCAGGTGTCCATTACAACGATATGGGCGGACTCTTCTATGTAACCCGCAAACAACTTGAACTGCACAACCGTTTCAAAGAAGCAGGAATCAGCGCAATTCTAGGTTTGGGGTCCGCACCGGGTATGCCAAATATTCAAGCACGCTATGCGGCTGATCGATTGGATACCATCGAGAGCATCAAGATTTATGATGGCATCAAACCTCCACCCCCAGACGATCTGCGTTTTACTTATGCAGTGCCTACGATTGTGGAAGAATTGACTGTCGAGCCGATGGTTTTTGAGAAAGGTGAATTCAAAGCGAAACCGCCTCTGAGTGAATTTGAAGATTATTGGTTTGTAGAGCCCTTGGGTTTGCTCCCCATGCACCTCTCATTGCACTCCGAAGTGGCCACTTTGCCTATATCATTCAAAGATAAAGGGGTGCAGGAATGCTTCTTCAAGATCAATTATTGGGGTATGGCGAAAGAAACTGTCGAGAAAGTACGCGTTTTAGTCGATTTTGGATTTGATAGCGACCAGCCTGTGGACGTCAATGGCCAGCAGGTCGTTCCGCGCGATTTAATGCTTTCGATGATGTCAGGCTACGTCCCAGAGATCACGGAGTTCTTAGCGCCTCCAAAAACTCAACCACCAGATTGGGCAAAGGAAATTGTCACTGAAATTGTGGGCACCATGGATGGAAAGGATTATGCTTATCGTCTGGGGACCATGACCTGTAAAGGGGCTTTACCCACCGGTGCAGTTCCAGCCATTGCAGCGATTTGGTTAGCAGAAGGAAAGATTGATCCAGGAGTTCGTCCACCGGAGTTGGCCATTGAACCGGAACCTTTCTTTAGCGAGTTAGAAAAGATTGAAATATTCACCCGTGTTAGTGTAACTCATCTGGTTTAGAGGATTTTTCGATGAGCGAGAATTTGAAGAATTATATTTCTGGAATTTGGGTTGGTTCTACGCAAGAAGATTTTCTGGATGTTGTGAACCCTGCTACGGTCGAGACATTGGCCAAGGTTCCATTGTCTGCATCAGAGGATGTAAACAAAGCTGTTGATGCAGCTTCATCGTCTTTTATGGAGTGGCGCCGTACGCCTGCGGTCAACCGCATACAGTATTTGTTCAAACTCAAGAATCTGCTGGAACAGAACTTCGAAGATCTCTCTCGAACCATTACAATGGAGAACGGTAAGACCCTCGGAGAATCTCGCGGGGAGATGCGCCGTGCCATCGAAAATGTGGAAGTTGCCTGTGGCATCCCTGCGCTGATGCAGAGCGAGTTTTCCGAGGATATTGCCCCTGGGATCGACGAGTATATGATCCGCCAGCCCCTGGGCGTTGTGACCATTATCGCGCCCTTTAACTTCCCAGGGATGATCCCCTTCTGGTTTTTGCCTTACGCGGTTGCCTGTGGTAATACTGTGGTGGTTAAGCCCTCAGAACGCTGTCCAATCACGATGCAGAAAGTGTTTCAACTTTTAGAGGAAATCGACTTTCCACCTGGGGTGGTAAATCTGGTCAATGGCAGCGTGGAGGCTGTCAACGCCATATTAGATCACCCTAAGGTCAGGGCAGTTAGTTTTGTGGGATCGACTCCCGTTGCAAAATTAGTGTACAGCCGTGGCGCAGCCAATGGCAAACGTGTCCAAGCCCAGGGGGGAGCGAAGAACCCCTTGGTGGTCATGCCCGATGCGGATTTGGAGATGACCACCCGCATCGTCGCTGACAGCGCTTTTGGCAATGCCGGGCAGCGTTGCCTGGCAGCCTCGACGGTCATTACTGTGGGTGATGCCAGGGATAAATTTTCGGAAGCTATCGCCGAAGCTGCACTCAAGCGCGTGGTTGGTAATGGTCTGGAAGATGGTGTGACTATGGGGCCGGTTATCAGCCAAGAAAGTAAATCTCGCATTCAAGGATTAATCCAACGAGGCGTAGATGACGGCGCTGACTTGCTGGTGGATGGTCGTCAGGCCCAAGTAGATCGCTATCCAAATGGAAATTTCTTGAGCCCATCAATTTTGAAAGACCTCCCCCTGCAAAGCGAAGTAGCTCAAACTGAGATCTTCGGGCCCGTTTTGACCTTGATTCATGCGAATACTTTGGATCAGGCTATCGAGATCGTCAACCAGGGTGCGTATGGCAACATGGCATGCCTGTTTACCAGTGATGGCGGTGCAGCACGCAAATTCCGTTATGAGGTTCAGGCGGGAAATGTGGGCATCAATATCGGTGTGGCCGCGCCCATGGCATTCTTCCCCTTCAGCGGATGGAAGGAGAGCTTCTTCGGTACATTACATGGTCAGTCTCGCCATGCGGTTGAATTCTATACCCAGACCAAGGTGGTTGTTGAACGTTGGGATGAGAAGTGGTCGCGGCAGTTCTGAGTTATTGATATCCGCACATTCGAGAACCACTCGGGATCAGCCATCCAGGTGGGATAATGGTTTCAATTTCCTCTAGGTTGAATTGTTCGGGTTCTTTCTGCACCTGCTCAAGTTCGATGGCTGGTAGGTTCGTTACGGGGATAACTTTGTAACCCGCATTTTGGTACCCAGGCGTTGGCCAACAAGGATACGCTAATTCCTCGATGCCGTCAGGCAAGCGGCACCAGGAAAGATTGACATCGTTGGCGTAAATATATGCACGTTCGTCGATGAGAGAGCCATCAGGCAGGAATAATCGCACCTTATCGCCATCGTCTGAGAGGGAGATGCCAGTTTCAGAACGAAAAAGGTTAAGTGTTTCTCCTGGTGCCAGGTCGATGTATGGGAGTTCGTAGGGGGTAGAACCCTCTTCAATATCATCCAGCAACCAGCCTCCGAGGTTCGTCGTGATCGTCCCTGCGTTGATCAACTCAATGAACTCGTCATCAGACGTGAACTTGCCGTCGCTGTTCCAATCATACTTTGGGTGAGGCAGGAACTCATTGATCAAGATCAGGGTTCCTGTGGGAATGAGTGTTGGCGTTGGGGTGGGGAACCAGTTTGAGTTGGCGTTTTTCGGCGTTCCCCGGATGGGGTAGCCATCAACGTCCATCCCATTGGTAACATAGCCATTATTCGTATTCCATAAGGCGAGGCCACCTGCGCTAGTTCCGCGCCTTTCCATACTGGCGCGGATGTCGGCATTTCCTTTCGGCCAATGACCATTGGATTGGCTGGCAGTGTCCACCAATTCCCCGTGGGGGCCATACAGGTAGAGAGTTTCTCCGCTGTTGCTGAGTGACCCTGTATAAATTTGATCGGAGGGAATATTGGCTATGGTGGTATCGTCGGTGCGTTCAAGCAGGAAAAAATCCCAGGGGGCGATAACCCCTTCCAGCGAAATATTGGGCCTACCATCTGCGGCAATCAGCTCCCACCCTGAAAGG
>CAYWIC010000144.1:0-13777 GCA_964458115.1 uncultured Anaerolineales bacterium | reverse complement strand
CCCTCACGACGAACATCTCTTCATTCCCGAAATTGTTTCTTGATCATGCACTAGGGTAGGAACCCAACCGCGTTGGGTGTCAGAATGTTCTATATCCGCCCAACTCGGTTGGGCTAGCTACCCCCCCCAAGTGCGTAAGTCCTGAATGGGATGATATTCGGAGATTTGCCCTTCTGTTTCTGCACATATATAAGAACTTAGATATAATTGGACACGTATAAGGGCTTTCAAGGTGATTTCTAAATTCGCTGACTAGTGCCTTTTGCTCAAGGTAGATATTGCATGTCTTTCCGTAAAGGTGGTGTTAAATCGCCAATATTCTATAAGCCCGGGGAGAACGGACCGTTTGCTGATGGGGAAATAGTTTCCTCCCACCCTTCATCAGATGCCCAAAGAGAGATTTGGTTAGCAGCACACTTGGGGACAGAGGCAAGTTGTGCATTCAATGAAGCGATATACTTGGAGTTGAGTGGTCGAGTAAATATTCGAGCTTTGTTCGAATCAATAAAATTAGTCGTACAGCAACACGAAGCCCTACGGGCTACATTTTCTTCCAATGGGGAGGATTATCGTGTCTCAAAATCCGTTCGAATTGAAATCCCATTCATCGATCTTACAGACCTAAGTCCAGCAGATCGTGACATTCAATTATCAGCGATAAAACGAAAAGAAGTCAATACGCCCTTCGATTTTGAACATGGCCCTCTTTTCCGGGCCAAAATCGTTCAAAAAAGAAAAGATCTCTATTACCTTTTCCTGTCTGCCAGTCATCTTGTTTGTGATAGCCATTCCTGGTGTGTGCTGGTCACCGATCTGGGATCATTTTACAGCGCAATTTGCCGGGAAAAACAGGCCGCGCTGGATGCTCCTGGGAAATACAGCGATTACCTTAAACGGCAATCGGATTCGAAATCCACCCCGGAAGCTGCTGCCGCTCGCACTTACTTGTTGGCTCGATTTTCTGGTCATGTGCCCACGTTGGACGTATACACGGACCGTCCAAGAGCTTCATTGCAAAGTCACAAGGCCGCGAGAGAAGAGGTGGAACTTGCACCCTCATTGGTGCAACAATTGAAGGAGCTTATTACCCGGACAGAATGTGATTTCGAGGTCATTCTCACAGCCGCACTGGAGGTTTTCTTATCCAGAATTACCGGCCAATATGATATTGTGCTGGGTTTGGTACGCGCTGATCGGCCGGCGGAAGGGAGGGGGCGTCTTGTTGGGCTGTGTGAACATCTATTGCCGCTGCGTTGTCGCGTAGATGGAAAGGAAGTTTTTCTCGAGTACCTGAAGCACAGAACCCCAGAATTGATCGAGGTATTCAGTCACCAGCCAGTGACTTTTGGGGATCTGGCGAACGACTATTCCTTGCAACGCGATACCTTTAGCCCTCCCCAGGTTTCGGTTGTTTTGAATGTTGACCGCTCCCTAAAATCAGCGGCTCTGGAATTCGAGAATCTAGATGTTGAGATCCACTCGATTCCCAGGGAGTTCGAGCACTTTGAGTTGTACATCAGTGCTTCAGAGAAAAGTGATAACCGCCTGGTTTTAGAATGCCAGTATCATGCTGATCTCTTTGACGCGGATATCATTCGACACCGGTTCACGTGTTTCGAAGTTTTGCTTGCGGAAATCGTGGCCAACCCTGGGAAGAAGATCTCGAAACTGGCCATCATGCCGCCCCCTGAACGGGAGAAACTGCTGGTGGAGTGGAATGACACCGCGGCCGATTACTCAGACGACAAGTGTATACATGAATTGATCGAGGCCCAGGTCGAGAAGAGTCCTCAGGCCGTGGCGCTGACCTTCCAGGATCAAAGCCTGACCTATGACGAACTCAACCGGAGAGCCAACCAGTTAGGGAATTACCTCAGCGCGCAGGGGGTAGGTCCCGAGACGCTGGTCGCTATTTGTGTGGATCGATCGATCGAGATGCTGGTCGGTTTGTTGGGGATTCTCAAGGCGGGCGGAGCCTACGTTCCACTTGATCCCGCCTACCCGAAGAGCCGTCTCAGCTTCATGCTCGAAGATTGCCAGTCCCAAATTCTAGTAACCCAGGATCACCTGGTGGAGAAATTGCCAGATCACCCTGTCCAACGGATTTGCCTGGATGCGGATTGGGAAGTGATCGCCAGGGAGCCAGACAAAAACCCGGACAGCTATGTCAATCCAAACAACCTCGCGTATGTCGTGTATACCTCGGGGACAACCGGCAAGCCAAAGGGGGTCCAGATCGAGCACAGGGGTTTGTGTAATCTCACCCAGGAGCACCAGCGCATTTATGATATCCGTTCCGATAGCCGCATCCTCCAGTTTGCTTCTTTGAGTTTCGATGTAGCCTTCTGCGAGATTTTCATGGCCCTGGCCAATGGGGCGACGTTGTGCCTGGGGACATCCGCAGAGCTGATGCCTGGGAAGCCGCTAGCCACATTTATTCAAGAGAAGGCCATCACGCACGCATCCTTATTGCCTTCCGCATTGATGGTCACTCCAAAGGATGATTTTCCCGATCTGGAAGTGCTGATCATTGGAAGCGAGCCTTGCCCTAGAGAATTGGTTGAAACCTGGGGGAGAGATTATCGCTTCTTCAATCTCTACGGCCTCACCGAAACAACCATCGACGCCACCTATGCCGAATGTGTCGATCCTCACCGCAAACCACCTATCGGACGGCCTTTAGCCAATTACCAAACCTATATCCTCGATGCTAATCTAGAACCTCTGCCTATTGGCGAGCCAGGCGAGTTGTTCATTGGCGGGGTGGGGGTGGCGCGCGGCTATCTCAATCGTCCAGATCAGACGAAAGAGAAATTCCTGCAGAACCCCTTTGGAGATTCGCCTGAAGACCGGCTGTACCGTACCGGAGATTTGGCGCGCTATCTCCCGGATGGCGATATCGAATTCCTCGGCCGCATCGATCAGCAGGTCAAAGTGCGCGGTTATCGCATCGAATTGGGGGAGATCGAGTTTGCGCTCGACGAGCATCCGGAAGTCCAGCAGTCTGTCGTGGTTGCGATCGGAACTGATGGAGATCAAGAGTACCCAGAACAAAAGTTGGTTGCTTATGTGTTGCCGGAAGAACGACGATCGCCGGGGATAGAAGCCATGCGCCGGTTTTTGGCGGACAGGCTGCCGGAGTATATGCTGCCGGCAGCTTTTGTCGAGATCGACTCCATCCCCAGTTTGCCCAATGGCAAAATCGACATCCATGCCTTGCCGGCACAAGATAGCTCTCGCCCTGAATTGACAGAAAAGTATATCGCTCCACAAACAGAATTGGAGAAATCATTGACAGAAATCTGGGCTGACTTGCTGAAGCTGGAGCAGGTTGGCGTGGATGACAATTTCTTCGACATGGGAGGAAATTCCCTGCTCATCGTCCAGATGGCTGCCCGAATCCAGCAGCAGCTAGCGATGGATATCTCACTGGTGAGGCTGTTCCAATACCCCAACATCCGCAAGTTGGCTGCATACCTGAACGAGGAAGTGGGCACTTCGACATCTCCTCTCCGGTCGAGGCCTGAATCCAGGCCAGAGAGATCCCAGCCGGGTGTGGCCATTATTGGGATGGCCTGCCGATTCCCAGGTGCCAACTCGATCGAGGAGTTTTGGGACAACCTGTGTGAGGGGGTCGAATCAGTTTCCTTCTTCTCGGAAGATGGTCTGGCCCCGGCTGTAAGTGATAATTTGAGGGATCAGCCTGAATATGTCAGGGCACGCGGCATCCTTGCTGATGTAGACAAATTCGATGCCCCATTCTTCGGCTTCAGCCCGCGCATGGCCGAGATCACCGACCCCCAGCAGCGCGTATTCCTGGAAATTGCCTGGGCGGCCATCGAGGGTGCTGGCTATGACGCCCACCGCTACCCGGGGTTGATCGGCGTCTTTGCAGGCCTGGGATTCAACACCTACTACACCAACAATGTCCAGACACACACCGAATTACTCGAAATCTTAGGTGAAACTCAGGTCGCCATCGGGAACGAGAAAGATTTCTTGCCCACGCAAGTATCTTACAAGCTGGACTTGAAGGGGCCGAGCGTCAACGTCAATACCGCCTGTTCGACCTCCCTGGTTGCCGTCGCGCAGGCCTATCACAGCCTGGTGAATTCCCAGTGTGATATGGCCCTGGCGGGGGGCATATCGATCACCGTACCCCAGGCGAGCGGCTATCTCTATCAGGAAGGGGGGATGCTTTCCATCGACGGTCATACGCGCGCCTTCGATGCTGCGGCAACCGGCACGGTATTTGGCAATGGCGCGGGTGTCGTGCTGCTCAAACGCCTGGATGACGCCCTCGCAGATCGAGACCAGGTCTATGCCGTGATACGCGGCGTGGGCTTGAACAACGATGGTGCCGACAAAGTCAGTTTTACCGCGCCCAGTGTCAACGGGCAGGCCACTGCCATCGCTGAGGCGCAGGCCAGCGCGGATTTCCCTCCCTGGACCATCACCTACATCGAGACCCATGGTACCGGCACGCCCCTGGGGGACCCGATTGAGGTCGAAGCCCTGCGGCAGGTATTTGAGCGCGGCACGCAATCCAAGGGGTTCTGTGCAATTGGCTCGGTGAAGAGTAATATCGGCCACGCAGTCGCTGCAGCAGGTGTTGCCGGTCTGATCAAGACCAGCCTGGCGCTGAAACACAAGACCATCCCTGCTTCCCTGTTTTTCGAGGAACCTAATCCCCGCCTCGACCTCGAAGGTAGCCCTTTCTACGTCAACGCTCAGTTATCCCCCTGGGAAGCCAATGGCACGCCTCGCAGGGCCGGGGTGAGTTCGTTCGGCGTGGGTGGCACCAATGCCCATGTCGTCTTGGAGGAAGCCCCTACTCTCGAAGCTTCCAATCCTCCCCCACCGTGGCAGACCCTCTTGCTTTCGGGGAAAACGGAGACCGCTTTAGAGGCTGCCACGCTGAACCTGAAGGGCTATCTGGAATCCTATCCACAAACCGATCTGGCGGATACCGCTTACACATTACAGGTGGGGCGCAGAGAGTTCGAGTACCGCCGCGCGGTCGTGGTCAAGGATCTGCCCGATGCCATCGAGACCCTGACCACTTTGCCAATGAAACGGGTTTCCACCCGCCGGATGACAGACCCCAACCGTGAACTGGTTTTCCTGTTCCCAGGGCAGGGGGCGCAGCGCGTCCACATGGGCGCGGAGCTATACCAGCGCGAAGCGTTTTTTCGGCGCGTGGTCGATCGATGCACTGACATCTTGGCACCGACACTGAATTGCGACCTTCGTGAACTGCTTTACCCGGCCTCGGCCGATGAAGAGCACAGCGCTGCCCTGCTGCAAGAGACTCAATTTACCCAGCCAGCACTGTTCACCATCGAGTACGCCCTGGCGAGACTCTGGATGAGCTGGGGGCTCGAACCCGCCGCCCTGGCGGGCCACAGCATTGGCGAATTCGTGGCCGCCTGCCTGGCGGGTGTTTTCTCTCTGGAAGATGCCCTGAACCTTGTCTCGCAGCGCGGGGAGTTGATGGCAGATTTACCCTCCGGCTCCATGCTTTCGGTTCGAACCCCCGCCTCAAAAGTTGAAAAATACTTGACTTCCGAGTTGAGCCTCGCTGCTGACAACGGCCCCTCGCTATGCGTCGTTTCTGGCCCTGATGTTGCAATCGAAACTCTACAAGAGCAGTTCGAAGGCGAAGGGATCGCCTGCTCCCTACTGCACACCTCGCACGCCTTCCACTCGTCGATGATGGACCCCATTGTCGAGCCTTTTGCCGAGACTGTCCGAGCAATCAAATTATCTTCGCCGAAGATCCCGATCGTCTCCACAGTGACTGGCGAATGGATGACCGCCGAGCAGGCCACCGACCCGATGTACTGGGCGGCCCATCTGCGCGCCACAGTGCTTTTTTCGCAGGCCGTGCGCACTCTCTGGAGTGAACCGGGCCGGGTTCTTTTGGAAATTGGCCCCGGAAGGACGACCTCCACGCTGGCGCGTCAGCACGCCCAGGACAAGAAAAATCAGATTGCCCTCTCATCCCTGGGTTCTGGTGAAGACCCCGAATGGGCCTCACTGATGATGGCCTTGGCGGGGCTTTGGACCTCGGGGCTATCCATCGATTGGGATATTTATTACCAGGGAGAATCGCGCCGGCGCATCTCCCTCCCGACCTACCCCTTCGAACGCAAGCGTTATTGGCTGGACCCGTCGGGGGTGGCACCCAACGACCTGACCGTTGAACAACCATTGGAGAAAGGGAACCTAATGCCAACGTCCCAGCCCCCAATTTCCAGAAAAGAATTCCTGATCCCCAAGGTGACCGAGATTCTGAGTGGGACCCTGGGGGTAGATTTGGACGGAGTCGATCCTGAGGTCACGTTTCTGGAAATGGGCCTCGATTCGCTCTCACTCACGCAGGTGGCCACCGCGCTGAAGAATTCCTTTGGGCTCAAGTTCACCTTCCGGCAATTGTTGGATGAGTATGCCAGCCTGGATGCGCTGGCGTCAGCTTTGGATGCGGAACTACCACCAGGGAAGTTCGAACCCACGCAACCGCAGGCGCCTGCCCGAATGCCAGCACAAACCCAGAGGGCGAGTTTGGCACCCCTTACAGCGGGATCAGCTACGGTTCCAGGGACTGCCCAACAGATCATCACCCATCAACTACAGATCATGGCCCGTCAGCTCGAAGTCCTGGGGATGGCTGGATCAGCAGATGAAAATGACCTGATTGCGTCTTTGCAGCAAATCAGGTCTTCGCAGACTGAAATTTCCTCGGCAGGAGAAACGCCCCTCCGGGAGGCAAAGCCGGCCATTGCCAGCCTATCGCTGAAGCAGGATCGCGAGGTTCAGGAGAATCCGGAAATTCAGGACAGGTTAGAAGAGTTCATAGAAGCCTATAACGCCAGGACGAAGAAATCCAAACAGGCTGCCCAGCAGAATCGCACGCATTTCGCCGACCCCCCGACGGTTTCGGGTTTTTCAGCCAGGTTGAAGGAGCTGGTCTACCCAATCGTCGTCGAGCGTTCGGCAGGCTCGAAATTGTGGGATATCGATGGAAATGAGTATGTCGATCTGTTGAATGGCTTCGGCTCAAGCTTTTTTGGGTTTGGCGCCTCCTTCATCGTGGATGCTATCGAGGCGCAACTGAAAAAGGGCATCGAGATTGGCCCGCAGACACCCCTGGCCAGCGAAGTCGCCGCCCAGATCGGTGAAATGGTCGATATGGATCGGGCGACTTTCTGCGTCACGGGGACCGAGGCGGTGATGGGTGCATTGCGTCTGGCCCGCACGGTGACCGGTCGTGACAAGGTGGTGATCTTCTCGGGGTCCTATCACGGGCATACCGATGAGGTTATTCTTCGCAGCACCGGCAATTTGCGTTCGATGCCTGCTTCGCCCGGCGTGCCCCTGGCCAAAGTCGAGAATACCCTGGTTTTGGACTACGGCACGGACGAAGCGCTGGAGATCATTCAGAGCCACGCGAGTGAACTGGCCGCGGTGCTGGTCGAGCCGGTTCAGAGCCGGCACCCCGAATTCCGCCCCAAAGAGTTCCTTCACCAACTTCGCCAGGCCACTGCCGATGCCGGTTGCGCTCTGATCTTCGACGAGGTGATTACCGGTTTCCGCACACATCCGGGCGGCGCCCAGGCGTATTTTGGGATCAAGGCTGACCTGGCGACCTATGGCAAAGTGATCGGCGGTGGGTTGCCGATTGGCGTGATCGCTGGCACTCCGGAATATATGGACGCCCTCGATGGTGGCACCTGGCAATTTGGTGATGACTCTGTCCCCGAGGTGGGTGTGACCTATTACGCAGGCACGTTTTTCCGCCACCCACTGGCTTTAGCCTCCACCAAAGCTGCGCTTGATTTTTTGGTCCAATCCGGGCCGGAATTGCAACATGATTTGAACTGCAAAGCCGATGAGTTCGCCGCCCAGATCAATGCGATTTTCCGCGCTGCCGGAATTCCCTTGGTGCTCAACAACTTCGGTTCAATGATGTACCTATCGGATTTGTCTGATCTGGAGTTTGGCGAGTTGTTGATCTATTGGCTGCGGAACAAGGGGGTGCATATGTGGGTGGATATGCCCTGCTTCCTGACCATCGCCCACTCCGATGAAGAGATCCAATTTGTGGTCGCGGCTTTCGATGAGAGTGTTCGCGAAATGAAAGCCGCCGGTTTCCTGGTAGATTCACCGGGGCTGGAGGAACAACATGCGAAATCCAGCTTTGATCAACCCCCTGTTCCCGGCGCCAGATTGGGCAAAGACCCCCAGGGGAATCCAGCCTGGTACATCGAAGATCCTGATCGTGAGGGGAAATACATGCGTGTCACAGAGGCCTGACATGATGAAAAATGCATCCGCCCAAAATGAGAAACTCTCCGGCGTGCCGGTTGCGTACGACCCATTCTCTCACGGGGAGTTGATCTACACCTTGCCTTCGACAGAAGCTCAGAGAGAGATCTGGTTGGCCATGCAAATGGACCCAGAGGTCACATTGGCCTATAACGAAGCGGCCATTTTGCGCATTAAGGGCCAGCTACAGATCGATATCTTGCGGGAAGCTATTCAGGATTTGATCAAGCGGCATGAAGCGTTGCGCATCACCTTCACGCCCGATGGGGAGACCATCTGCGTGAGCGCCTCTCGGATGATCGCGGTCCCCCTGGTTGATATTTCTCACGAAAACGAAGAGGAGCAGCACCTGCGCTCACAGGGTATTCAGAAGCATGAGGTGAACCAGCCCTTCGATATCGAGCATGGGCCGCTGATCAGAGCGCAGGTCATCAAATTCGGTGAGGAAGAGTACCAGCTTCTGATCACCATCCACCATCTGGTTTGCGATGGCTGGTCGTGGAGCGTCATCATCGATGACCTGGGCGCGCTCTACTCTGCGAAAACCAAAGGGTTGGTACCTCAATTGCCAGAACCTGTAACCATCCGGGATTATGTAACCCTGATAGAAAACAGCGAGCAAGCCCTCGCCGCAGAAGAATATTGGCTGGCTCAATATTCCGATCGTATCCTCTCGTTAGATATGCCGACCGATCGACCGCGCCCCTCAGTGCGCAGCTACAATTCTGCAAGGTTGGATTGGGAATTCGATCCCCAATTGATTGCTGATCTCAAGCAGCTTGGTGCCAAAGCAAAATGCAGTTTCCTCACCACGTTGTTGGTTGGCTTCGAGGTCTTCTTGCATCGCCTTTCCGGCCAGGACGAGCTTATCGTTGGTATCCTGGCTGCCAGGCAAGCAGCCACAGGGCAATTCGAGTTGGTGGGACATTGCGTCAATTTGCTGCCCATCCGCAGCCACATCGATGGGGATTTGTCTTTCAACGCATACTTGAAAACCCGGCGGCCAAAAATCCTGGATGATTTCGAGCATCAGCAGGTTACCTTTGGAAGCCTGATGAAAAAACTGGATTTGCGGCGCGATCCCAGCCGAATCCCCCTGGTGCCGGTCGTATTAAATATCGACCAATCCATCAAGGCCGAGGAGAATCAGTTCGAAGGCCTGGAAGTCGAAGTCGATGAGGTTCCTCGAGATCACGACAATTTCGAACTCTTCCTGAACGCCCTGGAAAAAGCCGAGAACGTCGTTGTCTTGCAGTGCCAGTACAACACAGACCTCCACGATGGCGAGACCATACGCTCCCGTTTGCGTGCCTTCGAAGCGCTGTTAGGTGGTATCGTGGAGGACCCTGATCGGAAGATCTCCGCATTGCCCATCATGTCTGAGGGGAAAAGGAACAAGCTGCTGGTCGAATGGAATGCCACGGAGGCCAACTTCCCCAGGGAAAAGTGCATCCATGAATTATTCGAAGAACAAGTCGCAAGCCGACCCGATAAGATTGCGGTCATTTATGAAGATCAACAACTGACCTATGGGGAATTGAATCAGCGCGCCAACCAGCTCGCTAACCATCTGATCAGCCTGGATGTGGCACCTGGCGATTTGGTGGGGGTTTTCCTGGAGCGTTCGCCGGAGATAGTAGTAGCCTTGCTGGCGGTCCTAAAAGCAGGTGCGGTGTATTTACCCCTCGACGTGGCTTTTCCTCAGGAACGCAACACGACGATTCTGGACGATTCGGGTGCGGGGCTACTGTTGACAAAGCAATCGTTGAAGCCGTTGCTGCCGCAATTTCATGGGCGGGTGGTGAATATCGACTCGGACGGGCCAGAGTTGATCAGTCTTTGTGAGACCGGGAGCATCACCTGTCGCAGTTCTCCCAATGATCTGGCCTACGTCATGTACACCTCGGGTTCCACGGGAAAGCCGAAGGGTGTCCAGGTAAGTCATCGCGCGGTGGTGAACTTCCTCCATTCGGTGGGGCAAGAGCCGGGATTTACCCCCGACGATCATATGCTGGCGGTCACAACGATTTCGTTCGATATCGCTGGGTTAGAATTGTTCCTGCCGTTGAGCCTGGGGGGTATCACAGAAATCGTCAGTGAGGAGACTTCTGCGGATGGTTTCCTTTTGGTGGAAAAACTAAAATCTACGAAAGCAACATTTATGCAGGCAACACCATCGCGATGGCAAATGCTGCTCGATGCAGGCTGGGAGGGGGCTCAACAGTTGATGATCTTGTCTGGCGGGGAGAGTCTGCCGCTCGATCTGGCGCACCAGCTTTTGGACTGTGGGACTCAAGTTTGGAACTTTTATGGCCCGACGGAAACGACTATCTACTCGACGGTGAAGCAGGTGTTGCCTGGCGCGGAGTCGGTCACCATTGGCCGCCCCATCGCCAATACACAGATCTACATCCTGGATCGTTATGGCAATATTACCCCTATCGGTATCCCCGGGGAGCTGTACATCGGTGGTGAGGGGTTGGCCAACGGTTATCTCGACCAACCCAATCTGACCCGGGAAAAATTCGTCCATAACCCTTTCGTTGATAGCACAGATGCATTGATGTACAAGACCGGGGATATAGCGCGATACCGCCTGGATGGGGAGCTCGAATTCCTCGGTCGGAGCGATCACCAGGTCAAGGTGCGCGGCTTTCGCATCGAGTTGGGAGAGATCGAGAATGCGCTGCTGAGCCATGATGCCGTCCATCAGGCTGTAGTGACTACCTGTACAACCGAGCCTGGCGAAGGCGCTGCTTATCTCGAAAATCGGCTGGTTGCCTATCTGATCCTTCACCAGGGCTACCGCATGGAAGTCGGCGAATTGCGCACGCATGTAGGCAATGTGCTGCCCGAGTACATGATCCCCGAATTCTACATCGAACTCGCTGAAATCCCCCTGACGCCCAATGGCAAAATAGATCGGCGTGCCCTGCCGGCTCCTGATCATTCACGTCCAGAATTGGAGGAGGGCCTTGTCGCGCCTCGCAACGCCATCGAAAAAGAGATATCTGAAATTTGGGCTGAAGTGTTGAAACTGGAGCAGATCGGTGTGATGGATAACTTCTTCGATTTAGGCGGACACTCCTTATTGGCCACCAGGGTAACCTCGCGGATGGGAAAAGCTTTCGACATCGTCCTGCCGCTGAGGGTTTTCTTTCAAAACCCTACCGTTGAAAAACTCGGCCAGGTAGTCGAGGCTCATCGATATGTGCGAGAGACTGAATTCGATTCTTCTGATGAAGGAGATGGGGAAACCATTGTGATATGAGTGTGGCAGATTATCTTTCGGAATTACGCAGCCTGGGCATCCGGGTTCGAGTCCAGGGAGATCACTTGCAGATCGACGCGCCCAAAGGGGTGCTTACGAAATCTATTCAGCGAGAACTTGGTGAGCGGAAGCCAGATATTCTGGCATTTCTGAACCAGGCCAGCGGCGTTCGCACTGCTGGTGATAGGGGATTGAAGCCCACGGGACTTCTTGATAATGTGCCCCTCTCTTTCCAGCAACTGAGGGTGTGGCAGCTTCTACGACTCGGCTTGAGTTCCACCGCTTACAATCTCTCGAAAGTGTTCCGATTGAGAGGCGCGCTCAGAATTCCCGATCTCGAAAAGAGCGTTCTCGAAATCGTCCGCCGCCACGATATCCTGAGGACGACTTTCAAAATGCACGAGGGAGAGCCAGTGCAGATCATTTCGAGCCAGAGTGATGTGAAATTGAGTGTAACCGATCTGAGGGATAGGATCTCAGACACACCAGCGCAAGAAATCCAAAAACGTATCGATCAGGAAGTTCAACGCGAGTTCGATTTGAAGGCCGGCCCTTTGATGCGCGTGAGCCTCCTGTGGATGCATCAGGCTGAATTTATCCTGATCATCACCGCACACCATATCATTTTCGATGGCTGGTCGCTGGATATCTTCTTAAAGGAACTGGGCTTAATTTACAACGCCTATTCTTCCGGGCAGCCTTTGCCTTTGCCCCCTCTGACCGTTCAATATGCCGATTTTGCGATCTGGCAGCGAAGACAGCAGGTGACCAGCCGCTATGCCGGGCAGATCCAATTTTGGGAAGAGCAATTTCTCGAAAATGTCGACCCCCTGGAACTTCCCCTGGATCAATCGCGAAAATCGATTATCTCGGATCGAAGCGCTACTAGGGAACTCACCATTTCCGAACATCAGCTTGATCAACTCGACCGAAAAATCCTTCAGGTGAGCGGCACGAAATTCATTGCCGTCTTCTCGATCTTTGCTGCATTGTTGCACGCCTACACTGGACAGGAACAGCTCATTATCTGCACCCCGATTGCCAACCGCAACCAGATCGAAACTGAAAATCTGATTGGATACCTCAATAACATCGTTGTACTCAGAGCCGATGCATCCGGCGATCCGGGCTTCCTAGAGTTTGTCGAAAGGCTTCATCATTATTGTCTGGAGGTTTTCGACAACCAGGATATTCCCTTCCAGTTGGTCGCGGACCTGCCTGGTGTACGGCACACACCCCTGGCGCGCGGATTATTTGCTTTCGAAGAAGCTAGCGATCAAACCCTGGATTTTCGCGGACTAGAAGTCCTTCCACTGAGCGCTGATTCCGAAGAGACCTATCATGATCTGGCGGTCTTCATTTCCCCTGGGAAGGGCGGTGAGTGGCGAGGAGAGATCGTCTACAAGATCGAGCTTTTCGATGATGACACAATCGCGATTATGGCTGAGAACTTTCTGACCATGTTCGATGCAATTCTAGAGAATCCAGAATTCAGGCTTTCGCATCTGACTGATAAGTTAATCATCCCGGCGAGGAATGCCCTAGAAATACAAGAGGCTGAAAGGGATTATGTCCCGCCGCGCAGCGATATCGAGCGGGAATTGGTGAGGGTTTGGGAACGCGTATTCAGAACGCAACCGATTGGTATTCAAGATGACTTCTTCGACCTGGGAGGGCACTCACTTTTAGCGGTGAGACTGTTTGTGCAGATCGAAAAACAATTCGGGA
Organism: uncultured Anaerolineales bacterium; assembly: GCA_964458115.1. Taxonomy (GTDB): domain Bacteria; phylum Chloroflexota; class Anaerolineae; order Anaerolineales; family UBA11858; genus NIOZ-UU35. Next base: position 450 of record CAYWIC010000144.1, on the reverse strand, counting down.
AATCTCTTTCCGGGAAATTTATTCTAGAATCTCCAACAATCGAGGTATTGGCAAAATCATTACAGGATGATCGTTCTTCAATCCAAAATGAGGATTCTTGGCCCATGGTTCAAGCCTTGAAGCCTGCGGGTTCGAATCCACCGTTTTTCTATATTGGTCGTGGTGTAGCTGCTATAAAAATGGCGCGATTAATGAAGCCAAAGCAACCATTTTATAAGCTCGATTTGGACAGAAATCGCTACTTGAGTGTAGATGAGATGGCCACGATGTGCAGTGAGAAAATTCTAGCGATCCATCCTGAAGGTGATTGCCTGCTAGGAGGTTTCTGTTTCGATGGATTTGTTGCCATAGAAACCGCAAGAAAACTGCAATCCGAAGGTCGCGATGTTGCCCTGCTGGACTTTGCCCAATCAGGTTGAATAACAGGCTGATTCTACAAGAGAGGAGAGG
>CAYWIC010000143.1:3687-13788 GCA_964458115.1 uncultured Anaerolineales bacterium | reverse complement strand
TGCTACCCATGAAGATAACAAAAAATATCAAGTATCTTAATTTACGATGTACTAAAGTGGATGTTCGATGAACAATCGTTTTTCGAGGGGCACCTCCTTATAAAAATCGGGTACAATATTTCTTGGGTAAATTTGCCCAAAAAATGGTCAAGAAATGATAAAATGGGCAAAACACCCCAAGAAACGAATGTTGTATTGGGTATTTTAACCCAATACTAATATCGCTGTCAAGTGACCCCCTTCACATATATGACAAAACACACTCAAAAGTATTCTTTTTATCAGAAGGAAATGACGTGATGGTAGTTCCAGGTTTTCAAGTAGACATGATCCTGGTTTATTTCTTCTATGGCTTGGCCTTTTTTAGTATGGGATTGGCCATAATCTTAGAGTTTGGCCGATCGCCTTTGTTGGCCGAAGCGCGTGTTTTAAGACCTTTAGCCGCGTTTGGTATCTTGCATGGTGTTCATGAATGGCTAGAAATTTTTATTTTGCAGAATACCTGGCTGGAAATCCCACTTCGACCTTATTGGTTTTGGTTGCGATTAGGGTTGCTGGCGGTTTCATTTGCCTCACTTGTGGCTTATGGTGTACAGGTTTTACGACCTCCCAAGCGCTTAGCTGCTATGGATGCCTGGGTTGGAGCTGGCCTATTGACCTTATACGCCGCGCTGATCCTGTTCACGGGGGCAACCGTATGGGGTGATTTTGAACTTTGGATTGGTCGTGCGGATGTGTTGGCACGGTATGTGCTGGCAGTTCCAGGCGGGATTTTGGCCGCGGTCGCGTTAATAAATCAGGGACGTCAGGCCAAAGCTTCCCAACGTGATGCTCTTTCTAGAAGTTTGAATGGGGCCGCGATTGGGTTTTTCTTCTATGCAATATCTCAAATATTCGTCTCTGATATTGGTCTTTTCCCTGCAAATTCTGTTAATGTAACCTGGTTTCTCTCTTTTTTCGGTATCCCTGTTCAGGTTGTCCGAGCGATCCTGGCTGCCATGATTACAGCTAGTTTGATGAGAGCGACTCAAATTGTTGATAAAGAGCGCCAGAATCAATTAATCCAGGCTCAACGAGATCGATTTGAGGCATTGGAAACGGTGCAAGATGAATTGGTCAAACGCGAGGCATTGCAGAAACAACTCTTGCGCCGTACGGTAATTGCCCAAGAAGAAGAACGCTCACGTATATCACGAGAGTTACATGACGAATTGGCCCAAATACTGACTGGGTTTTCGCTCGATTTGGCAACCTTGAAGAATCGCTGCGTGGGTGATGAAACCGTTAATGGTGTAATAATTCGGCTGCAAGAGTTGAGTCGCCAGATGTCTAAAGGGCTCTACCGCCTAGTGCATGACTTGCGCCCGGCTCAACTAGATGATCTTGGATTGGTTTCTGCACTGGAACATTTAGTAGATGATGTCAGGGATCGTTTTGCCTTAGATGTGAATTTGGATGTAGATGGCTACGAGGGTCGCTTAGATCCTTTGGTCGAAACGGTCTTCTTTCGAGTTTCCCAGGAAGCCCTAACGAATATTGCGCGTCACTCAAACACCAACCAAGCCCAAATTTCTTTGGAATGTCATTCAAAAGTGGCGCGCTTACGCGTTCAAGATAATGGGATTGGATTTGATTCAACGATGGTCGAGCACACGAATTCAGGATTAGGAATAGCTGGCATGCGCGAACGTGTTCGGTCTGTGGATGGTCAATTTAGTTTAGCTTCAGCCCCTGGGGAGGGAACAGAAATTGAAGTCTTCGTGTCGTGCGTAGACTTACCTACTACGGCATAGGAGGAGTAGGGTTATGGACGCCATTCGAATATTGCTGGTTGATGATCATGACGTAATCCGTACCGGATTGAAATCGTTTCTCGAGACACAAGATGGATTGAAAGTGGTTGGTGAGGCTCGCAATGGAATTGAAGCTTTAAGCATGGCCACGCAACATCAGCCTGATGTAATCATAATGGATATCACCATGCCAGAAATGGATGGCCTCGAAGCAACACGACAACTTTCGGAAAGGTGTCCAAATTGCAATGTGCTGTGTCTCACGGTTCATGAGGACAAACAATATTTCTTCGAAATGATGGCTGCAGGAGCAACAGGGTATATCACAAAGCAAGCTGCCGCGGACGAATTAGTCTCTGGTATTCGGACTGTTCATTCAGGAAATGTATATTTGCAACCGACGTTGGCTAGTTGGTTGCTAGAAGATTATCGGCGACTGATACAGCAACCGTGGGGTAGTGATAGTCACGAACTAGGTCAGGAATTGCACCCTGATCTCGATGTACTCAGCGATCGGGAGCGACAAGTACTGGAAATGGTCGCAGAGGGATTGTCGACACCCCAAATTGCCGAAAAACTTGAAATCAGCCCAAAAACTGTCTCCCGCCATCGCGAACGCATCATGAACAAGTTGAATCTGCACTCGGCAACTGAGTTAGTGAAATTTGCCATTCGTACTGGTTTGATCTCCGTATAGACTCAATTCATCAAAATTTGCCATTGCAACGAATTTTACGCGACTATATGCCAAATTCGGAGTTATTTGGTACAATTAAAATAAATCTTGTGTTGAATGTGTCTATATATGATCGGAGGCAATTGCCATGGAACTCTTTGATAAAGAAGCCCTATCAGTAGATGTAGGGATACGATTGCGGGATTTGCGTGAAGAACGAAACCTTTCGATGCGGGCCTTAGCACGTATGAGTGGACTCTCTGCCAATGCTTTGAGTATGATCGAGCGCAGCAAGTCATCTCCATCGGTTAGTACCCTTTATAAACTGGCCGAAGCGATGGAAGTACCCATCACGGCTTTCTTTCGCACCGAAACACCCCAAAAAGAAGTGGTATTCATAAAGAGCAACCAACGCACTCGGGTGCCCTTCCACCGCGGACTTTGGGAAGGTTTAGGAGGTGAGTTTTTCTCGGGACGGGTGGAGCCTTTTATGCTCACCTTAGAGAGCGGCGCGAATAGCGGACGCTTTCCCATGGTGCATACTGGCCATGAATTTGTGTTGTGCTTACGGGGAAAACTTGAATATCAAGTAGAAAATCAATACTTCGTTCTAGAGCCTGGAGATACCCTGATATTTGCAGCTGAACTCAAACATCAATGGCGTAATCCAGGGAATACGGTTACGAATGCAGTATTTGTATTAGCTGGTTTTGAAGAGGGTGAGAACCCCAGTGAATATCATATTGCTTCCGGTATGTCGGGGAATGAGAGCGACCCCGAAGATGCTATCATGGAAGGTTTGTAGTATTCGAGAGTTCTGTGGTGTACATCCTCCCCTAACGATTCCAGTCACAAAAAAGGCCTCGATAATGATGAAAATCAATTGTCGAGGCCTTTTTGTATTTGCCAAGCAATGGGGCTAAATGAAGACGATTTGGGCGCCTTCGGTCATATCCATGAAGTCGCCAGCGGTGACGATGTCTTTGACACCATCAATATAATCATCCTTGGTATGGCCGAACAGATCTACTGACATCTTGCAAGCGTAGAGATTGGCACCCGCGTCCAGGAGCATTTCCAGGTACTCGTCGACTGGGGGAGCCTCAACCTCTTCAATCTTCTTCTTCATGAACCAGGATGTGAAGGCAGTCATTCCAGGAATAATGCTCATGATATTGGGAATTCCCAAATTTCCAGTGGGCAGGCCCATCATGCTCATCTTCATGCTGGTATTGCCAACTGGAGAGAGCTCTAGGCGCTTTTGGCGTTTCTTGCTAATTAGATCCATTCCCCAGAAAGTGAAGAAAATGGTTACATCGATGCCGTTGCCCAGGGCGGCCCAACCCATTACCAGGGCAGGGTAGGCCATATCCAGATCACCCTTGGAGCAGATGAATGCAATGTGGCGGTTTTCGTCAGACATAGTTTTCTCCTTTGAGACTTATACACAGCCTTCGGGTTTACCAAGGCCAGAGATCTTGGCGACTTTTTTGGCAGGTCCCTTGGGGTAAAGAGCGAAGAGTTCTTTGGTGGAGATACCCGTCCCTTTGGTGATCTGACGCAGAGTGGGGGCCGCACCAGATTCCTCAGCGTTGGACCGGCAGAACTCGATGATCTTCCAATGATCTTCGGTTAGCTCAGTGATCCCCTCGCCTTTGGCAATTTCCAGGGCGAGTTCCTTGTTCCATTCATCAGGATTGGTCAGGAAGCCTTCTTCATTGAGTGTAACGGTTTCGAGTAAAGACATTTTGTAACTCCTTTATGGATATTTGTGGATAGATTAATTTGTTTGCTCGTCGAGAGCTTTTAGGATATTGATCATCCGGGCCATACCTCGGCGAACTTTAGGGTCACCAAGTTCGCGCAGCAGTGCCCAGGTGGATACTCGTTTGGGTTCGGGAATCTCTTCCTGCATAGCCCCGACGGCGTTATTTGCCAGAGCCATGATTTCAGGTTGGGTCATATTTCGTACAGTGTTCAGGATCGTGACCACATTATCGCCTAGGGCACGCACATCTTCCTCAGAGAACTCAGTCACAATTCGCTCAATAATGAGCCAACCTTCTCGGGCGAAATCAAAATAGCCTTCCCGTTCGAATTTGTCTAGCTGCTCGACAGTGTAGTTGAATACTTGTTTACCCAAGAGCTCAGTTTCATCGGCCAATCCCATTAAGGCTTCGAAGCGGTCGAACATTGCCAGAAGCATATGGGTATTGCGGATCACACGTTTGAGTAAAAAGAATAGATCTTCTACTTCGAATTCAGTTCCGATGTCTGCTAATTCATCGATGCTCAACTTGATCATATGGTTGACAATCGGAATAGCGTCGTTCTTGAGCTCGTCGAACTCACGCTGCCGGCGTTGTTGAACTTCGGCATGAGAGGTCAGCACGGCGACTTGCTCGGTCAGGAGATCGACTTTTTGATGCAGCAGGGCTAAATCATCAGCCATTGTGAACTCCTTTAGGCCCACTTCCCGGCCATGGTCATCTGGGATTCAAAGGGCATTTCGCCGCCTTTGAGTAAGATATTCCAGTAGATCCAGCGGAAGGCCATTTTTCCCCAGTGGTTGGCTGCAGATTCTTTGAGAAGTGAGAACGGACCAAACCCTGGCAGCGGAAATTTCCCGGGCAATGGCTCGACATCATAATTGAAATCGATCAGGATACCCTTCTCGAAGCCCGATTCGATATAGCAATTGGCGTGACCATCGAACTTTGGCAATGGTTCCATACCTTCCATGTGGCGGAGGATATTCTCAATGAGCACGTCCAGCATAAAGTGTGCAACGGAACCAGCCTTTGACGTGGGGGCATTTCCAGCATCTCCGATCACCCAGACGTTCTCCCATTTTTTGGATTGCAGGGTGTGCTTGTCTATGGGTACATAGTTGAGTTCGTCGCCCATCCCAGAGTGGTCGATGACTTCAGCGCCCATGTTGGTGGGGATAGTGACCAGCAGGTCATATTCGACTTCTTGTTCATCATAGGATACGATTTTTTTCTCGTCGTTGTCGACCCAGCCGATGTTGAACTCAGGTACCAGGTTGATCCCTTTTTGATCGAGCATATCCCCAAGGATGGCCGAAGCACGCGGTCTGGTGAATGCGCCATCCAGGGGTGTTGCGAAGACGAGCTCTACATTGTCGCGAATTCCGCGCTCATGGAAAAACCAATCTGCTAAGAACAGGAATTCCAAGGGAGCAACAGGGCACTTGATAGGCATCTCGGTGATGTTCAGTACCATGCGTCCGCCCTTCCAGAATTTCAGGAAGCGGCTCAGCGCTGTGGCGCCTTCGATGGTGTAGAAATCAAATTTATTTTCGTACCAGCCATCATCGGCCATGCCTTCAGTCTCTTCCGGACGGATTTGGGTTCCTGTAGCGACTACTAAATAATCGTAATTGATTACCTGGTTCTCCTTAGTGAGGAGTACGCGATGTTTATCTGGTTCGATCAGTTCAATGTCGGATAAAATATATTCGACATTGTGGGGGATAAAATCTCGCTTGGGTTTGATGACATCGCTGGGGGAGTAGATGCCAAAAGGGATAAACAAAAAACCGGGTTGGTAGTAGTGAGTTTCGAACTTGTCGACGATGATGATGCGCCATTCCTGGGGATCGAGTTCATGGGCCATTTTGTTGGCTACCATAGTGCCGCCAGTACCGGCACCGAGGATCAAGAATGTTTTCATAAAAATGTCTCCTGAAATTGATACAGAAATTAATTAAGGTATCTCCTGACTTACCGAGTCTGCCAGTTCACCTTGATCATGCAGTCGGCTGGCCAGGACTGCTCGCAAGAGATCCATCGCTTCGATGATGCGTGCATCGGCCAGGGAATAGTAAACGGCCTGGCCGCTACGCTGCGCCAAAACCATCTGTCGTTCCCGTAAAACTTTCAAATGGCGGGAAACTGTAGGCTGGGGGAGCTCTAAGCTTTCTGCGAGTTCGCTGACATTATAGGGATGATCATGCAACGTATATAAGATGAGAATGCGGGTGGGGTCTGCAAGCCCGCTACAGATATTGGCGTGTAATTTGTTGATTTCAGCTCGAAGGTCAGACATCTGGATTTCCTTAGCTCATTGCCTATGTTTATATCGAGATATATGCTTATGCATATACGTTTATCCGTGAAAAATATAACATGGAAAAATGTGTCATTATAGTGATATCTGTCACAGAGAGGGGGTGATAAACATAACAAGACATCAATGGTCAACATTGCATAATTACATAAGTGCATGAATATACAAAGGAAAGAAGCTGTCTGGAATAAAAAAATAACAGCCCCCAGAATGGGGGCTGTTATCGTGCCAGGAAGGTTGTTAGCGCTTAGACGAAGCGCGATGGGTTAGGATAAGGGGAATTATCCTAATCTTCTGACGGAGGAGCTTGAAGTTTCGCAGCTTCCTCTTCCGTATATCCCAGGGAAAGGAAGTCCAAAATACCCTCTTCGCCGTGGCAGGCAGTACATTCGAGTGCTTGCTCAGCAGGGGCAATCTGGTGAGTTAGAGGCCAGTACATGATGGTGTTGACCCAGCCAACCTCACCGCTGAATTCGCGACCCACTACTGCCTGACCGCCTTGAGCAGCCAGATTCCAATCCCAATTCTTCCAGTAAGCGGTTTCTGGATTGGTCGGGAAGAGGTTAGGCACAACGAGTTTGTTGGTGCCAGCATCGTAAGGCTGAACCGCGTAGAAGGATTTCATGGGGAAGATCAATGCAGTTTCATCTGCACGATCGCCGTGCAAAGAGTTGATCTCCACGATGCTTTCAGGATCGAACTCATCATCCAGGGTGATGAAGGTCGCATCACCATTGAACCACATGTAATCTGGGGTCAAGCCAATGCCCCATTCAAAGGTGCCCTTGGGGGACATGAAGACCTTGTTGCCATTCTCATCTTTTTTGACAGTCCAAACTTTGCGGCCTTCGAAATCGCCTTCACCGTCTTTTAGATCACCGGCTGTGCTCCAATCCCAGAAAGTCTTGGTGTATTGTTCTTTGGCATAGGTTGGAATGTGGCAGGTTTGGCAGGCTACGCGGGCAGTGTGCGTGTTGAGCCCCTCGTTGTCGTGAGCTGCCTCGGTGTGGCAAGTCTGACAAGTCTTCAAAGTGGATTCCCCAGCGAGGTCAAACTCGTAGTGGCTGCCGGCCACGGCGTGCTCTTCTGTAGAGTGGCAAGCCTGACAGGTGAAATTCAAACCTGCAGCGTCCATATGGACATCAACTTCGTAGCTGGGGTTGACCATGGAAACGTCTAGGTCACCGTGCTTGACGTTGGGTCCGCCGCCACCGTTGAAGTGACAGGAACCACAGTTAGCACGGGTTGGAGCACCAACAGCTTGCGCAATAGCAGTGAGATCTAGGGGTGTCCAAGGTTTGCCGTAGGGCTCGCCAGGGCCAGCAGGGAAGACTTTCTCTTCATACGCAGGATGACCTGATCCTGCAGGGAATTTCTTATATGTGCCGGTTGTATCGTGACAAACTAAGCAGTCTACGGCTTCCTCACCCATTTCGGCGAAAGCCTCAGGGTTTGAGTATCCGTAACCGACATGGCAGCTAGTACAACGGGGCCAATTGGAGGCAACAGCGACACAATAGTTGTTGATGACGTTGTTTTTGCCCAATTGCTGTCCATCTTCGGTGGTGTATTCCCAAGTCCAGTGTGTTGTAGCCATAACCTCGGAGCCCGAATCGACGTGGCATTCCAGACAAGCTTGGGTGACCTCGGGACCAGTCGCGAATTCCGCCTGAAGTTGGGGGAACATACTATGGTCGGGAGGTTCTTCTTCGCCAGCATAGGCTGGGCTTGCGAGCGCGGTCAATCCGAAGATAATTCCCACGATTAGCAAAGAGCTCGTCAGCAAGCCAAGCCGAATACTGGAATTTTTGAGCATATGATGCATTGTATGCACTCTCCTAATTCTGATTTCTAGGTGATGCCTTCCTGGTTTCTTCCTGTGGGATCCATAGAAGGGCGAACCCACAATAGTGCAATCTGTCACATGTAGAGATGTGACAAATTACCTCCGATTTTAATGAGAAGACATCTATAATAAAAAGTAACAATTGTCATGCCTAATTATCAGAACAACTTATATTAAATTATGATTATCTCTAATGCTACAAACAATAAGGATAATTTATAGATTGTGAAAGGTGATACCATGCTTTCAATTGACGATTTAGTAGTTTTTGTTGAAGCCGCAGATTGTAATAACTTCAGTAAGGCAGGCAGGAAACTGCATCTCACTCAACCTGCTGTGAGCCAGAAGATCAGTGGCTTAGAAGATCGCTTTGGCGTAAAACTTTTCAATCGCCATGGACGTACGATGTGTTTAACAGAAGCAGGCCAGGTGTTAGAACCTTTGGCGAAAGAGGTCATAGGGCTGGCGCGCCGACTAGATGAGACCATGGTGTCTTTGCAAGGTGAAGTTGTTGGAGAGATGACCGTAGGTTGTTCGACTGCCTCGGGGAAGTACCTGCTCCCTGGGTTGATCGCGCTATTTCGGCAGCAATTCCCCTTGGTACGCATCAATGTAGAGGTCACCAGTCGAAGGAATGTCTTGGATAAACTCTCTGTGGGAGATGTCGCACTGGGTGTCTCCAGCAAAAAGATCGAAGGCCGCGACCTTGAATACAAACAACTCTTCACTGATGATGTCATCTTGATCGTCCCTGCCGATCATCCCTGGGCAGATTACCCTCAGATCTACCCTGATGATCTTTTAGACGAGCCCATCATCTTGCGTGAAGAAGCTGCCGGCACAAGGGAAGTTTTTCTCGATGCTCTCCGAGCGCATGATATCTACCCAGAAATGCTAAATGTCGCCATGGAACTTGGCAATGCGGAAGCCATTGAAATGGCTGTCGAGGAGGGGATTGGCATCGCCTTCATCTCGCGCCTGGCAGCAATGCGCGGCCTGGAATTGGGTAATATTGCAGAGGTGCATGTCGCCGGGATGGATCTCGAACGCACCATATTTATGGTGCGAAACACAATTGTGGCCCCAACCCGCGCCCAGTTGAACTTTTGGGATTTTGTCACCTCAGATGAGGCCCAAGAACGCCTTCCTAGTCGCCCTGCAGTTTGCCAGGAAGTTTAAGAGTGTACTAGGAATGACCACACATTGTTGATAACTTTTACGGCGCTTTGGTTCTCTAGGAATCGCCGGGGTGATCCCCCAGATGTAGGGGTGAGTGGGGTGCGGAGCACCCCACTCACCCCTACATCTGGATAGTCCCACGGCGTTTCCCAGAGAACCGGCGCTTTTACTCCCTGGTACAAAAATCCTGTGATATAATGCACGGAAATCCTAAAAGGTTTTGATCGATGAATTTGACTTGCCTGTTGAACAACGATAATAATAATGCCAATGCCACCGATAATCTCCGTCGGGCGGTACGGTACAGGCTGTCAGAACATTGAACCTGATAAATTCAACCCTATCGCCCGATGCTCAGAGCAGAGGGCGTTTTTTTTTGCATGAGAAGCCGTTTCCAAAACGGCATCTCATGCACCCCAACGCAAGAGAGTTGGGGGAGAATGTAACGCCTACGAGTAAGGCCGTTTCCAAAACGGCATCTCATGCACCCCAACGCAAGAGAGTTGGGGGAGAAT
>CAYWIC010000143.1:0-3587 GCA_964458115.1 uncultured Anaerolineales bacterium | reverse complement strand
CGCCTACGAGTAAGGCCGTTTCCAAAACGGCATCTCATGCACCCCAACGCAAGAGTGTTGGGGGAGAATGTAACGCCTACGCGTTAGGCCGCTTTCCATAATAGCATCTCATGCGCCCTAGCGCACCCGAAGCGCGTCCTAAGGGCGATAGCGTTGGGGATGCCATTGCAAAAGCCAGTTGGATATCGCCCTTAGGCTACCCCAGTGCATACGAAGTACGTTCACAAAACGATTGCGTTGGGGGTGCCCGTTATGAATAATAATTACACTCTTAAACTTGATTCTTGATTCTTTTTTGGAGGTACCTATGTTCAAATCCCATTTTTGCGGTGAATTGACCGCAGAACACACTCAACAAGAAGTTACCTTGGCCGGCTGGGTTCATCGACGGCGAGACCATGGTGGGGTGACCTTTATGGACTTGCGCGACCGGTATGGATTGGTTCAGATCGTTACGAACTCAGAACAATTCCCAGAGGCGCACAAAGCTATGGAGCCGGTTCGCTCGGAATGGGTCATCCAGATAACGGGCCAGGTACACAAGCGTCCTGAAGGAATGATCAACCCTGAAATGTCTACCGGCGAAATCGAGGTTGAAGTGCAAGCGGTCAAGGTTCTCAATCCCGCCAAGACGCCTCCCATCTATATCAACAAAGAGGAAGAGATCGACGAGCAGGTGCGCTTACGCTATCGCTACCTGGATTTGCGCAAAGACCGCATGCGACACAACTTAGTGCTACGCCATAAAGTGGTCAAATTTATCCGCGATTATCTAGACCAGAAGGGATTTTTGGAAGTAGAAACTCCTATTTTATTCAAGACCACCCCTGAGGGCGCGCGTGACTACCTGGTTCCTTCTCGTGTTCACCCTGGGGAGTTTTATGCCTTGCCTCAATCGCCTCAACAACTCAAGCAGTTGTTAATGGTCGCTGGTGTGGAACGGTATTTCCAAATTGCGCGTTGTTTCCGGGATGAAGACCAGCGCGGAGATCGTCAGCCAGAATTTACCCAACTTGATTTGGAGATGTCCTTCGTAGAGCGTGAAGACGTGATGGCTCTGACCGAGGATCTTTTTACAAAATTAGTTGCTGAAGTTGTCCCCCAAAAGCGCCTGCTCGAATCTCCCTGGCCGCGCTTCACGTATGATGAAGTGATGACACGCTTCGGGAAAGACAATCCAGATATCCGCTTCGGCATGGAGCTTGTCGACATCACTGATCTTGCTAAGGGGAGTGGTTTCCGTGTTTTCGAAAACGTCGCTGATAACGGCGGCCATGTACGCGGCATCAAGGCTAGCGGACTTGGTGATTACAGCCGCAAGCAGATCGAAGAGCTGACCGAGTACGTCGGGCAGTATGGGGCCAAAGGCTTGGCTTATATCGCCCTGACGTCCCAAGGCGAGCAGCGCTCTTCATTTGCCAAGTTCCTTTCTGAAGAGACCCTCGCCGAGATTGAGAGTCGCTTTGAAGCTCAGGCAGGAGACTTGATCCTCATTATCGCTGCCCAACCAGAGATCACTTTCGAGAGCCTTGGTCGATTGCGGGAATACTTAGGCGCGCGTTTAGAGTTGACGGATCCGAATGAGTTGGGGTTCTGCTGGGTGATCGATTTCCCCTTCGTGATGTACAATGCTGAGGAAGAGCGTTGGGATCCTAGTCACCATCTGTTTACCTCTCCGATGCCAGAGGATATTGAATTCCTGGATAGTAATCCTGGCAAAGCGCGCGGGCAGCAGTACGATATGGTGCTCAATGGCTACGAAGTTGGCGGTGGCTCTGTCCGTATCCACGATCGCCAACTTCAATCAAAGATTTTCGATCTGATCGGTCTGGAAACTGAGGTTGCCCAAGAGCGCTTTGGGCACATGCTGGAGGCCTTTGAGTATGGCACGCCTCCTCATGGTGGGATTGCCCCAGGGATCGATCGCATTTGCATGATCCTGGCTGGCGAGCCCAATATCCGTGAGGTGATCGCTTTTCCCAAGAATCAAAACGCCCGCGATATAATGGCCAACGCACCCTCTCCTGTGGAGGATGAGCAACTCAAGGAATTGCATATCGATTTGCGATGATGACCGCTTGAAGGAGTACTTATGTCAACACTAATCCGCATTGAAAATATCAGCGATTATACTGATCAGGAAATCAAAATCCAGGGGTGGGTGTATAACCGCACCCGAAAAGGCAAGCTTGTGTTCCTGCTTGTACGGGATGGGTATGGCTTTGTACAATGTGTGGCTTTCAAGGGAGATCTTCCCGAGGAAACCTTCGAAGAAATTGTGCGATTGACGCAAGAGTCTGCGGTGGAGATCACTGGTCAGGTGCGTGCAGATAGCCGCGCCCCTGGCATTCCCGGCGGTTTTGAAATTGGCATCACAGGCATCAAAGTCATTCAGGTGGCTGATGATGACTACCCTATGTCCCTTAAAGAACATGGCACCGATTTTGCTCTAGAGAACCGCCACCTTTGGCTGCGTATGCCCAGCCAGTGGGCTATATTGCGAATCCGCTCGACCGTGATCAGCGCCATCCGGGAGTGGCTGGATACCAATGGCTATATCAATATGGATACGCCCATCCTGACACCCGCGGCCGCCGAGGGGACGACTACGCTTTTTGGGACTCCCTACTTTGATGAGGGAACTGCGTTCCTGGCCCAAACAGGGCAACTGTATAATGAGGCCAATATCTATGCCTTTCAGAAGGTCTACTGTTTTGGCCCTACGTTTCGGGCAGAGAAATCCAAAACCCGCCGTCACCTGACAGAATTCTGGATGGTTGAGCCAGAAGTGGCTTTTTGCGATCTCGACGGCATCATGGAAGTGGAGGAGCAGTTCGTTTCCCACATCGTCAAGCGCGCTTTGGAAGAGCGCGCTCCCGAGCTAGCCTCCTTAGAACGCGACACAACTGCCCTGGAGAAAGTGACGCCACCTTTCCCGCGCATCTCTTACGACAAAGCCGTAGAAATGATCGCTGAGATCCGCGAGAAAACCGAAGATCCTGAAGAGAAAGCCTTGTTAGCTTTCGAATGGGGTGAGGATTTTGGCTCACCTCATGAAACTGCCCTCACGAAACAGTTCGAGAAACCAGTGTTCGTGTATGGTTATCCGACCCAAGTCAAAGCATTCTATATGGAGCCCTGGCCTGGGCGTCCCGAGGTGTGCAAGAGTGTTGATCTGCTTGCCCCCGAAGGATATGGGGAGATCATCGGTGGTAGTGAGCGCATCTCAGACCCCGAGAAACTGCTCCAGCGCATCCATGAGCACGAACTCCCAGAAGAAGCTTATCAGTGGTACATGGAGCTGCGTCGCTTTGGCAGTGTACCGCATAGTGGGTTTGGTTTAGGTGTCGAGCGCACCGTTTCTTGGATCTGTGGCATTCACCATATCCGTGAAACAATAGCATTTCCACGCACAATTAACCGGGTTTATCCGTGAAACATTAAAGATTTTGTTAGTTAGAACAAACGTCCCTTCCCTTGGGTATCCTTTTATGGTATAAGAACCATACCCTGCTGTGTTCGTGATGCAGCACATGCGTTTTGAGCCAACACTTACTGATAACTGGCCTGATATTCCGTTAGTGACG
>CAYWIC010000142.1:623-13923 GCA_964458115.1 uncultured Anaerolineales bacterium | reverse complement strand
GCCGCCTCTTTCTGCCAATAATTTGAGCAAGGCGTTGCGCTGACTCAGTGCCTTGTCATACGCGGTAAGTGTAGCGGCGTAGTGGGCATTGGTTTGGGAAATGGCCAGGTTGAGATACTGTCGCCGTGCTGCTGGAGCCCCATTAATGATGCTCAACATACTGGGCAGGAAGAGCACAGCGTTAAAATGGCCAATCGTTTCGGAAATTTTCTGCTTGGTGCTATCTAAGAGTACTTCTCTCCGCACGCGCGAGTTATTGGCTCCGTTATTCTCTTTGATGATGCGCACTTCGAGACGATGCGATCTATCCCCGCGCTGGTAATCTGCGGTGATCCTGGCCACAGCCAGAGGATCACGCGCGGCAATGAAGTTGATCAATTCACGCTGCTGGCTGGCATGGAAGGAGGTAAACGTAGCCAAATAGTAGATTGCTTCTAACAGGCTGGTTTTGCCCTGCGCATTTCCCCCAACAAGCAGTATCGGTTCCCTGGGAATTTCAAGATCTAAACGAGAGAAATTTCGAAAGTTGGTTAACGATAAATGTGTCAGGTGCATCAGTCTGCTGCTGTAACCTGACCAACATCTTCTTCCGGCTCCCAAACACTCAGGGCGTGGTCTGTGAAGAGCACCCCATCTAAGTGATCGATTTCATGTTGGAAGATGCGCGCCAGCCAACCTTTTGCCTCAATGGTGACGGGATTTCCATCCCGGTCGAAACCTTCAACAGTTGCGGCGTGGGCGCGGATCACCTCTCCCACAATCCCTGGAATTGAGAGACAGCCTTCTACACCCACTCCTGTTTCCCGGGATGATTTGGTTATTTTGGGGTTGACAAACGCGTAGAGTTGCAAAGGGACCTCTTCATCGTTTTCATCGCCGAACTCAGCTACGAAAATTCTCAAAGGTACGTTCACCTGAGGAGCGGCCAGACCAACCCCAGGAGCCTCCCGCATAGTTTCAACCATGTCATCAATTAATGTATGCAGGTCAGCATCAAAGGTGTCAACCTTTTTTGCTTTTCCTCGTAAAACGGGATGGGGTGTTGTGATGATTTTTCTAATGGGCATTGATCAAGTATTCTTAGCTGGAACTAACTGAAAACGATTTCGAAAAAGGGATCTAGACTGACGCAATCTCGAACACGTTAATGGAAAATCAGCCACTATTCTACTAGAAAACCTAATAGAAGTCAGGCTCGTGATCTGTGCTTTGACCCCCGTCGACCTGTTCGTGGTAGATCTTCAGCCATTCGACCATGCGTTTGCGCTCTCTCTCAGCTTCCTGGGCTTCGATTTGCTGTTTGCGCGCGTAGTAGCGCTCAAATATCTCTTGCTGCACCATGGATGGGTTGACCACGTCGTCGAAAGTAAATGTTGCCTCTCCAACATTGATGATCACCGTGCCGTAATTGAAGATCCGCTGCCAGAAACTCTGTGCCACCTGGGTATTGAGAATTCGTTCCAGTGGAGCCGATTTGCGGATATCCTGCCCGAAAGGTTTGCGGTCGATATCGTAAATATTGCGGTGGGTGAGCTGAAAAATATCATTACCCCAGTCGACGATCCGATATATGAAGATGATCGTCGCGATGACATTAGCTAAGATAATCAGCCACTGAACTACCCAGCCGAAGATAAAGGGACGAAAGGCAATTAACGCCAGAAAACCAGTTGTGATTAGGAGAAAAAGGACCGCTTTCCAGCTTTCAATGAGCAAAATGAACTTGTGTTTTCGGTAGGTAATAGTACCGCCCTCATCATAGCGTGCTTTCAAGAAATTCGTCAGTTGTCTAAATAAGCCGGGTTTCTGTATCGGTCGAGCTTGAGGGGGTGCATCATTCCCATCCTCTTTTTCGTCAAGGCCAATACTTTCACGAATCATGCGCACGCGCATTTGGTACTCTACGTCTGTGAAGCGTTGTTTGGCACGTTGCCAGTATTCCTGGATGACTTGTTCGAGTTGTCTGGGCTTGTTGACATTCTCCATGACAATTCTGCCCGTGTAAGTGTTGACTATTACATCACCTGATCCCCAAAGTCTTTGGATATAATCTGATCGCATATTTACTGAGATTACGGCATCCAAAGGGGCTTCGTGGCGGCTCTCGTAGATGAGCACGATCTTTTCAAGCCAGACAACCCGAATATCGGTAACGATATAAAAATCATTCCGCCAATCGATATAAGCCCATATGGCCCATACCAAAGCCAGTATGGAAAAGACTGCCCCGCCTATTGAAATGAATGCCACATAGAGCGTGTTTTGTGCCAGACCCAGGGCGATGGCGACCAGCATCAACCCACCAACGATGGCACAAAACACGCTGGGGAGGAAGGCTTTGAGAAGCACGAAGAAATGTTTTTGAGCGATGAAATGGATGATCTCATCGTCACCTAACCACTCGAAATGTTTGGATCTTCCGAGTGTATAGCTTCTCGCAAGGAGTTCAAGCTCCTCTCTAATTTCTGGATATTCATCCAGCAACTGGCCAAAATGATCTCTCCTGAGCACCAGCAGCTTAGTATCCAGCGATGCGGTCGCGGTTGCGGAATGCCCTTTGTTTTCCAGGTAAGATTGCTCTCCGAAAAACTCGCCATAACTGAGATCGCCGATTTCGTACCTGTTTTCATTCTCACCAACTGCTAGATGGATTTTTCCGGATGTGATAATATAGAAATCCCCCCCAGGACTACCTTCATGAAAGAGTACTTCCCCTTGTTGCAATGAAATTTCTTCGAAGCGTCGCGCCAGAGTGTCGCGTTCTAAATCATCAAGATTTCTGAAGAGGCGGATTGACGCGAGAAATTCAGCAATTTCGCTAACGTTCATAGTCTCATTTTAGCATGAACCAGAAAAAAGATGTCCTGAGAGGCTGAAGAACCAGATGAAGCCCTTGTGATCATCACAAGCATATACCATTGATTAGGAGCAAGACTCATGCCCATCCATTTTGGAACCGACGGCTGGCGGGCCGTCATCTCTGATACCTTCACTTTCCACAATTTGCGCTTAGTGACCCAGGCAATTGCCGATGCGATCAATTCAGGTGATTGGCGAGTCGTCAAAAATACTGGCCGCAGCGTAGACCCCCACAAGATGGTGGTCGGTTTCGATACGCGTTTCCTATCCGATCGCTATGCCGCAGATGTGGCGCGCGTATTGGCCGCCAATGGCTACACGGTGTTTTTGGCCCAGGCAGATGCTCCCACCCCGGCCATCTCATACGCAGTGCACCATCTGGGAGCGATTGCCGGTGCGGTGATTACCGCTTCTCATAACGCGCCGCGCTATAACGGGATCAAACTCAAGGCGGCTTATGGTGGAGCTGCGCTGCCCGAGCAATCCCACCGGGTAGAGGTTTATCTGAACGATAACGAAGAACGCGGTCGCGGCCCCAATATGATGGACTGGGAACAAGCTCGAAAATTGGGTTTGATCGAGCGCTTCAACCCCATCCCAGCGTATTACGATCATTTGCGAACCCTGATCAATTTCGACATCATTGCTGAGAGACCACCGCGGGTTGTGGTTGACTCGATGCACGGTTCTGGGCGGGAAGTCATCAAGGGGATCCTGAAAGGGACGGGCTGCGAGGTTCATGAAATTCGGGGTGAGATGAATCCCGGTTTTGGCGGCACGCATCCCGAGCCGATTGCCCGTAATTTGGGGGCCCTGGCGGGGGCGATTGGAACCGGCTTTGGCGATTTAGGCTTGGCAACGGACGGAGATGCAGATCGCATCGGCGCCATGGATGGACGCGGTAATTTTATTGATCCTCACAAGATCATGGCTTTGGCATTGCGTTATCTGGTTGAAGAGCGCGGCTGGAGCGGCCCAGTTGTGCGAACGGTTTCGACCACGCGCATGATCGATCGATTAGCAGAGAAATATGACTTGCCCCTCTATGAGACCCCGGTTGGTTTCAATCATATCGCCGACTATATGCTTAAAGAGGAAGTCTTGATTGGTGGTGAAGAATCAGGCGGCATTTCATTCAAGGGCAATATCCCTGAAGGGGATGGCATCCTGATGGGTTTGCTTTTAGTCGAAATGGTGGCTGCAGCGCGAGCTCCATTGCACGAGTTAGTGGGCGATTTGCTCGAAGATGTCGGTTCTGCTTTCTACGAGCGAAGAGATATGCGTCTCAGTCACCCGGTTGCCAAAGATAAAATGACATTGTTGTTATTGAATGAAGCCCCTGAAGAAATAGGCGGGGAAGGGGTTCATGATGTGCTCACCATCGATGGTGTCAAGTACATCATGGCTGATGATTCCTGGCTTTTGATCCGCCCTTCAGGAACTGAACCCGTATTGAGAGTCTATGCTGAGGGCCGCAGCCCAGAGATGGTCAAAGCCTTGTTGCGCTTCGGTGAAGATGTCGCTGCCAGTGTGACATAAAAGAAAAGAGTGTCGGAGCGGCGGAGCCGCCCCGACACTCTTTTTGGGCATTATTTTATTAGTTTGATGTACGCAATCGTCTGGCCAGAAAGATCACCAAGATCATGGCTCCTGCCAGTGCCAGCAATCCAGGTAGGCCAACATCATCTGCAAAACCAGTCGAGGGAAGTTGTGTAGATACAGGAGTCACCGTTAACAGGTTCGAAGCTTGCTGGGTGAAAAGTGCTCCCATTGTGGCTGTCAATTGCGAGTCACGGTCATCTTGAGCCAGCCCGGCGGCGGGAGTATCGGTCGGAGCGATCACTGGAGTAGGGCTGGATGTAGCCGTAGCCGGTGGTTGGGTGCGCGTGGCAGTGGGGGTTGCAGTCCAAGATTGTGCTTCCGCAGTCAGTCCACTCGCTAGAGCCACCTGGGTATTTTGGGCGTTGATTTGGGCTATTTGGGTATTTTGCGCAGCGCGCCGGTTAGGAACCACCACCATGGCGTAAACAGCCATGAGAATTAATGACAGGATCAAGATAGCGCCCAGGATTCCAGCGACCAGCAAGAATGTACGATTGCTAGCCTCCTCGGGGGGAGGGGAATCATCGAATTCGTCTTCATCAAAAAAGTCAAAGGGTTCTTCAGTCATTGCGATCTCCTCGATTCCCCGAACACCCAGGGGGGTCGGGATTTGCAGGGCTTAGGCTATTTTCTCCAAGTTGACCAGAGGCACTGTTGCGCGCTCATCATCAGAAAGCATAATTTCCGCGCTAGCCACACGCAGGCCGCTAGGGAATTGAACTGGTTGGCTGTATATTGTCTCAATGGTGCCTGATTTCCCTTGGTGAGGTGCCCGGACAATGCGGACATTTTGTCCTGGGGAAAACTCCTCGATGCTCAAAGAAATTTCCTCAGGTGCTTGGGCAGCATCCAGTGGGATGACAATTTCAGGTCGGACGCCTTTATAATGATCCAGTTTTTCTGCATTCAATGAAATCTCGCGGCCGTTATTTGATGTGATTAAATTATAGCCTATTGCGCTCAATGGGTGGAAACCAAATCCTTCCAAAACCAGGATAGGGATATTTGCCTTTAGGGCAAATGGCGCCAGGGCTGAATCCATACTGGTGAGAATCAGACCTCGTAAAGGGATTTCGGTAGCTTTTTGGAATACCTTGGGGTCTGCGCAGAACCCTCCCACAATTATGGAACCGCGCAAACTTACATCCAGGTGGTCGGCGGTAAGGTGATTTTCGGGTGAATCCAGTTTTACCTGCATCAAGCCGAACTCAGTATGTCCATTTCCCCAAACTCCCTGGATGAGTGCACCGCTTACTTCGATGACCGCGCCTCGATCAGGGATCAAATCGGTTACTGTGCCGGGCATTCCAGCATTAATTTTATGCGCCGGGCTGTTCACTTGCAAAAGCACCAACCCATCTCCAGCGACGACAATGCGTCCTGAACGAGGGGCTCGAACGACCCGTTGAGTGATGCCGAAGGGTCCAGCGATCAGGTCATCTTTGTTGATTGTCTCTCCTGCAGCACGCTGGATTAGATCATCGGCTTTTTCCGTAGATACATTCAGGCTGCGGGCGATATTCAGCATGAGATGCTCGGGGGCCAGGGTAGTCTCAGCAATGATGTCCAGCGCTTCGACCTTTTGGCCCTGGCGTACAAGTACCTTGCCGGGAACAGGGAGTTCCCGGTGCCGGCGTATCTTAGTGAGCGGGGAGATGTGAATAACTGGAGCTAGCATAGTATCTTATTTAGTTGATGCAAGTTCGATGCCAGAAAGATAAGCGGGCATGTATCCAGCTAAATCTCGTTAATTTCCCAGTGTCCACAGCCAGCGCTTGAAGGTCTCGCGCCTAAGCTCTGGATCGGATGACAATTGAAGGGGTCGTCCACGGGCATCGATGACGATTCCTAAACTTCCACCAACCACCCGAACCCGGCCGCCTCTTCCAGGTCCGCCCATGCCTACATCGAAACGGTGCAATGGGCGTAGTTGGAGTTGCGCAGATTGCCCCGAGGGTAAGGGAATGACTTCGATAGAGCCGAACTTGACCTCGATCTCGGTGTCTGTATTGTCTTCAAATGTGGCCCGCATCCTCAGCACGGGCACGCCCTTGCGAGCCTTGCCCACCGGCGCGATTACAGTGCCGAGGTTGAGAAAAGCATGTGATTCCAGAACCTGGACAGCCATCAGAGGGTTGGCCTCTGCCGCGGCTCCCAGGGAAGCCATGAGATCATTTTGATCGAGGACAACGGTTGTGATCCCTGTAGGTTGCAGGCCATCCAATATCATCAGCATACTCTGCCCATGGGTTGGAGCGTGGCTTAGTACGCTACCCGAGGCCAGGATCGGTTCTAGCCAGGGCATCAGATCCCCTCCTGGCCCCTTGACATCGAAAGGCAGTGATGGAAGCACTTGAGATACAGCCACGCGCATCATTTGGCGGGCAATGGCTTGTTCGATAGCCATTTCTTCTACGGTCACGGGCAAGCTGGCTGGATGCGCAGCTTTATTGTATAGATAGTCCCGTACAGATGATGTGGAAATCTCTTCAGAAATCCATAACGCAATTTGATCGATGGGAACGTGTGAGGATAAATTCTCGAGCTTGGCCCCTAACCCCAACTGGGGAAAGACTCGCATGCCAAGATTTCCTTTGAGCGCGGCAGCAATTGTCGTAGACGATGCCCCGATATCTATCCCTAATACTCCTTTGTTGGGATCGTATATCTGGCTTAGGAAGCGTACGATACGCCCAAAAGCCGTAGAGGTTGGCAGCAGTCGACCATTCGACCATTGATCCAGATCGGAAACTCCGAACATTTGTTGGGAGCGCACATTCTTGAAGATCTCAGATAAGGTCGCCCCCACGGGGGCTAACTGCTCGGTATGGATATCCGGACGGATATTGGGCGCAATATGCAGGTCTGTGATCGGCGCGATGGTTTCTTTGATTTCTTCATGGATAATGCTGTTACCAGCATACAAAACTTGGGGGCGTTGGTTGCGAGGTAACAAGTAGCACGATAACCCCACTGCTTCAAGTAATTTTTGAACCGACTGAGTTGCCCCTCCGTCGATGCCTCCTGCCACAATGATCAAGTCTGGTCTGGTGCGCAGGATGGCATCGATACGTGCATCTTGCTTTCGTCTGTCGTTCAAGCTGACGATCTCCGATACTGTGGCATATGTGGTCATCGCCAGGTTTTGGGCGCTTTGCGTAGAAACATCCTCTAAGAGACCTACTGCAACTACCTTGATCTCTGGACCTGCAGAAAGGGTTGCTGAAACCGCGTCTACTCCCGTGCCATCGGGATGGCTGGGGATGAGCATATTTCCATCACTGCCAATGAGCACGCGCCCTGTGATATCTTGCAAGTGGTTGATCGCCCTAGTTATCCCTTCACGAATATCGCTGAAAGGTGGGGCGATGGTGGTCGGCGCTGACCCAGAAGCCACAAACCGGTAACGGGAACCTACAACGTCGAATAGAGATGCACGTGAGGTAATTGTGCCAATATCAATGGCGAGGATTGTGTCGGCGGATACAACAGATGAAGTCATCGGCTCTAAAGGTTACCTGAATGCAGCAGGCAGCACAAGTTCTTTGAAGAAAGTCCACAAAAAAGTAAAGCGCTCGATCAATGCGGTGAGAGCAGCAATATAAACACCCGCGAATAATGCACCAAAGGTTATAGCGATAAAGGTTTTGCCAAGCCATCGAATTAGCCTGGTAACTTGGGCTAAAGCGGGTCGCTGCGATTTGTTTGCCCTGGTACTAAACTGGAAATATAGGAATGTAACCAGGGTGCCAACCAGCACAACTGCACCATCGAAGAGGTTATTTGTCTCGAAAATATTGATCGAGGCGGAGGTTTGAGGGAAGATGGTTCCAAATATTGCTCCCCCGATGGCAGCGGCAGCGCCAATACCCACCAGAATGGCGATGGCGGGGTTGCCTATCTTGCTAAATCGAGGCGATATTTTGGCCAGCAATAAGATGCTGGGAATCAAGAGACTGATCGTGATGATCATTTCCCCTTGTCCGCCTTCGAAGAGGGGAAAGATCAACTGCGGCAGGATCACATTATAGAGTGTTACAACACTGGCGTATCCTGCAGCCGCGCCGATGAATATATGGGTCGCTAAGCGGAAGAGAAAATTGTCGCCAAAGATGTAGCTGAATATGAAAATCGTGAACGAGAATCCAAGCAGCAAGCCACTCAGGTCAGCCAGGCTGTTACTCATTGATCCCATCAGGCCTCCCTGGTTTACTTCTCTTGAATACAATCTTAAAGATATTGGCTGCCCCGCCGATCAAGATCGCTGCGATGGCCGTCATCAGGCCATAATTTAATGCATCCCAGTAAGTGCGCGCTAAATTGGGTTTTCCAGTGACTTGCTCATACGCCGCTCCACCGATCACGCCCCCCACCATCCCTCGAACTTGAGCATCTTCTCCACCTACATACGGGCGCAAGATAGGTTCCGCCTGGGCGCTGACCACTGCAATCAATGGTGTGCCTTGAAGCCTGGGTTCGACTTGCTCGATCCAGGAACGCGCTGTATCTGGGTTGTCGGTGATGACGATGACCATATTGAAATCTGCCAGCGAAAAGACTCCCTGGAGGGGGCGCGTTTTCCAGGCGGCCATGCCATCAAATGTAAGCGGAGTGATGCGTTGAGGCATCTGAACAAATCCAAGCAGCCCCGAAGCACCACCTGGAATAAAACCTAAATTGGCATATTGGCTGCCGCTGGTATATTGATGTTCTTTTTGCACAAATGTGATGAAGTGTTCTGCCAGCGCGGGTCCCGTTGGGGATGTCGAAACCAGCGTGAGGTAGGCCCCTCGAATCATCAAATGGTCGACAACGGCCGCGGCTGCGGCATCCATTTCTCCGGATGTGCCAGGCTCGAAATCGAAGGAGATCAGCACAGGGTCTTGCGGTTCGAGGGCATTGACCAACTCACTGGTATTGATTACTTCTGCAGGGACTGATGCCAGGGGTAGTTCGGGCACAAATTGAGTTTCGCCGATGACAACCAGCCCAATCACTAGAATGAGGAAAAACGCGCTCAACCAGCGCAATATGCCTTGAGATGTAACAACAACCGGCTTAGGGGTTGCTGGGGCTTGCCCTTCAGTTTCTAGGAGTTCTTTGAATACCTTGACGTGATTGTTCTGCGCATCTGTTACATGCAGCATTGAGGTAAGTTTGGGCGCTTTTCTGAGGCGGGCAATTTCAGGTTCTGCCATGAGCACGCCGCTCAACCCTGCCAGGGGACCGGATTGCTCTATCGAACCCTGATCCAATATCCCCTCGCCACCCTGGGAGCTTTCTACAGGCCGCATTGCCTCTAGCCAGCCAGGAAGTTCAGCCGGTGCTAATCCATCAGCCTCTCCACCAGTGAATTCTGAGAGTTGTCCATCGGCATCGACCTCAGATAATAACTCGGTTAGCTCCTCGATCTCAAAAAGATCTTCACCCGTGGGTTCGAACTCTCCTATGTCTGGAATCTCATCATCCTCGATTTTATCAAGCCAGTCAGTTTCGAGATCTTCTGAGGGGGATTCGCCTTCTCCTGGAGCAGGCCAGCCTAAACCATCTTTCTCCAAACCGGAAAGCCAATCAGGGGCCTCAGGATCAGGTTCGGCTGGGATGGTTGATGCGGGTGGTTCGATTTCGTCCTCTTCGCCAGACATCCAATCGGGAATGCCATCGTCGATGAGTTCATCTTTGGGCAACGCATCTGTACCGGTTTCGTCGGTAGATAAAAGCCAATCGGGAATTACTTCCCCCACGGATTCTTCTGTTTGCTGGATGCCCTCGTCCTCCGCCGTTTCCTGAATCCAAATTGGAAGCTCGGAATCTGGATCTTGGGTTGATTCTGGTACACTCGGGGCTGGAAGGGATTCGCTAGGTGAAGCGGCTTCAGGCTTACTTGCAGAATCCTTGATCCAATCAGTGAGCCCGCTCTCCATAGGCTCGCTAGCGGGAGGAAAATCGCTCTCGCTTTCTGACAGGGTAGTAAGCCAATCGGGTAGTTCCTCTCCAACTGTTTCCTCATCTGGAGAAGCTTCTGCATGTTCCACTGCGCCATTCTCTTCCGAAGCAGTAATCCAGTCTGGAAGAGCTTCTTCTGGTAGGGGTTCAGAGATTACTTCGTCCTCACTGCTTTCGTCAAGTTTGGCGAGCCAATCAGGTTTCTCCCCTTCTAATTCTCGATCTGGTAGTGCAGAATCTACTTCTTCTGGGCTAGATATCCATTCAGGTAATTCAGCATCCTTGGCTTCGACAGGCTCATCGATTTGCTCTGCCAGATCTTGGGAATCTGAAAGCCAATCAGGAATGCTTGATCCGGGCTCGGAGACTTGCTCCTCTGCAGGTGGCTCTTCTACTTGATCGCTCATCCATGAAGGCAAGGCACCGTCGAAGATCGAAGATGGGTCTTCTTCTGGGGGGGCGCCCTCCTGGGGAGCAGGCTCGTCGGTCTCCGACGACATCCAGGAAGGCAATTGACTATCAAAGATTGAAGAGGAATCGTTTTCTGCTGGTGATTTGGTTTCTGCCTCGGCATCGCGCAATGCTCGCACTCGCTTTAGCCAATCTTCATCCTCGGGTTCTCCGGATGGAGAATGCTCACCGGGGGCGGTAATATCTATGGGTGCAGAATCACTTTCTTCTCTAAGTCGGATCAGCCAGTCGTCCGCACTGGATTTATCATCGAGGTTGGCGTCAACCTCAGGAGGTGTTTCATCCGGCGGTTCTACTCGTAGCCAATCTGGCAATCCAGAATCGGTATCATCGCTGTCTTGGGGGAAATCGGCGTCTGAAGATACCATCAACGGTTTCAATCTCGCCTCGCAATGCTGGCAGATTTCTATATCTTCTGGGTTGGGTTTGCCACACATGGGGCAGCGAATTTCTTCCATGTTTAGCCCCTGTAAGGTCGATCACTGCCGGTGAGAATGCGAATCCCGGTGGCAATGGTACCCAACGCGACCCCCAACAAGATACCGCGTGCCCCAGCCATAGTGGGAACTCGAAGTATCCATTGGCGGATTTCTGCTAACAATGGTGCCTGGGTGGCAATTTGCGGAGCAGCGCCGATTAGCAGCAGCAACACCACACCGACAAAGACTACAGAGATCAAATTCAATCTGCGTGCCAAGAGCCGGGCCACGGCGTAGGTTAGGCTTACCGCCAAAACTGCCATCAAACTAGTCTCGATGGGTAGTTGGACATATGTGAAAATCCAGGTTGTGCGTTGGAAATTAAGTTCCTGGTTCAGAAACGTTTCGATAATATCGTATAACCCCAACCCCAGCGTGACGATCAGAGAAATCAATAAGATGAAACTAAAAATTGCTTCTTCATTGGCGCGAATTTTGCTAAGGTGAACCGATGCCAGGTTGACAATTCCTACCAGCATAGCAACTGCTGCCCAAACGATAGCGCCTTGCAGCAAAAAGGCGCGCACCAGGCCCAAAGTCGTTGAATCTCCGCTGGGATCACCGCCGAAGAAGTAGCCCAGCAAGACGACAATGCCAACTCCTATCGCTATCGCAGTGGAAATCGGGGACTTGAGTTTCAGGTTCAAAAAATACCCCCCAAGAAATCCGTGAAGACATCGTCAATGCCAGCTAGGTTGAACAGAACACCCAATATGATCACGATGATCAAAATCCAACGGAAAATATCCTGCGCTCTCAGGCTGGCGAAATGCATTGGTCCTGCTTGTAGATAGGCGCCACTGGCGTACACTTCTTCACCAATCAGCGGCTCTTCGGCAGTTGCGTATAAGATTGCTTGGGCGGGTAGGCTATCTGTGCCGGTCAGCGTTAGATCGCCGCTACGCTCGCCTGCATCTGTGATCAGTGCGACTTCATTGCCGAAGTGGCCAATCAATACGTGCGCGGTGGTTTTCTCGTCTTGAATGGTAGGCAAGATTCCGGCTGCGTAGGAGAAGGGCGTGAGTCCAGCTAATTGGCCAGTGTTGGGGTCGTAGTGTTCGATATTGCCGATATCTTGATAGGTGCTGCTAAGCGTATCGCGAGTCAGGATCGCCAGAGATGCGTCACCAGTGGTTGCCACCGGCGGGTTATCACCCGTAGATGCCGAACGGATCATTGCTTCAAGCGCGCTCAAACCGACGAAAGCGGCAGCGCTTTCTGGCCCAGTAAGGTTGCCACGACCGATGCTAATATGCAAGCGCGAACCCGCTTCGACGGCTAACCCAATAGCCCGTCTAAGTTTGGAGAATGCAGGAATTTTCCGCAAGCTCGTCTTAGGTCGGTCGCTCTTTGCTGCCGTGAAGAGAATGATGATTCCTGAGAAGGCTAAGATGAAAGCCAAGCCAATGAGACCAGATATGGTCACGGCAAGTTACCTCCGAATTCCTTCGTTGTGTGAGGGCTAGACCCTGCCCTTTAACTCGGTTTAATCCAGTCAACCGCCAGACCGTGTATTTGCAGGCATGCCTCTGTCCGGAGCGAGTTAACTCAAGCGTGATGTGACCAGGTTACGAGCTCTGATCTGTCTGGCGCAAATAGTCGCTCAAAGCCTGGGTTTGTGCGGGATTTTCCAGGGCTTCCGCCAGAGCATCCCAGTGGCCTTCCGGCAATAACTGCCCTAGGAAGGGTTGGCTAAGATAAACAACCTGGGCACCAAGCAAATTTAGCGGTCCCAGAGCATCCAGCGCCAGGGCGACGAGATCATCAAGCCCCCAGCGATGCAGGGTATCGTTCCACACCTGCCAGATATGCCGGTTCCTATTCACACGACAAGTATAGCATAGAGACATTTCCGAAAAAAGGGTGTCGGGGGGGGCGCCCCCCCCCCCCCCCCCCGAGTAATATATGTAAAATTTTTTTTTGTTTTTTTTAAATAAGTATGT
>CAYWIC010000142.1:0-613 GCA_964458115.1 uncultured Anaerolineales bacterium | reverse complement strand
GGCCCGACACCCTTTTTTCGATGAAGAATATTTTGTTGCTCTATTCAGCGAATGGATCGTAGTTTGGATTCGTCCCCGCGTAGATACAACTTGGGCGCCCATCTAAATTGCACGAAGTTCCCTCGGAACAACGATGTCCCACGACCCGTGGGGGCTGATCGGGCAGCCATTCAGCAGGATGAACAACTTGAGCCTCTAGCCCAACTTCTTTACCGACATGATGGCAGTAACTCACTTTGATAATTTCCCATGTTCTTTCCGTCATCGCGATACCTCCAAATGTAGATTTCGAAAGATAATTATGCGCGGCGCGCGCAGCAACCCGCGCACAATCATCTTTCGAGTTTCTATCTTTATAAAGTATAGCGGAATTGACCAATTCTGTCATAGTGTCAGGCATCTTTGATTTATATGACAATATTCTGGGTAAGAATTGTCTCAAATAAAAAATGATAATGGCTGTCACAATCCCTACACTGAATCGTTTTCAACATTGCAGGATACAAATTCGATTCTCAAGGGATTATCGCGATGTTTCCCAGAGACATCTCAAAAACCGGGTCTCTGGGAAACGCCGTGGGACTATCCAGATGTAGGGGTGAGTGGGGTGCTC
>CAYWIC010000141.1:0-13969 GCA_964458115.1 uncultured Anaerolineales bacterium | reverse complement strand
TTGCGGTTTGTGGTTTGAAATAAAACCAACCGGTTTCACCGCAAAACCTGTGTAAATTCCGGCATTTACTTAAAAGGGGAACTGGTTAATAAACAGGAACTGGTGGCGTAATTCGCCGCCAGCTCTTTTTTAACCAAAGTTCCTCTTTGACAAATCAACATCTAGGTGATATCCTAGTAATCAGACCGACCAGTCGGTCTGTCGAGAAAAGACTCATGACGAAAACCGATAAAACCACCCGCCAGCGCATCCTCGATGCCGCCGCCGATGTCTTTGCTAGCAAAGGATATCATGAAGCACGCATGGATGAAATTGTGGCTGTCTCCCAGTCTTCCAAGGGCGCTGTATACCATCACTTTCCCAGCAAGAACTACATTTTCTTCGCACTGATCGATAAATTTGCAGATCTGCTCGAAAACCGCTTAAAAAATGTGATCGAGAAAGAAGAACATGGCCTCCAACGAGTTGATGCCGCACTTAAGATCTGCGTGCATACCTTCGGCCAGCACCGCACTCTGGCAAAAATCGCCCTCGTCCAAGCCGTGGGATTAGGCGAAACGTTCGAGACAAAGCGACGAGAGATCAATGACCGTTTTGCTGGGATCATCCAGGAATATCTCGACCAGGCAGTTACTGATGGCAGCATTCCGCCGTTGGATACAAAAATTGCGGCGCGCGTCTGGATGGGCGCACTCAATGAAGTCATCTTGAGGTGGATTTACGCCGGCGAACCTGATCCCGAGCGCGCCTTGCCGGCTCTGCGAACACTATTACTACGCAGCATAGGGATTGCAGAGGACAAAATCCATCAACTAGACGAGTAAATCTGCGCTTCGATCTTTTATAAAGGATACACTATGAACAAACAAAATCTTCTTATTAAACTATTCACGCTTACGATCTTCGTAAGTCTGATCTTAGGGGCTTGTGCGCCGTCCACGGCTGAACCGGTTACGCTAAAATTAGCCTTGCTACCTGTTCTTGACACGCTGCCTGTGCATGTAGCTGCCCACGAGGGGCTCTTCGAGGAACAAGGCATCAGTATTGAGATCATCCCCGTCTCTTCAGCTCCAGAGCGGGATTCAATTGTGACTGCGGGCGAAGCAGATGGTATGCTCAACGAGGTTGTATCGACACTGTTCTACAACAAAAATGAAATCCAGGTACAGATCGTGCGAACGGCCCGTGCGGCTACCAGTGACGCGCCCATATTCCGCATCCTGGCCTCTGCCGACAGCGGCATCAGCGGTGTAGAAGACCTGAAAGGCGTCGAGATCGGCATCTCCGAAGGCACCATTATCGAATATCTCACCGACCGGCTCTTGGAGGCAGAAGGCTTCACCCCAGAAGAAATCGCAACTATCGCGGTACCCAAGATTCCTGATCGCCTGGCGTTGCTCGGTTCGGGCGAGATGAAAGCCGCCATGCTGCCCGACCCAGCCTCTTCGCTTGCCCTGGGAGGCGGAGCAACGGTGATCATCGATGATACCAGCCACCCTGAATTTGGCTTCAGCGTGCTTACTTTCCGCAAAGAGACCATCGACGCTCACCCTGAGGCGATCGAGAGCTTTCTGACTGCCATCGAGCTGGCTGTTGAAAAGATCAATGCTGATCCTTCCCAGTATGCTGACCTGATGGCCGAGCAGGGCCTGGTTCCACCACCTCTGATGGGATCCTATCAGGTTAATCCCTTCCCCACTGCAAGTGTGCCCTCACAGGCTCAGTGGGATGATGTCGTCGATTGGGCTCAGGCAAAAGGACTGCTGGAAAACGATGTGGATTATCAGACCTCCGTTACAGCTGAGTACTTGCCATAAATCAATTAGACCCTAAGGGTTTCATCTTGCCCCAGGTTTACGCGGAACTCAATCCAAATAAAATGCGTATTTGGCCTCGATTCGAAGTAAACCCTTAGGGTCTCTCTACGGTGGGGGTATTTTGGGATAAAATTCTCTAAGCATGATCCAGATTGACTCAGCAACTTTTGCATACGGCAATCAACCTGCCATCTTCAAGGGATTTACCTGGAGGGTTCAGCGCGGTGAAACCTGGGCTGTGCTGGGTCCATCAGGATGTGGGAAATCGACTTTGCTTTATTTGCTGGCCGGATTGCGCTTTCCCAGTGATGGGAAGGTGTTGTTCGATGACCAGGTGATCACGCGACCGCGCCCCCACACCGGGTTGATCATCCAGGAATATGGGCTGCTGCCCTGGGCTACGGTGCGTGAAAATGCTCAACTGGGGCTGCGCATCCGCGGCTTTTATGGGCCGGATGGCACCCATGCCCCGGCGGATTTTCAGCCATCCCTCGATGTAGATCCATGGTTGGATCGCCTACGTCTTCTCCCCCACGCAGATAAATACCCCGGGCAGCTTTCTGGCGGCCAGCGCCAACGCACAGCCATCGCCCGCACCCTGGCCTTGGAACCTGACCTACTGCTGATGGACGAACCATTTTCCTCGCTGGATGCCCCCACCCGCGAGGATTTGCAAACGTTGACGCTCGAATTACAAGCCGAAGAGCACCTGACCCTGGTGATCGTTACTCACACCATCGAAGAGGCGGCCATCCTGGGAAAGAAGATTCTGCTCTTGGGGGAACCACCCAATACGACCCCGCGCGTGATCGACAATCCCAAAGCTGGTACACCCGAATTCCGCAACAGCCCCGATTATGTCGCCATGTGCCGCGATCTGCGAACGAAAATGGATTCACCCATTCGGAATCCTGTTCATTGAAAGAACAGGGTTCCTGAGACCATTCTATGAAACGCCGCGACCTATTCTTTGCAATTCTCGCCATCGTTGCCCTCTGGCAGATCAGCGCCTGGCTGGTTGATGAACCCATCTTGCCAGCTCCTTTAGAGGTCTTTGTGGTCTTCGTGCGCGAACTTGGTGGTGAGCTGCTTGAACACTTCGCGGTCAGTTTGTGGCGCGTAGTGGCCAGCACAGGATTGGCCATCGTTCTTGCCTCTCCTGCAGGGTTGATCTTAGGCCAATCGCCGCGTTTGAATGCAATCTTCTCGCCAGTGATCTATCTGCTGTACCCCATCCCCAAAGTTGTCCTGGTTCCTGTGCTGATCTTACTTTTTGGCCTCGGCGATCTGCCAAAAATACTCATCATCTTCATTATTTTATTCTTCCAAATCCTGGTTCTGGTGCGCGATCAGGCAACGGGGTTGCGACCAGAGTTGATCCAGAGCGTGCGTAGTCTGGGAGCAGGCCGTCGCGCGCTCTTTCGATTCGTCTATTTGCCCGCCAGTTTTCCGGCCATATTGACAGCTTTACGGCAATCCGTGGGAACAGCGGTTGCGGTGCTCTATGTGGCCGAACTATTCGCCACTCAACGCGGTCTGGGATATTACATCTACTTCAAAGGCAGCACGCTCTTCGACTATCCAGCCATGTACGCCGGGATCATTGCCATGAGCCTGCTGGGGTTGGGTTTATATTTCACAGTAGACTGGCTTGAACGCCACCTTGCCCCCTGGCAATTTGTGGAATAATCTCAAAAAGATGGGCTAGTGGCCCATCTTTTTGAGATTACTGGTCGCGAATCACCATTCGATCTCGATCACCATTGCTGGATGGTCGGATTCGGGGCGAAGTAGATAACGGGCATCTCGGATCCGCGTTCCTGGGGAGACGAAAATGTGATCGATGCGCGTATCTAGGTGAACACCTTCATCATCGACATCGTCTGGCCAGCGCTGGAGCCAGGCATCATCCAAAGTTTGTGTGGTCAATTGATATTGTTCGCTGTCGGGGTTGAAATTGAAATCGCCCATGGCAATCACGTCATCATTCCCATCAATCTCCGCTAGGAAATTCTCTTGCTGGATAAGCGGTCCGCCGTTGCCGAGATGCGTGACATATATATTGAATAGCTTACCACCTACGTTGATTCGGGCAACGATAGTAGCCGTTTGCTCTCTCTCACTATACATGTAGAACGTGCGCGGATTTTCGATGGGATATCGGGATAGCAAAGCAATCCCAAAGGTCCCGGGAACTACTTTGGGGCCATAGTAGGAGTACATATCTAGGCGATCGGCGAAATAGCGCACGATGTCGACGTTGCCACCTGCGATACGATTGGTATCGGACTCCTGCAAGCCAATCACATCCGCATTGATCCTACGGATCAGAGAAAGCTGCTCCGAGAAATTCTTCTGTCCATCTTCGTTGTACCCCTGCTGGATGTTATAGGTCAGAATCTTCAATTCTCGCGCATCGTCTGGGGGGGGATAGGGATCAGCGGCGCGCCAGCGCATCCCGGCTATCGATACAACTCCAATTAAGATGAATAGCCAAATTAAGTTAGGCGCGCTTATACCTTGCTCCTTCAAATGCAAATTTGAGAATTTACGGAGTGATAATACGGCCAGAGTGACGACAGCTCCCAGGACGAGGAACACCAACCAGAACTTATCCCGAAAGAATGGGCCCACCACGGGGATATAAGCATATACCGTTGTGAACGCCTGGGCAAAAATCATCACTAAGGAAAATGTGCTTGCCAGGGCAAAGCTGCCTCCCAACGCTCGCAGGGTTGGTTTGCCATCCACCAGCATCGCATAGAAGAATAGAAAATCCACCAGCAGTACAGGTAACAGCAGGATCATCGCAATCGGTGCCAGAGTCCACATCGTGGAGATGGCAGGCTCATAGAGAGGATAACCGCCAGGATCAGCTGGAAAATCGATTTGGTGGGGCAATACCGTCAAAACCAAAGCGATGGTAAAGCATAAATTCCATACCAGTAGATTCGCAGAGGATAAAGATCTCAGAATGCGGGAGCCTTTGAAAAAAAGGATGGATGAAATTACCAACATCGCCACCAGCAAGCTGACGATCATTGTGTAGCTAACTCCGGTCCAACGTGCGATCACATTGGGAGCAGTAAAGGCAAAATATAGCAGGATCAACACAGACACCAGCCCGATGCTCCCGCCGAAGAGTCGGCCAAACCCAAGGGTTTGACCATCCCTGGCTTTCCCATCAACAGGGTCTGCAAGCTCTTTGACCATCAGGCTTACGGCAATCACTGCCAAGATCCCACCGATACCACTTAGAGGTCCATTTAGCGAGATATCAAACCCTGAACCCAGCGTTCGGAAGAGGACCGATAGTGATACCCCAAAAGCTAATCCGGTGCCAAGCGTAGCCGGCTTAGTATTGCGATGCCATATCAGGGTCGGAAGAAAAAGAAGGAATGCTCCGACCCCCATCCCAGAGAGGATCATTACACCGCGAGTATCCAGCAGGGGGGTCAGTATGCGGCAGAATAAAACCAGCCCTCCAAACACCCAAAGGGAGCGTAGGAAGATGCCTTTGCGAAAGAACAGCAAAAGCAGGGGCGTGAATAAGAAAAGCACGCTGACGATCTCTGGGGGAATGCTGGTTCCCAACAATCCGAAAGCATAGATGGCTTCGACGAAATCGGAAATCAGTTGGAAGAAAAACAAGAATAAGATACCAAATAATGTTATCGCTGCCATAATTCTCTCCAATTTGTTGGCGACTTACAAGCAATCGCTAAATCTTTATATTGCATACGGGTATGCTCTCTTTCTTTATTATCTAGCCACCAGACACTTTTATTTTTGGACGCTGATTTGCGCAGCTTCTGATGATTTTTTTGGGATTTTCTTGGTGTTTTCACATATCAATTCTGAGAAAATCTGCGGTAATCTGCGTCCTATTTGAAAACTGTCAGATTGATAGTTTTTATTCACCTTCAGAAAAATGGCCTATTGGCCCTTGGGGATGAATGATATCCACCAGGAGGTCATAAGGAACAATCACCTGTTGAGGTCCTGCCGCATAAGGAGCAACCTGATACTCGTCAAAGATTATCATCAGCCCCTGAGGGGACAAAGTCCAATCGAGATAGTTATCCTCAACCGGGGCGGTGCCTTCTTCCCATATATCGAACTCCAGGTTTTCATTCAACTGTTGAATGCAGTAATCAGCAATCCGATCCAAATACTCGGAGCCAGGCACAAAGAGATCCCCCAAGCCTAATTCCTGTCCGGTCGTAAAATCGAAATTGAGACTCCAATAATACGAACCTGGGTGTGCGCCACCAAGATAGAAGAAGTTGACGAACAAGACCGAGAGCACATCATGGCCAGCACTCATCACGACCTGTCCAGAATCTAACTGTTCTCTTTCTGCAAGGTACTCGCCAAAATCTTGATTTGAGTCCCAATTTGAAGAAGAGGGTAGAGAGAAATAAACCTCAGAGAACATACTGACCCCATCAGGCGGGGCTGCATCCTCACCCCAGCCGCCCATGGCGGTGATCTCAGTCTGAACGAATTCCTCGATCAAGTCATTGAACCAGGACACATAGTCATGCTCGCTGCCTACAAGATATGGATAAAGCACCGACATCTCGAAATTCAGGTCAGGTTGGTCAGCATTGCGTTCCCCTTGAATGAGATACCAATCTGAGGCAGATGCTGGTTGTGGAGTCTCGCTCGGTAGAGGGATAAATACAGTTGGAGAAAGAGAAGGGATATTGGAAGGTGTGGAGGAGTTAAGAGGTTGCTGCGGCTGCGATGTGGGAAACAGGCGTTGAGGGAGAGAGCAAGCCAATATCATCCAGAATAAAACCAGAAACATCAAAGTTCGTTTGTGGTGTCTCATAGTGGGTTGCCTTCAGGGGTGAATAATGGATATGAGAAATTATAACCCGTGTGAGATTTGATTGAGACGAATATTGGTGTGGTTCTCTAGGAATTCCCCCAGAGGGGCGGATTCAGGGGTATCCGGGTAGTTCCACGGCGTGTTCTGAGGCTTGATTTTACCCTGATTTGCTGCTCCTAAATCGATTCGCATGGGTCTTAAAAGGCTGGTATAATCGTCGCCGCTGTCTGAAAGCCAGCAAAACGCTTTCAGGAGTGATTCGCATATGACCACTGAAAATTCAGCAACTTCAACGAAATTGTGCCCTACCTGCGGCACTCGTCTCGGCCAAGATGCTACGCGTTGTCTGGTTTGCGGGAGCGAACTGGCAACCACGACAGAAAGTACTGCCAAGGCATCCAAAGCTCTGCGGGGAAGCCGTATGCCAGAAATCACACTGAGCTTACCAGCGGCTATCATTCTCCTGGCCGTTTTCTTGGCAATCGGTGCGGTGATGGTTTTCTTTGCGCTACAGCGCGGAGATCGCATCGTAGTACCGACAGAAACTCCCACCTTGACGCTGACCGCGACCCCCTCCGTGACGCCAACCCCCCAGACTCCAACGGCAACGCCAACACCACTGCCCTCACCCACACCTTTTTCCTATATCGTTAGGTCTGGAGATACGTGTGGCGGCATCGCGGTGGCTTTCGATGTTTCGGTGCAAAGCATTGTGCGCCTGAATAATTTACCAGCAGACTGCGCGACCCT
Organism: uncultured Anaerolineales bacterium; assembly: GCA_964458115.1. GTDB lineage: Bacteria > Chloroflexota > Anaerolineae > Anaerolineales > UBA11858 > NIOZ-UU35. The sequence continues at coordinate 6,565 of CAYWIC010000141.1, read as the reverse complement.
GTTCGATGGGCAAGAACTGCAAATTCCACACCCAACACCAACGGTTACCCCCTTCCCAACGGCAACTCTCAGTGGTCCTGAGGCGACATATGCCGCCTGTGAGAAGATCATCTACTCCGTTCAAGAAAACGATACTCTGAGCAGTATCTCGACGAACTATGCTGTGCCGATGGATGCCATCAAAGAGTACAACGGAATGGTCAACAACACAGTATTCTCAGGGATGAACCTGGTGATCCCTTTGTGTGAGAGGGCAGCAACCCCCGGGCCGACACCTACACCCACAGCGCCGCCACCATACCCGGCCCCTAACTTGCTTTTGCCACCCGATGGCTCCTATTTCACCCTGACAGACGATATCGTGACCCTGCAATGGGCTGCAGTAGGCACCCTTCGTGAGAACGAATCATACGCAGTCACCATCGAAGACATCACGGAAGGTCAGGGGCGCAAAATCGTCGATTATGTTGAAGACACGAAATTCATCATCCCTGCTTCTTTCCGAGCTCCATCCAGTGACCCCCATGTGTATCGCTGGTGGATCATGCCCGTCAGACAGATTGGCACCGATGAAAATGGCGAAGCCATTTGGGACACCGCTGGAGCGGCCAGCATGACGCGTGTCTTTACCTGGACGGGTGAAGCGCAAATTGTAACCCCAACACCCTAATCGCCATAATAGTAGACCAAAAAACGGCGGGTGCTGCGCACCCGCCGTTTTTATTTGGGTAAATTACTATGCTCGGGAAACGATATCTTCGAGCATTTTTGTGGTGAGTGACTTGGGCCGCTCGATGGGCTGCCCAAGGGCGCGCGCCCATACGGCATTGGCTGTCACCCCAAGAATGCGGCTGACGCCAAAGAGCACCGTATAGAAGTCGAACTCGCGCATGCCATAATGATATTGCAGCGTTCCGCTGACAGCATCCACATTGGGCCAGGGGTTTTTGACTTTACCGGTCTCTCCCAAAACCTTGGGAATGACTTCGAAGGCCAACTCAACCAACTGGAAGAGTTCATCATCAGGCATGAATTGCTGCCCAAACTTGAATTGAGCCGTATATCGCGGATCAGGTTGGCGCAACACCGCATGCCCGTATCCAGGGATCACGCGCCCGGAATTAAGCGTATCCCAACAATACTGCTCGAACTGTTCCTTCGAAGGGGTACCACCAAACTCCTCGCGCACATCCAAGAGCCACTTCAGGCTCATCTGGTTTGCCAAGCCATGCAGAGGTCCTGCCAGGGCATTGATTCCTGCGTTACAGGCATAGTACACGTCCGCAAGGGTCGAGCCGACTAAATGCGTGGCATGGGCGCTAGCGTTGCCACTTTCGTGATCCGAGTGCAAGAAGAAATATAATCGGGTCAGGTCCTGGTAGGCTTGTGAGTCTTTTCCGATCATATACGCAAAATTGCCAGCCCAATCCAAGTCTGCACGCGGGGGAAGTAACTCGCCATCACCAAATTTATGATTGTAAATAAAGGCAGCAATGGCCGGTAATTTGGCGGTCAAATTGAGAGAGTCTTCCAGGGTAGCTTCCCAGTATTCAGCCTTTGTCATGCCTTCCTGATAGCGCTTCGCAAATATAGATTCAGCCTGTAATGACAGGATGGCCTGCGAAAACATCGACATAGGATGCGTGTCTTTTGGCATGGCCCTGATCACATCAAATACGTACTGCGGCACCTCGCTGCGTGCCTTCCACTCATCTTCGACAGCCATGGCTTCTTCGAACGTGGGAATCTCGCCAATCAGCAGTAAATAGTACAGCCCACCCGATAAGGGGAAATCTGAACCTTGTGCTTTAGGCAACAATTCCAATAGTTCGGGAATAGTATAGCCACGAAAACGGATGCCCTCTTCGGGGTCAACATAGGATATGTCCGTCACCAACACTTTGGCCCCGCGCATGCCGCCATAGGCCTGGCCAACGGTCACATCTCCAACGACTACATCCCCATTTTCTTTCACCAGCTTGCGGACCCGTTCCCGCCATTCTGGTAATTGTGCTGCAATCTTCTCTTTCAGTATCATTTCAATCCTTTCTAACAAACAAAAAACTTATAATCCTAATTCAGCAATGTTGGCGGCCACACCTTCAGCAGACTTCTTGAGAGCTGCCATTTCCTCATCGTTCAATTCGTACTCGATGATCTTCTCCAAACCATTGGCGCCAAGCTGAGCCGGTGCGCCAAAGTAGATGCCATTCAAACCATATTCGCCCTGCATGTAGACGGCAGCGGGGACGATAAGTTGTTTATCTTTCAAGATGGATTCAACCATTTGGGCGATCCCTGCCGATGGAGCGTAGAAGGCGCTGCCCTGTTTGAGCAAACTGACGATCTCGCCGCCGCCCTTACGCGTGCGCTCGACAATCGCATCCAGGCGATCTTTGGGCATGGTCTTATACAGAGGCACACCTGCGACATTCGAGTGGCGTGTGAGGGGGACCATTGAATCACCATGGCCGCCGAGAACGTAACAATTGATATTCTCCACGCTAACCCCTAACTCCATGGCCACAAAAGCGCGCATCCGGGCAGAATCGAGGATTCCCGCCTGGCCGATAACGCGGTTGGGAGCCAGGCCAGTTTTCTTCCAGGTGAGGTAGGTCATCACATCGAGGGGGTTGGTCAGCACGATGTAGATCGCATTGGGTGAAAGTTTGATGGTTTCCTTAGCAACGTTGCCGACAATTTCGGTGTTGGCTGCCAGGAGATCATCGCGACTCATACCTGGTTTGCGAGGCAGGCCAGCTGTGATCACAATGATATCTGAGCCTTCGGTAGGGCCATAGTCATTGCTGCCTATGATACTGACATCCTTGCCAATCACTGGCATGGCTTCCTGCATATCCAAGGCTTTGCCCTGAGGCATTCCTTCAACGACATCGACCAAAACGATATCTGCGATTTCGCGTTCTGCCAACCAATGAGCTGTTGTCGAGCCAGTCATCCCGGCACCAATAATTGAGACTTTCTTGTTCATTCATTCCTCCTAGAATTTTTTACAATGATTGCGGATAGTGTTATTCTACTATTCTTACCAGATATTTCCAGATAAGGTTTTTGAATTTGGGGTATGGGTGAGCTTCGCTCACCCATACCCCAAATTCATATTACCCTTTCAAGTACACCCCCAGATCAGAAAATCGTCCGGGGGTGTACTTCTTATTCGTCTTGTTCTTCGAGGAAGTGGATAGCTTGCATAGCAGCGGCTGCGCCCATTCCTGCCGAGGTAATCACCTGCCGGAAGTGAGAATCAGCTACCTCGCCAGCAGCAAAAACTCCAGGAATGTTGGTCTGCATGAATTTGTCGACAACCAGATAGCCTTGCTCATCCATCTCGAGATGGCCCTCATAGAGGTCCGTGTTAGGAATATGTCCGATAAAGATGAACACGCCCTCGGTATTGAGCTCAGAATCCTCCCCCGTTTTCTTATTGTGCAGGTTCACTTTCTGAACAACGCCGTTGCCGGTTATGTCAGTAATCTCGGTATCCCAGATGAAATCGACTTTAGGATTATTGAAGGCGCGCGCTTGCATCAATTGGCCGGCACGAAGTTCATCGCGGCGGTGGACGACAGTTACAGAATTGGCATAGCGGGTCAGGAAAAGGCCTTCTTCCATGGCGCTGTCACCGCCTCCGACGACAAGGACATCCTTATCCGTGAAAAAGTGCCCATCGCAAGTGGCACAGTATGAGACGCCCTTGCCAGTAAATTCTTCCTCCCCAGGGATTTCTAACTTGCGAGGGTTGGCTCCCGTAGTAAGAACCAGCGTTTTGGCATAGTGATCGCCACTGTACGTGGTTACTTTGAAGGGCCGTTCTGAAAAATCAATGTCGGTAACGTGGTCGAATTCGATCGTCGTGCCAAAACGTTCAGCCTGTTGCTTGAAAGCCTCGACTAACTCCTGGCCCCCAATCCCTTCTGGAAACCCAGGGTAATTCTCGACGATATGTGTCTGAGCGACCTGCCCGCCTAAAAGCATCCCTGTAAATACCAGGGGCTCAAGATTGGCTCTCGAGGCGTAAAGCGCAGCTGCCAGACCGGCAGGGCCAGAGCCAATGATGATCATATTATGTACAACTTTGTCTGTCATGTTTGACCTCTTCTAATACAAAAACCATTTCGAATGGGAATTTAGACAATCAGAATTACTCTCTATGGACTACATCCATCACTTTTATTTTACCAAGTTAAGATCATTTTACATCTAACGTTTAGATGCAGCGATCGCCAAAACGTTGCATTTGATATATAAAGCGAAAATCGGCGCTCAGTTGAGCGCCGATTTATCCAAATTTAGGTCGTCTAGTTTCGTCGGGGACCGCGGTCACGCCGGTTTTTGGATGAACGATTTGATGGCCGCCGCTTGCCGCCACCAGGTCGATCGCTAGCAAGCGCTTCCTCGACGGTCCAACCTTCAAGGACAGCTCGCCTTGAGAGGCGAATCTTGCCAGAACGAGGATTGATTTCCGTCACCATAACGGTGATCTCATCACCCTTATTGACAACATCATCAACGCTCCCAACGCGTTGGGTATCAAGTTGCGAAATATGTACCATCCCATCCGTACCTGGGGTGATTTCAACAAAACAGCCAAAATCTTGGATACCCGTGACCTTACCGGTATAGATGCGACCTACTTCGGGGGTCTCTGTCAGTCGCTCGATCTGTTCGCGAGCCAATCGGGCTCCCTCGCCATCGGCAGAAGCGATGAACACAGTGCCATCTTCTTCGATGTCGATCTGGACGCCAGTCTCATCCTGGATACCACGGATGACCTTGCCACCTGGGCCAATCACGGCGCCGATCTTGTCTTCTGGGATGGAAACTGTAACAATGCGCGGGACGTGGGGCTTCAACTCAAGGCGGGGCTCAGGGATCGTATCGAGCATTTGCTGTAGGATATGTGCACGCGCGGATTTGGCCTGCTCCAGAGCTTCGGCCATCAGTTCAGCGGTGAGACCCTTGATCTTAATATCCATCTGTAAGGCAGTTATGCCATTCTCTGTGCCCGCAACCTTGAAATCCATATCGCCAAGGTGGTCTTCCATACCCTGGATATCGGTCAAGATTGCATATCGGTCTTCTTCTTTGACCAGGCCCATGGCCACGCCAGAAACGGGCGCCTTGATCGGCACACCGGTATCCATCAGGGCAAGCGTAGAACCACATACGGAGGCCATGGAAGATGATCCATTAGAGGCCAACACCTCAGATACTAATCGCAGGGTGTAAGGGAATTCCTTCTCGCCAGGGATCATTGGCAGCAAGGCTCGTTCAGCCAATGCACCGTGACCGACCTCACGTCGAGAAGCGCCACGCAAGAAGCGGGCTTCACCAGTGGAGAAAGGCGGGAAATTGTAATGATGGATATAGCGCTTGGTGTCTACAGGGGTCAGGTTGTCCATCATTTGGGCATCGCGGGGGGTTCCCAACGTCGCCAGGGTCATCACCTGAGTTTCACCGCGGGTGAAGAGGCCGGCACCATGCGCGCGCGGGCTGGTGCCAACATCACACCAGATCGGACGTACAGTGTTGAAATCGCGGCCATCGGGGCGGATGCCCTTGTCCAAAATACGCGAGCGGACCACGGCTTTGTGGGCAGCATCGAAAGCTTCTTTGGCATCACCCTTCATCGCTTCGTCTTCGCCTGCAAACTCAGTAATCACCTCTGCCTTGAACTCAAGCATTGCCAATTTGGCTTCCGCTTTGGGAAGCTGACGGTCATAGAGCTCATTCAAAGGAACTTCAACACGCGCCAGGACATCACTCTTGAATTGCTCATCGAGAACGAAAGAGGGATAATCGCGTTTGGGTTTGCCAATATCCTGAACCATCTTCTCGATAGTGTCGATGATGGGCTGCATGGCCCGGTGGCCAAATTCTATTGCCTCGATAATCTGCGATTCAGATAACTCATTAGCACCACACTCGACCATAAGAATCGCATCTCGGGTTCCGGCCAGGCGCAAGTCCAGATCTGAAACTTCCATCTCCGAATAGGTGGGATTGACAACAAACTCGCCATCAAGCATACCTATGCGAACCGCACCAACCGGACCTTCCCAGGGGATATCCGAAATGCTCACAGCAGCTGAGGCTGCATTGATCGCCAGGACATCTAGCGGGGTGACATCATCTGCTGAAAAAGCGTACATGATCACCTGTACGGCATTGCGCAAATCCTTAGAGAAAAGCGGGCGCAGAGGGCGATCTGTAAGGCGATTTACCAAGATAGCAACCTCTGAAGGTCGCCCTTCACGGCGAAAAAATCCACCAGGAATGTTACCGCCAGCGTACATGCGTTCTTCAAAATCCACTGTCAGGGGAAGGAAATCAATCCCTTCGCGAGGTTCAGCTCCCATCGTAGCGACACCCATGATGAGTGCGTCGCCACTTCCTATGGTCACAGCACCACCGGCCTGACCAGCCAACCGGCCGGTCTCGATCACCAGTGGCTTATCACCAACGGTTACTTCATAACGTTTTGCTTCAGGTTTCATGGTACCTCCTACCATTGACCCGCCGGTTAGGGATTGGGAGTTTTAGA
>CAYWIC010000140.1:0-13975 GCA_964458115.1 uncultured Anaerolineales bacterium | reverse complement strand
TACCGATGAGGATCATTTTTGTTCATTTGTCAAGGAACTTTGAGAACGCCATAGCCCGAGGTAAGTCTAGATCCAGCGCCGAACACGCCTAGCGTACTCGAGCCAACGTGCCCCAAATTTTTCTGCGAGCATGTTCTCTTCGAATTTGATGAACTTTATGGTGATCAGCCATACGAATATGGGGATGATCAATAACGGCGATAGAGACCCCAATAAAACTGCTACGCCTAGCAAAACCAACGCCATGCCTAGGTACATAGGGTTCCTGCTCATGGAAAACACGCCCTCTGAGATCATGACCGACGGTTCCCCAAGTGAGTTGACCGTGGTGCGTGCCTGGCTGAACATCCGATCGGCAATGATGTTTAGGCCTATGCCAAAGCCAAGCGGAACAAAACCTAATAGGATCCAGGGTTTAGGTACCCATTGTGTGATGGGGAATAGGTAATGCAGACCCAGCATCATCAACATGCCAACGAGCAGATATGTTGGCGGCAAAATCGTAGAATTTGATTTCGATTTCATGATTTGCTTCATTATCCCCTCTGCCCGCAGGAAGGGGAGATTTGTGTAAAAATGATGCGGGCTGGCGCATAGCGCCGCCCGCATCATTTTTACGCTCTTATCCATTTTCAACTTCATCTGCATCATCAGCTTCAGCAGATTTCTCGTCATTCTCCCAGGGGGGCGGACCCCATTTGTGCGCTGCAGGATGGTGTTGATACCATTTCTTCCAAGCCTCGGAATCAGGGCCGCCAGCATATCTCCATGGCCGACACCAGAACATTCGTCGAATACCGCCGATAAACAGCATCAGGAGTCCGATGAAGAAGAACAAGCCGATCAGGCGACCGAAGCCGAAAAAGCCCAAGGGGTGGCCATAATGATATCCATAGCCAGGGCGGAAACCCTCCGGAAATGCCAGCGCGCTACCATCTCCTTCAGCAATGCTTCCAGAAGAGAAACCCTGCGCAAATCCAAGGCGGAATAACGCATACCCTCCGGCAACCAGCGCCAGGATGACAAGCACCGTCATCAGTACACCAAAAATCGATTTATTTCGTAACATGTAAACCTCCATAATAATTTTGGGCAATGCCCATTTGTTTGGACTGCCTGAAGTATCGCGTATTCTTATGGAAGAATTATGGAGATTTTGGGGAAATGTAGTGAAAGTTTTCCTGTCACCCTGTTAGATATAACTCAAAATATTGCTCTTAGGGATATGTCATGAGAATGATTCTAGCCCCTTATACATTGACAATAACATTGCTGAAGAGATTGCCCACTGCTCTGCCAAAGACTGTCAACACGTATATGACAATGACAGCTATCAAAATTAGTAGCAAGCCATACTCTAAGAAACCCTGGCCTCTTTCTTTTGGATAAAATAGCATATGCATCTCCTCGCCAATGATGACAGTCAACTAGCTATCGAACTCATCCCAATACCCCCAAAGCTTGGCAAAGGACAAGATGGAAAATGAAAACGAGAATGGCAAAAAAAGAAAGGAATATAATTCCAACAAGCCTTGGCCGCGCTATATAGAGTAAACATATTTTGTTTCGGTCATTGTATCATAAGAACTTCTGGCGATTCCTTACAGAATTACTAGCGATTTAGTGTTAAAACCACAACGCCGCCGTTAGGCGGCGTTGTGAGATTTACGAAAAAAACTTTTTAGAGAGGAACTACCTCAGCAGCTTGAACGCCTTTGGGGCCTTCTTCGATGGTGAATTCGACATCCTGGCCTTCATCTAAACGGCGGTATCCTTCCATGGTGATGGCGGAAAAATGTACAAAGACATCATCTCCATCATCGCGTCCGATGAAGCCGTAACCCTTGCGGGCATTGAACCATTTGACAGTTCCTACAATACGTTCTTCCATTCTTACATACTCCATTCTATGTGCTTGTTTTTCGCTGAGCTTGGGCCAGCTAAGCAATTCGGCGAAAGATTATCATGGCAATATCGCCGTGTCAAGATGACAAATATCAAACAGGGATCGCGGTATAATCGCGCTATAAACAGTTTACGAACGGCTTGTACCGGGAAATAGGTACGCGCAGGGGCGTACACCCATATGCATACCCGTTTCCCGTGGTTTCTCTTGTCTTGATTGTCAGCTCAAAAAACTATTAGGACTTGCGCAGTTCAGCGAGAAAATGGCTGGGAATAGGGGGTGGGGGCATAGCCCCCGCCCCCTATTCCCAGCCCAATCCGCTTCAAGTGCGTAACTCCTTACTATATAAAACCATGGAGGTATGATGAGCGGAACGGAACGCAAGATTCGAGTGCTTATTGCCAAACCAGGCTTAGATGGACACGATCGGGGTGCCAAGGTCGTCGCCCGAGCACTGCGCGATGCAGGCATGGAAGTCATTTACACCGGTTTGCGACAAACCCCAGAGATGATCGCTGAAGCGGCCCTGCAGGAAGATGTGGATGTTGTTGGCCTCTCCATCTTATCGGGTGCACATATGGCGCTAGCGCCACGGGTGCTCGAACTGCTCGAAGCGAACGGGCAAGAGCATGTGAAAATATTTTTAGGGGGCATCATTCCTGACGAAGATGTGAGTAAATTGCAAGACATCGGTGTGACTGGGATTTACGGCCCCGGCACATTGACAGATGATATTGTGGGAGATATTCGTAAGGGGATCTTAGGCGAGGTGGCCACGTAGTATGGCGTTTGTCCAAGAAGTCGTCTCGGGGAACCGGCTTTCGCTGGCTCGGCTCCTTTCACAAATTGAAAACGATACTCAGGAAGGACAAGCGGCCCTTAGTGATTTGTTTCCCCATACTGGCAAAGCTCATCTCATTGGTGTAACCGGCGCACCGGGGACCGGTAAATCATCCCTGGTTAATCAACTCGCACATTACTACCGTCATCCTCCCGAAAACGTTGCCCCCCGGCGCGTTGCAATTGTGGCCGTGGACCCCTCCAGTCCTTTTTCTGGGGGCGCGGTGCTGGGGGATCGCGTGCGTATGCGCGATTTAGCTGGAGACCCAGGGGTGTTCATCCGCTCGATGGCTTCGCGTGGTTCCCTTGGCGGGCTTGCCAGGACGACCTCTGGGGTGGTGCAGGCTTTCGACGCTGCTGGGTTTGAAGTGATTCTCATCGAAACCGTAGGCGCGGGCCAGGCCGAGGTCGATATTGCCCGTTTGGCGCATACTACCCTCGTGGTAGAAGCCCCGGGCCTGGGCGATGATATCCAGGCCATCAAGGCAGGCATCTTAGAGATTGCCGATATCCTGGTGGTGAATAAGGCTGACCGTGCCGGTGTGGAGAACACGGAGCGCGCTTTACGCAATATGCTTAATTTGGCTCACCCGATCAAGCGAGTCTACCGTCACCATGGCACATTGGAAACAGCACCCTCTCATATCGCAGAATCACCCCAAGATGAGTCCGTTTGGATCCCCCTCATTCAGAAAACAGTCGCCATTGATGGTACCGGCATCCCCGAGTTGGGCCAACTGATCGCTCAACACAAAGCGCATCTCGAAGAAACCGGGAATTGGGAGAGCAAAGAGCGAACGCGTTTGACCGCCGAGCTGGATGAGCTACTGCAAGCCTCATTAGTCAGCCGCTGGCGAGATGCTCTCTCGACAGGGAAATATCAAGAAGTTTTCGAGCGGTTAGTCGAGCGTAGTATATCCCCCCGCCAGGCGGTCGATCAATTGCTCAATGGAGCTCAAGGGTTATGATCTACGGCCAGGGCATTCGACTGCGCGCTGCTGATCAAGACGATCTTCCTATGTTCGTCAAGTGGCTCAACGATCCTGAGGTTCGCCATGGATTGATGATGTATCTGCCTCTCTCCATGGCTACGGAACAGAAGTGGTTCGATGATATGCTCAAGAGACCACAGGATGAGCAGCCGCTGGTGATCGAATTTGAAGACCAGGGTAAGTGGATATCCATTGGGAACTGCGGCATATTTGGAATCGATTGGCGCATTCGCTCTGCAGAAGTTGGTATCATGATTGGGGAGAAAGAGCACTGGAACCAGGGATATGGCACCAAGGCAATGCGTTTACTCATCAAGCATGGTTTCAACACCTTAAACCTGAACCGCATCTTTTTAAAAGTGTACGAGAACAATCCTCGTGCAGTGCGTTCGTATGAAAAAGCGGGGTTTTTTCACGAGGGCTGCATGCGACAAGCCCATTATCATAAGGGGAAATATATTGATGCCATAATGATGAGCGTCTTGCGTGAGGAATGGCAGGGAGATTGACTCGGGTGGGCATTGAGTAGTGCCTACCTCATTTTTGTGGAGAGTGCATGAACAAAAAACATACTCGTGAATGTGGCATGTACGGCGATATCAAACTTTATGCCGGTACCGCTTCCCCTGAATTGGCCAACAAAATTTCCGACTATTTAGGGGTGCCGCTGAGCGAGCAAGTTGTTCAGCACTTCCCCAATGGCAATTTGTGGGTACGGCTAAAAAGCAGCATACGCGGCCAGGATGTGTATGTGATCCAGACCACCTCACGCCCCGTTCACCACAACATCATGGAGTTATTGATCACGCTGCAAACCTTGCGCCTGGACTCGGCTGGTCGGGTTACAGCGGTAGTTCCGTATTTTAGTTATGCCCGTTCCGATAAAAAAGACAAACCGCGCACGCCCATTACCGCTCGTTTGCTCGCCGATATGGTCGAGGTGGCCGGCGCAGATCGCTATATGACCTTGGATCTGCACGCTGGTCAGATTCAAGGTTTCTTCTCTATTCCTGGAGATGTAATCAGCGCTTTCCATATCCTTACAGATTATGTGTCCAACTGGCTACCTCAAATGACAAATCCCGTTGTTTTAACCGTTGATCTTGGGTTTGCCAAGAAAGGGCGCAATTTCGCTGCTGATCTTGATTTACCAATTGCATTTGTGGAAAAGCGCCGTAAGGGAAAATCGGATAAAGCCCAGGCCCTTACCTTGATCGGAGATGTGGAAGGTCGCGATGTCATCGTTGTAGATGATGAAGTCGATACTGCTGGTTCTGTTGTCCAGGCGGTCACTTTGGCCAAAGATCACGGCGCAAGAAATATATACCTGACCTTCATTCATCCGGTATTATCGTCACCGGCTGTAGAGCGATTGGCAAGCCTGCCTCTCACCAAGATCATCACGACAGACACCGTGCCCATCGCCCCAGAAGACCAAGCCACTCTTGGCGATAGACTCCAAATTTGTTCCGTTGCGCCACTGCTTGGCGAAGTCATCTTACGCGCCCATGAAGGTCGCAGCGTTGGTGAAATGTTCAACGAGTAAAACGTTTCACGTTCAACGTTCAAACGCTTTATGCCTGAACTTCCAGAAGTCGAAACCATCCGAAATCGATTCCGTCTGGGCAAAGACAAAGTGCCTTCGCTGGTCGGTAAACGCGTTACCGGGGTCGATCTGCTTTGGGAGCGCACGCTGGAGTCGCCGGCCGCTGAGGAGTTTGCTGCGCGCATTGTCGGGCAGAAGTTTGCCGATATTGGGCGTAGGGGCAAATACCTGCTCTTTCACCTCGAGAAAGATACACTCGTTATCCACCTGCGTATGAGCGGTGACCTGTGGTATGAGTCGGTAGATGACCCAATTGCTCCCCATCACCGGTTGCTGGTCTTCATCGACGGAGATCACCGCCTGGCATTCAATGATACGCGTAAATTTGGACGCGTTTGGCTCGTCGATGACACCAATCCTTTGTTAGCTCACCTGGGACCTGAACCCTTAGATGAAGCCTTCACGGCTCAGGATTTCTATACCCGTTTGGGGAATTACCGTCGCCAGATTAAGCCATTGCTGCTTGATCAACGCTTTTTAGCAGGGGTTGGTAATATCTACGCCGATGAAGCTTTACACCAGACTGCACTCCACCCTTTGAGGCGCTCTGATACCTTAGGCATAGAAGATGCAACCCAGCTATTCGATAATCTCCGCACGGTACTCGAAGAAGGCATTCGCCGCAATGGATCCAGCATCGATTGGGTTTACCGCGGTGGAGATTTTCAAAACTATTTTCAAGTGTATCAACGTACTGGTGAGCCCTGCTATCGTTGCAGTACACCTATCGAACGCATTATCGTGGGCCAACGCGGCACACATTTTTGCCCACAATGTCAGCGCCATCCTGATCGTTAAATCACTCCCCACCAGTTTTAAAGGAGTTCACAATGGATGACAATACTCTTTTCCTCATAATCGCAATCATCAGTATATCAATTGGATATCTGGCTGGCAGCTTGATAAGTAGTAACCGGAAGCGTTCGGAAGAACAGGAGCCCCCTCAACCGGAGCAGCCCCAATTTCCAGACGACGCGCTGCATATCTGGCGTGATAGTCAGAGCAAACAAATTGTATTGCAGATTGGGGAACGACTGTATAAATCGAGTGATGTGATGTCGACAACGGAGAAGAAATTTCTGGGTGGATTGATTGCCTATTTACAAAGATGGTTAGGCATCACTCCACCCGAACCCGCGCCGCAACCTGCTCCACCCCCACAGGCACCTGAGCCTGCTCAACCAAGTGTAAGTCCCTTTGTTACTGAACCTTCTGAGGTCCCATTCAGCGAGAAGAGTATTGTGGCCCAGATTGATGATATCTTGCAAGAGAAGATTTTCGACACCCCTCTCAAGGATAAAGGTATCCGTTTGATGGAAAATCTAGACGGCAGTATGCGGGTGCTGATTGGCATGGATCAGTACGATGATGTATCATCTATTCCCGATGAAACCATTAAAGCTGCTATTCGTGCGGCTGTAAGAGATTGGGAGCAACGTCAGTGATAGCCCCTTAGAGAAAAATGCAACCCCTTGGGACATGAATAACCCAAGGGGTTTTCTGACTCCTTTTGAGTCGTATGACAAACCCTACGATTTTTGTTTGTTCAGGAATTGCCAGGGGAGGGGATTTTTTCTTGCAACTCAACCTGGAGTCTCTTAATAAGAGCGGCTTTCTCATCGTCAGGCAAAAAAGATGCTCGCGCTGCCGCCAGATTGAATTCGCCCAGCGTCGGTAAAGCCAGTTGAAATCTTTCACATGCCGTGCGGTATTCTGCACCCAGTGTGATTTTGGATACGCTCGGATCATCTGTATTGAGTGTCGTGATTAATTCAGCCTCCCTCATCGATACAATTGGGTGGACTTCTTGTTTTGGCACCACACCAGATTGATAATTGCTCGTAAGGCATACCTCGAAGACAGTTCTTTGTGTGCGCGCTAAAGCGATTGCTTCCGCATCTTCCATAATTCGGACACCATGCCCAACGCGTTTGGCCTTAAAGGTTTCGATTGCTTCTACAACGTTGGTAGCACCGCCCCATTCACCCGCATGGATGGTGATATGCAATCCTTCTTGCTGGGCTTCACGGAAGATCCCTAAAAATGGCTTTGCAGGAAATTCGGCTTCATTGCCAGCCAAATCTAGACCCACAATGCCTTTCCCTTTGCGTTCCATAGCCAACCAGGCTACTTGCTCCGCGATGTCCGGGCTCTCATGCCGATTGACGCTGGCGATCAGGCGGGTGGTAACACCGTAGATTTCTTCACCAGCCTTGGCGCCTTCGATCACCCAATCGATCACCTGGTCCAGAGGAAATCTTTCAGCTTTGCTAAGGGCCACAGGAGTAAAACGCAATTCAAGATAGCGGATGTTATCCTTGGCTGCATCCTCTATCGCTTCGCGAGTGATACGGCCTATGACTTCTGGCGAGCGATAGAATAAACGCAGGGTGGCAAATTTCGAAAGAAAATTCTCAAAAGTATACGGTTCGTCTTCCCCAATTTGAACCAAAGGGCCTAGCACTTGAGCACCAGCATTATGAATGCCGTGGGCTTGTCCGATTTCAGCCAACGTTTCAACACGTAAGGACCCTTCAAGATGGCGGTGCAACTCCACCTTTGGTAAGGATTGATAGAATGCTAACGGATGGCTGGTCTCCGATTGAACCATGGATGATATTGTCAATAGTACAACGCAATTCAGATCAGATAATTGCCGATAAGTATACCACCTCTAGGGGTCATGCTCTGGCTCTCAAGGAATCGCCGTGGACGTTGGTAGATTTGGAGGTACGGGTCGTGCGGAGCACGACCCGTACCTCCAAATCTGGGATTACTTTTTTCGTCTGCGACGACGGCGCTTCTTTTTGCCTCCACCAGATTGTGGTGCTTGCGCTGGAGCTTGGGGCTCAGGTACGGTTGCTTTTTGGACTTCAACTTGCGCACTGCTTACACTGGCTGGACGGAATGTGAACATGCGAGTGACCATGCTCATCCGCATATCCCAAAGCAAGTTCTGGAACATCTCGAAGGCGCGGTTTTTGTACTGTACCAGGGGGTCGCGCTGCGCATAGGCTTCTAGGCCAATGGCCACCCGCAGGGCTTCCATTTGTGTCAGATAATCGATCCACAAATTTGAGATTACTCTCAATAGCAATTCCCGGTAAATCCTGGTCAGCGATTGCCGACCCAGCTCATCCGCGATTTGATCGCGAGAATCTACATCCAAAGCACTGACGGGTTGCTCTTGAATGGCAAGGAAAGACTGCTCCCCGAAGGCGTCTTCAAGACCAGCGCGTGCGATTTGATCCAAATTGTCAAGAGAAGTATCCGCTATGCGTGTCAATCCATCCTGCCCCCACTCAGCCTGAATTGCCCTCTGGGCGCTCTCGAGGTGCGCAAGCACATCTTCAGTGATCTCCTCGGATGTGCGACCCTCCAGGGCGCGCGCCGCGGCGTGGATATAGGTCAACCTTGATGTTTGCACCCACGCGCGCCGGTGAGTCTTTTTATCAAATACCTGTCGGCGTCCTTGGGGTAGCAACATCACCAGGTTTAGTAAATCATTCTCTGAAAGCACATCGCTCTCGATCCTTGAGAGATTGGCTTGCAGATCCCTGGCAACCTGTCCGGTGGTCTCGCCATCGCCAATGTTCGTTGAGAGACGCTCACTGTAAATATTCTGAATAGCACCCAAGATTTGGTCGGCCAATTGCCCCCAATCTTTACTGAACAAGTCCTGCGGGTTGAGGCCCAATGGGGTTTTTAGAACGCGTTCAACAGCGCCGATTAATCGTGTGACGGTCATGGCTTGCATAGCATCGCTCACCATATCACGTAGCTTATCCCCCATCTCATGCGGATCATCTTTGACGGCCCGCATAATATCTGGGGAAACCTGGAGTGGCAGGCGCAACAGCTCGACCATTTCTTGCGAGAGTTGTTGGGGGGAGCGCGTATCCGTCTCGTCGCTCAATGTCAGGCCTTCAATGAACATATCCAAGGTGTCAAGGCGCTCCTCGAGTTGATTCTCTAGGCTCAGTTTGTTGTTTTCCAGCAACCCATCAACGGAGTGCAGGATATGCTCTTCCTCGGACTGGATTGACTGCTTTGCTAAATCTACCAATGCGGTTTGAGCGTCATCAGCACCTAACCCTGTTTGGCCATCTTGCAAACTTTCCATTAGCAGCTTCAGCGTATAGGATGGGAAGAAGCCATCGCTCAGGGGGATTGGTGGCTGGATTTGATCTAACCACGAGAGCAGTTTCCAGGGACCTTCTTCATCTTCTAAAGCTTCAGGTACGCGACGGAGCACCTCTTCCTGGAGCATTCCGCTGACATCTTCGCTGAGATCATCCTTGGTTAGAATGCGGTCCCGCTGGGCATAGATCTTAGCGCGCTGAGTGTTTAGTACATCGTCGTACTCCAGCAAGTGTTTACGCACGTCGAAGTTAGCGCCTTCGACCCGGGTCTGGGAAGATTCGACGATGCGGCTGACCAGCTGGTTGGTGATCGGTAGGGCCTCATCGACATTCATGCGGGTGAGCAACCCCTCCATTTGCTGCCCGCCAAAACGCACCATCAACTCATCTTCCAGGGAGAGGTAGAAGCGCGAGGAGCCAGGGTCACCCTGGCGAGCGGCACGCCCGCGCAACTGGTTATCGATACGCCGGGCTTCGTGGCGCTCTGAACCGACCACATGTAGGCCCCCTAGTTCCCGGACGCGATCCATTTCCTCGAGGTTCTTCAAGAAGTATTCGATTTCGCCGCCGTAAATTCCGTAATCGTTCTCAGAAAGCCCACTCAATGCCTCTCGGCGATCCTCCATGGTCATGTCATACGGATTGTCAAATCCATTGCGCTTGAGCACCCGGTTGACGGTCGATACCACTTCTTCAGCCAGCTCGCCACCCAGCTTGATATCGACGCCTCGGCCGGCCATGTTGGTCGCGATGGTCACAGCGCCAAAGGCGCCCGCGCCAGCGATGATCTGGCTCTCCTCGGTGTGCTTTCGGGCGTTGAGCACCTGATGGGAAATGCCACTCTGCAAAACCTCAGCCAGACGTTCCTTGCTCGAAGTAGAGAGACCCAAAACATTCAGTAAGCGGTCGAGGTTGGTATCATCTGAAGGGGTTAGCGATAATTGCAATCCCTCAGCGCGAGTCACCTGGCGCAGGTCTGGGGTCTTCAATTTGTCCAACGGCACAGTCAGGGGTACCAGTTCTTGGATCTGGCGCCCATCTTCCACTGCGCCCGTCTTTTCGAACCAGGCATTGCGTACCAACAAGGTTTGCGCCAGACGCCGCACCATGGCACCCTTCAGACGGCCAGAAACGCGCTCAGAAAGTTCCACAGAGGTGGTACCCACCAGGATGGGCCTCCCGATGGTGTGATAGGTTAAAATTTCCTGTACAATAGCACGCAGTTTGGCCTCTTCGGAGCGGTAAATCACATCGGCGTAATCTTTACGTTTCCAATAAGCTTCCTTCTGCTCAGGATCATCTTTGTACGCATAATAGGTGTACTTGTAGTTATACTCATCGCGATCCTGCATGGTCACAAACGCCGAGTCTTCCCGGCTGGCCTCATAATCCAGGTTGGTTGGGATAGCGATAGCATCCAAGGCGTAGATTTCATTGAACTCCTCTGCCTCGGTTACAGCCGTTCCCGTCATCCCGGCCAGCTTTTCGTACATGCGGAAGTAGTTCTGAATGGTGATGGTAGCGTAGGTGACGTTCTCGCTCTCGATGGGCACCCCCTCTTTGGCCTCCACAGCTTGGTGCAAACCGTCCGACCAACGCCGCCCAGGCATTAGTCTCCCGGTGAAATGATCTACAATGATCACTTTGCGTCCCTGAACGACATAATCTTTATTGCGCCGGTAGACATACTCAGCGTTCAAAGCCTGCTGAAGATAACCCAACATTTGAGCCTGTGCCGGGGTAATATCTTCGGGGCGTTCGGGATCGCGTAAAGCCATTCCCAAAACCTGCTCGACGTGAGTCTCGCCGATTTGCGTCAGCGAGATATTACGGTTGCGCTCATTGATCTCGTAATCCTCGGGTTTGAGCTGCTTGACCACTCCGGCCATTCGAGTATAGTTTCCACTGTCTTCATGAGAGGGACCTGAGATGATCAATGGGGTGCGGGCTTCGTCGATGAGCACATTGTCTACCTCGTCAATGATGGCAAAGTGGTGTCCTCTCTGGACACGCTCGTCCAGGGTCATCTTCATATTGTCACGCAGGTAATCGAAGCCAAACTCATTGTTGGTGCCATAGGTGATATCGGCAGCGTATGCCTGAGCGCGCGGCACCATCTGTAGTTGGTGCTGGTCCTCATGGGGGGATGACTTTTCTAAATCGACCATGAAGGCCTTCTGGCCATGTTCAGTACGAGAAGCCATCTGCAGGACGCCGATACTCAAACCCAATAGCTGGTAGATTGGGGCCATCCAACGCGCGTCACGCCGGGCCAGGTAATCGTTTACGGTAATCAGATGGACTCCGCCCCCCACAGGGATGCCATTGAGAGAGGAGAAATCCCAGTTTTCAGGATCATCGCCCCAGGTTTGGCGTGCGGCAGATTCCCAGGCAGGATTCAAGTTCAAAGCATTCAAATAGATGGAA
Organism: uncultured Anaerolineales bacterium; assembly: GCA_964458115.1. GTDB lineage: Bacteria > Chloroflexota > Anaerolineae > Anaerolineales > UBA11858 > NIOZ-UU35. The sequence goes on along the minus strand of CAYWIC010000140.1, from coordinate 2,062 downwards.
AGCGTGGCGGTAAGAGTTTTGCCTTCGCCAGTGCGCATTTCGGCCACAATGGCATTGTGCATGGCAATGCCGCCGATCAACTGCACATCGTAATGGCGCTGGCCGATGGTGTTCTTGCTGGCTTCGCGAACCGTAGCAAAGGCCTCGGGCAGGATCTCGTCAAGACTCTCGCCTTTAGCTAAACGCAGACGAAACTCTCTGGTTTTTGCGCTCAAATCTTCTGTACTCAGGGATTCAAATTGTGCTTCGAGCGCGTTGATCTGATCGACGATTTCGGCAAATTCTTCGAGTAATTTTTGATGGGGATCTCCGCCAACCGCGCGGATGATACGTTTTAGCATGTATGCACCTTCATTTATGCGCACGAGACTTCGGAAGTTTCATGAAACTTCCGAAGTCTGCATTTTTGATCGAACCGGCGCGATTATAGCATTAAAGGACTGAGGACCGGAGACGGGAGACCGAGGCGTTCCTGTCCTCCTACTTCCGTCCTCGGTCTCTGTTATAATCCCGCCCATGAGCTCAGAGACCCCCTCCGCTGGAAGGCAAATCGCCCGCGCCGCCGGGATGGTCATGGTGGCCTTCGTTTTCAGCCAAATTGCAGGACTTATTCGGCAGATATTGGTAGCAAACGCTTTTGGCACCAGCCCCGATATGGACGCCTTCAACGCCGCCAACCGGGTTGCTGAAACTCTCTTTAATCTGGTCGCCGGTGGAGCTTTGGGATCAGCTTTTATTCCTACTTTCACAGAGTTACTTACAAAAGATAAGAGAAGTGAAGCCTGGCAGTTGGCCTCAGCAGTTAGCAACTGGGTGTTCATTATCCTGATCGCGCTGAGTGTACTCAGTGCCATTTTCGCTCCCCAGGTTGTGCGTTATATCCTAGCCCCTGGTTTTGCGGAGAACCCTGCCCAGGAAGCACTGGCTATCTACCTGGTGAGGTTGATGTTGCCATCAGCCGCTCTGTTTGGCCTGAGCGGGTTGGTGATGGGCATTCTCAACTCTCACCAGGTTTTCTTCATCCCGGCGCTGACTCCCTCGATGTATCAATTCGGCATGATCTTTGGGGTGTTGGTGCTCTCCCCCCGCATGGGTATCGATGGCCTGGCCTGGGGTGTGGTGCTTGGGGCCGCTGCTCATCTGTTGTTGCAAATCCCTACCCTGCTCAAACAAGGTGGCAAATACTCATTGATATTGGGGTTGAAGATGGCCCCAGTGAGAGAAGTTGTGCGCCTGATGGGGCCGCGCCTGTTGGGAGTAGCCGTGGTGCAGCTCAACTTCTGGGTCAACATTCGCCTGGCATCGGAGATGCAAGAGGGCAGTGTCACCGGCGTGACCTTCGCCTTCATCCTGATGCTGATGCCGCAGGCTGCTATCGCTCAATCCATTGCCACTGCGGCTATGCCTACCTTAGCTGCTCAATATGCCCGCGGCAAACTAGATGAAGTGCGCTCATCATTGACAGCCAGTCTCCGCGGTGTGCTGTTGCTCTCGATTCCTGCTTCGGTCGGGTTGATCTTGCTGCGAGAGCCGATTATCACATTGTTGTATCAGCGCGGTGAGTTCACCGAACGCTCGACTGAATTGGTCGCCTGGGCGCTGCTCTGGTATGCGGCTGGCTTGGTCGGCCACTCGGTGATGGAAGTGCTCTCACGGGCTTTCTACGCCCTGCACGACACCAAGACCCCCGTCATCGTGGGTGTCCTCGCCATGAGCCTGAATGTGATCTTTAGTTTCGCTTTCGCCGCGCTTTTCAGGCAGATTGGCTGGATGCCCCACGGTGGGTTGGCGCTGGCAAATTCGCTGGCTACCGCGCTCGAAACTGTTGCTTTGATCGTGTTGATGCGACGACGCCTTGGGGGGCTTGAAGGGGGGCAGATCTTGCGAGGCGCGGTCAAAGGCGCTTTGGCTGCGGCGGTCATGGGCCTGGCTTTATGGGGCTGGTTGGGTTATTTTGGGACGCGTTCCGCCTGGATTGTGGGGGCAGGGGGGATTTTCCTCGGGGGAATTGTTTATGGGGTGATGGTGATTATGCTGAGGGTAAAAGAAGTGCAGGATGTTA
>CAYWIC010000139.1:0-14065 GCA_964458115.1 uncultured Anaerolineales bacterium | reverse complement strand
ATCAGAGGGGATGCTGGGTTTCATTGTGATGGTAGACAGTACACGACCGGAAACCTTCCGCGAGGCTCGCAGTATCTTAGAAACCTTCCGTGCCTATGCACCAACTCCATATGTGGTCGCAGCAAATAAACAAGATATCGAAGATGCCTGGTCTGTCGATGATATGCGTATTGCTCTGCGTCTAGACCCGAAGATCAAGTTCTTGCCATGCGTTGCGTTGGACAAAGAATCTGTAAAAGGTGTTTTATTGGAATTGCTCTACAGCATTCTGGCTGAAATGGAAGCTGGAGAGTTCTAAGTAGAGTTGATCGTCGAATATCGTGTCTTCAATAACGACCAATCAAGGGATCCTGCATTACGAAGTATACGGGCGAGGGCAACCTGTATTATTGCTGCATGGTTGGCTGGGATCTTGGGGGTTATGGCAGCAAACGATGAAGTATTTGGGCCAGTATTATCGTACATACGCACTTGATTTTTGGGGATTCGGGGACTCAGGGAAGAAGTTACCAACGTTTGCAGTTCAAGATTTTGTCAGCATGGTTGACCAGTTTATGGTGAGATTGGGTATTGAGGAAGCGCCGCTGGTTGGACATAGTATGGGGGGAACGGTTAGCTTATCTGCCGCGATCAATTATCCCGAACGAGTCAGCAAGGTCACGGTAATTGGATCGCCCATCGTCGGCTCATCTTTAGCTTTGTTATTGAAGTTAGCAGGTCGCCGATGGATTGCGAAGATGGTATTTAACACCATGTGGGCATTACGCTTGGGGCTGCGCCTAAGTGCCCCGATCATATCGAGTAACCCGAATTTCTATTCTATGATTACACGGGATCTCTCTAGAACAACCCTGGAGTCGTTTTTGCTGAGTATCGCCTCCCTGCGCAGAACGGATCTACGGCCATTTTTGAGCCAGATTCAAGTACCTGTAATGGGGATGTATGGAGACAAAGATGTTATCGTGGATCCCAAACAATGGCAGATAATGCAGGCTGGCATTCATTCCACACGGATCGAGCGATTTAAAAATGCTGGTCATTTCATCATGTTAGACGAACCTGAGAGGTTCATGGGCACATTAAGAAACTTCTTGGATGGCGATCTAAAAAATTGAATGTAGAACAGTATTACTACCCAAACAATATGGGGAGGATCATTCTGTTGGCAATGGAAGATGTAATTGGGCATAATGGGCTAAATACAATTCTCAATTTAGCCGGATTATCGACCATCATCGACAATATGCCTCCAATCAATTTCGACCGCCAATTCAGCTTCGATAACATGGGCCGAATGATGGCTTGTATAGAGAGCTATTATGGGCCCCGAGCCGGTCAGGGTTTGGCACTGCGTTCAGGAAGGGCCTGTTTCAAATATGGCTTGCGAGAATTTGGCCCTATGTTGGGTGTCAGTGATATGGCCTTCAGATTATTGCCGCTTACCAAGAAACTGACCGCGGGAGCGAATTTGTTTGCGCAGGCATTCAACAAGTTCTCAGACCAACAAGTTCGTGTCGAGGAATTGGATGAAGTCATCCATTGGCATATCGATCTCTGTCCAATTTGTTGGCAACGGAAATCAGACTTGCCCTCTTGTCATCTGGCGGTGGGTATTCTTCAAGAGGCGCTTTATTGGGTTAGTGGAGGGAAGTATTTTCAAATCGAAGAAACAAATTGCATTGCCAATGGGGATTCATCTTGTACGATCGTGATCCAAAAACAACCTCTGAATTGATTCATGCAAAAGATCATTCTCCCTGCCCCAAAGAATCTCCACCCCTTCAATGAGCCCGCGCGAGATTTACGAATTCAGAACAAACCCCTTTGGCTAATTCATCGCGATGTACTAGCACCTTATGCAAAACGAGAGCGCGAACTTCTTCCGGGTGAGCCTTTGCCAAAATTCACCGAACCAGCCATTGTATATCGAGAGAACCTCTTTTTCGATGCCGCTCTTATCGACGCATTCTTAGGGAAAGCAAGACAACACAAGCACCCTTCCAGGGCCGCTCTCTCAGAGAACGATTTAGCGTTTCGCGAACACGCCTTACCTTTATCTAGTTCATATGAGCAATTGGGGGATTTATATTTGGTAGATTTGTGGTATTACCCCAATGGACTTGCTGAGAATGTTCAACCATTGGTGATCGATATGTTGCCTCGGGAAGTGGGTTACTACCATGTGCCGACCTATATGGGAACTGAATCTGGTGATCTTACCTTTCAAGTGCCCCTGAGAAGCATTGTAGCCATTGATTCTTGGGCGCATATTTTCATTGCAGATGTCGTTTTTGGGTTATTCACGCGCGGCGCGCGTTTTGAAGACCGGCTGGAACGAGATCCTTTCTTCAAATTAAAGATCCTCACCAATGCAATGTATGAAGGCAAACAAGTTCTCGAGTCCTCGGCCGTCGTAAAAATTGGCCGTAACTGTGTAATCGATCCTTCTGCCATTATTCATGGCCCGACAACCATTGGAGACAATGTGACCATCGGTGCTGGAGTGGTAATCGAAAATTGTATTATTGGGGATAATGTAAACGTTTCACAAGGTTGTCAAGTGATGTTGTCGGTTGTTGGAGATGGTGCTTTCTTACCTTTCAGAGCCGCGATGTTTATGACGACATTCATGGATAACAGCATGGTCGCGCAGAATACTTGTTTGCAGATGTGTGTGATTGGTCGCAACACGTTTATTGGCGCTGGCTCTACTTTTACGGATTTCAACCTGATCCCAACTCCTTTGAAAGCCATCGATTCGGATGGTGAATTGTTGGATGCGAATCGACCTGTATTGGGAGGCTGTGTTGGGCATAATTGCCGCTTGGGATCAGGGATGATCTTCTTCCCAGCGCGAACGGTTGAGTCGGATGTGGTTTTAGTCGCCTCTCCAGACCGGCGTATCATCTCAAAAGACTTGCGGTACGAGGACAGCGACCATCACCGCTTCGATTTTGCAGATCTGCACAAACGCCTGTACCCGCGCCCTGGCGAAACGGAACTTGAAACCTGGTAGCCAGTGGATACATTTGCTTTCAATCATCACCTGATTGATCCAAAAAAAGGTCAGTCGCAAAATTCCTTTTTGGGGAAAGAATTTTTCCAGAACTCGAATAAATTTCTAAGTACTTTTTTCCCACCGATTTACTTATCCGAAATTCCGCGAGTTACATCCGCTGCCACAACCTTACAAGTTTGTGGGGGGCTGATTGCCTGCCCCTTGGCGGCAGAGCGTATGTTAGAATTACCTGAAAAGATCGTCAATTACAAGATCGCGCAAACAGGTCGTTTTGCCTAGGGTCTGGGTGCCAATATCTTCGGATTGGGAGCGTTTATGTCAGTGGTGGATGATCGCGGTATTACGGTAGCCAAATCATTAAACGTTCCGATGACAGCAGGCGATGTATACACAATCTCAGTAGCAATAAAAGCCATTAGCGAATAGGCAAAAATATGTCTCTCCGGCGCCTAACCGAAATTACTCAGATTGCTTCGAAACAAGGTTTCAGACTGAGTAGATTTCGTTTGTTCGAGTAACCCATTTCGCAAGCACAGATTGAAGAAATTCGGAAGTACACAATTCATTAGGTCAACAATTAATATTGGAATCTGATCAGGAAGAGATAATCATTATGGTGTTCAATTCATTTCCTTCAAATCTCGGGAGGACCCCATGAGCAAACATCGACTGTTAATCGTCGAAGATGATTTCGATATATCGAATATGCTTCGCATCTATTTTGCAGGACAGGGCTATGAGGTGGATGTCGCTCCGCGTGGGTCGGTCGCCCTGGAGAAAACCCGCCAAAATCTACCCCATCTGATCGTCTTAGATATCATGCTCCCGGATATTGACGGCTACGAAGTCTGCCGGCAAATGCGGACTAATACGCGTACTAGCCATATTCCGGTAATCTTTTTGACGCAAAAAGATGAACGCAGCGATCGCTTACAGGGGTTGGAGTTGGGTGCAGACGATTACATCACCAAGCCCTTTGACATCGAGGAACTGAAGCTCAGGGTTCAAAATGCCATTGCCCGTGCGGAGCGCGAGAGCCTTACGGACCCACGCTCTGGTTTGCCTTCCGGACGTCTGATCGAAGAACATCTCCGGCGCATCATTCGCAGTGACAACTGGGCGCTAATGGATATTCGCATCAATCAATTCCAAACGTTCAAAGAAGAGTATGGTTTTGTGGCAGCCGATGACGTCTTAAGATTTACCGCTATGCTGCTCAATGAGATCGTTGACGAATTCGGCACCCCCGAGGATTTTATTGGTCATGCTGGTGGTGACAACTTCATCATCATTACCTTAGAACAAAATGTGCCCGATATTCGTAACACTGTGAAAACCCGCTTTGGGGAAGAGATACTCACGCACTACAATTTCATGGACCGGGATCAAGGTTATATAACCACAAAAAATGATGCTGGCGAAGAGGAGAATGTGCCCTTGATGAACGCCGGTATTGGTGTTGTGTCACATTCTGAACACCAATTTGCAGATATTCGAGAAATTACAGAATTAGCTGCTGAAGCGCGTCGTTCGGGTGGGTGAGTTTTTTATCCGGTGGTGTTTTGATTGTTTATGATTGAACTGGGTGCCCTTCCCCTTGGAGTTACATTGTTTCTTGCAGGGTTAGCATTTTTTATTCTAACCACAATATTATTGCGCGTAATTCCGCAATATATCTCTTTCTCTAAGGGGTCATCACTGGCACCAGTTGTTCCCGAGCTGCCTCAGCACGATAATGCTGTCATAGTAATCCAACCAGGGGGACGCGTTTCGTTTATGAATCAGGAGGCCAGGAGCAAATTCAAAGTCTGGAATGACGAACCCAACCTTGAACGTCTGGCACGCCGCACCCGTCCTGGGGATGTCTTCTTAGGTTTATGCGCTACGGAGGGTCAGGCACGTTTTGCCCTCGATGGGCAAATGATGGAAGCTACTTCCTATATAGTACCCAATGGGAGTGGCAATTCGATCTTGCTCTCGATCCGCCCAGATCAATTGAAGGCTCAAGCCGCAGATGGTAACCAGCATTCCAACCACACCCTGGAAATCTTGACTGCAGTCAGCCAATCTGTTGCAGCAAACCTGGAATTGGAGGATACATTACATTCGATCCTTACCAGTCTAGACCAACTCGTGCCCAATGATTTTGCCGAAATCACAATCTGGGATCCTGATGAAGGCCAATTAATTCCATATCGGTATTTATCAGTTCCGGGATCAGAGCGACGTGTTGAGGGTACCGAAGAGCGATACCCATTGGGGGGTGGCTATTCTGGATATGTTGCCGAAAAGCGTGAGCCAGTTCTGGTCGCTGATGTGGACTCCTACCGCGAAATCAGGCCTCTCATCGACCGAGGAAAATTTCCTTTTCATTCATATGTTGGGTACCCGCTGGTAATGGGGGGGGAATTGATTGGCACTCTTGATTTGACTTCGCTGGACAAAGATGCGTTCAGCGAGAACGATGTTGAAATCTTGAAGTTGTTCGCTGGCCAGGCGGCAATTGCCTTACACAACGCTTTGCTCTACCGGGATGAGAAGCGGCGTGCCCTCGAACTATCTAGCCTGGCTAATCTAACGCAAGCAGTGAGTTCGATACGCAATTCGAAGGAATTATTTGCCCGGCTTGCTCAGGGGATCTCGCCACTACTCGATGTCAATATTGCAGGTTTTTTAGTTTATGACGATGCCCATCGAAAATTAATCGCTCAGAACCCGTTTATTGGAGTTCCACCACATTTCGTTGATTTGTACCAACTCGAGATCGCTTCTGATAGCCCGGCAGACATTATTTGGCGCGCCCAAGAAACACTGATTGCATTCAATGCGGGAGAAGACCCTCAGTTGATCGACATGGGTTTGGACCATCATTGTAGAGCAGCAGGTATCAAAACCACCGTTTTGCTGCCCTTGAAAATTGGCGGTCGATCATTGGGGTATCTACAAGCGGCAAATAAGCGCGACGACACCCCCTTTACACATGACGATGTGCGCTTATTATCGATTATTGCTGGCCAGGCAGCCCCTATCATTGAAAACGCAGATTTAGTACAACAGTCGATTCAGAGGGCTTTACGTGCTGAAGCGCTTAGGCGTATCGCCACTTTATCGGCGTCGGAAGCAGACCTTGACGAGATCCTCAAGTATTCTGTGCTTGAATTGGCACGATTGTTGAAAGCGGATGCCGCGGCGATATTCTTCCTTGATGAAAGTATCGGAGAACTGCAGGTACATTTGGAGTCAATTTACGGCGTAGAGCCGGAACTCCACGAAAAATTAGGCCGAATCCCCATCGAGGAAGGCTACGCAAAATTCGTTGTCTCGAATAGCCAGCAGCCATTTATATCAGATAATGCTAGAGAAGATCAGCGCGTGTTGCCACCCTATCGGCTGCTCATCGATACTCTCGAGGTTCTCTCTGTTGTCGATGTGCCGCTCATATTTCGCGGTCGCGGGGTTGGTGAGGTCATGCTGGCGAGTAATCGCCAGGAGCACTTCAACCGCAGTGATATCCAACTTGTCAGGACTGTTGCGGGACAGCTTGCCATAGCGATTGAGCGTAGCTCACTGGCATCTCAAACCGATGAAGATCTGCGACAGCGCGTTGAGCAATTAACCGCCCTGACACGCGTCGGACGGGAGTTGAACGCCTCATTAAATCTTAAGCGTCTTCTGAGGAGAGTATTCGAAGAAGCGCTAAATACTACCCGTGCTGATTGTGGAACGATCCTGCTCTTTGAGAATGATGGGTCGAATAAAGTCAGATTACACATTGGCGATGAGCCAGGGACGGGTTTACATCCTTTAGAGAGGGTAGCCTTGGAGAAGGATATCCCTGTTCTTGTAGAGGATTTCGATAACCCGCCTGGGAACCTGGATGAATCTACATTGCGCCCCGCGCATGCAAATGTGAATTCTGCACTGGTTGTGCCGATAGCGTATCGTGGTGCTGTCGTTGGATTGCTCCATTTACACTCCGAACAACCAGGCCGATTTGATGAGGCTGCGCTGCAAATTGCACAGGCGCTATCCGTTCAAGCTGCCATTGCCATTGGGAATGTGCAGCGGTATCAGGAGCAGGTCAGAGAAAATCGGAACTTGTCGAAGCGAGTGCACTCTCTTTCAGGGATTCTCGAAGCCACAGAAACTGCTTATTCAGATCAACCTCTGGATCAGCCGCTTCGAGACATTGCCTCAGGAATTCGAGAATCCACAACATATTCTGAAGTATCGATTGGGATCTGCGAAGAGCGGGATACCCTGCGATGGGTTTCAACTTCGGGGGTTTCTGCGGAAAAACTTGCTTCGTTGAGGGAGATCCCTCTATCTTGGGCAGATATCGAGAATACGCTTCTCTCAGATTACCTGTTGGTAAGTTCCTATTTCATCCGACAAGATCAGACGCTGCTTGTCGCTGATTGGCAATCAGCCCTTGTCCAGACCGATGAAGAAGGCGCCCCACTCGATGCGATCTTATTGTTGCCGATCTATAAAACTGCGGCTGAACCCCTTGGGTTGATTGCGGTTGCTTCACAGTTTGATGGTGAATATCCAGATCGAGTTACCTTAGAGATCTTGGATGGTTTCGCGCAGCAAACTAGACTGATCATTGATCACCACAAATGGGTTGGTCAACTGGAATTGCAGATCGAGGAACTCGAAACTCAGGTCAATGTAAGTCGCCAGTCCATCCCACCAGTGTCAGACCAAATTGCCCAGGCGCAATCTGATAAGCGTGTTCACATTATTTTGGAGATCATCGAGAATCTGGCGCGCCAGCCTGATAGGTTCGCAGTACTGCAATCATTGGGAGCTAGCCTGATCGCAGGCATGGAATTCGATAGCGCCATCGTAGTCGAAATGGGGGAAGGCAGACCCCAACTAATTCACGTCCTCGGAGATATATCGCAAAAGATAAACCTCGAGGCATTACTCGGACAACGGAATCCATTGCAAAGCAGTTTGAAGGAAGGTCAGATCCACTTGGTGTCCAATGTCGCAGAAGACGAGCAATGGGGATCATCACCATTGATTGAAGCTTTGCAGGGCAAGGGATTCCTATGCTTGCCCGTTCTTGCTCAGGCTGGTTCCCCGGCTGCCATTTTGGCAGTGAGCTCTTCAACCAAGGCGCAGTTCTTCGCGGATGATGAGAAATTATTCGGTTTGCTTGCTGCGCAAACAGCGACAACGCTGAACAATCTCACCTTGCTGACAGAAACAGGTCAACGACTGCGCGAGGGGTATTTGCTCTTAGAGTTCAGCAGACAGTTAGGGGGGCTCGAGTCGGAACGAATAATTCGCTTATTAACGGAGAGCGTGTTAGGGGTTGTCCAATCCGCTCACGCGAGTTTGACGGCTATCTGGGAGCCAGGTTTGGCTGTTCTACAACCGAAAGCGGCCATGGGCTATAGTGATAATGCTTCAATGCTTGAGATGGAGTTTTTCTCTGGGGATAATTTCATTAGCCAGGCTTTCGAGCAGGGCAAAACCATCTGTGTCGATCAAGTCGATTTTAATCAGCATTACAACCTGAGCGCTGACAGTTTGCTCCGATACCACCAGGCCACCGACGGTAGATTGCCGGTTTCGAGCATGGTAGTACCAATTCAATCCGGTAAATCGATCGTAGGGATCGTGCTGCTAGATAATTTCCACGATGTTGGTGCGTTTTCGATCGACGATCAGGCATTAGTTGGATCTTTCTCTCGTCAGGCAGCCCTAACTTTAGAGAATATTGAACTGTATGAAGCCGCCGAAGAGCGTGCAGAGCAGTTGGCATCTCTAAGCACGGTTTCAGCAGAAATTTCTACGACGTTAGAACTGGATGCTTTGGTTACATCTCTCTTGGAGAGAATGGAAGATCTAGTTCCCTTTGATACGGCTACATTATGGCTGCTTGAAGGGAGCGAGCTCGCCATCCGCTCTGTGAGGGGGTTCGACAACAGCGCTGATTTAATCGGTTTGAAGACCACAGTCGCAGATAGCCGTCTCTTCAACGAAATGATCACCACCCGACAACCCATCTCTGTCGCCGATATCCGTCAGGATGATCGATTTGCAGATTTACCCACGGAACGGTATTCTTGGTTGGCCATTCCGATGGTGACCAAAGGCGAGGTGGTTGGTGTCATCGTCATTGAGAAAACCGAGGCAGGCTATTTTGACCCAGAGCATGGTCAGATATTGATTACATTTGCCAACCAGACTGCGGTTGCTATGGAGAATGCCGAGTTGTATCGCCAAAGCGTAGAACGCTCTATGGAGTTGGATCACCGTTCTCAACGTCTGGCTCAAATTAACCGTTTCTCCAACGAGATAGGCAGCACTCTGGATATTGAGCGCTTATTAGATGTTACGACGCAAGAGATCGCAGATGTGCTATCGTGCACGCAGGTTTCTGCGATCCTTCATGATGATACACGGTTCACACTCATGGTTGAACAACCCGATAGGGGGTCTGAACTGCCGAAGCCAATTCCAGATGCGCCGATATTCGAACGACTCAACTTATCGCTGGGAGTCTTCAGCACACGCAACGTTGCACAAGAGGATGAATTGAGCCCCCTGTTGGAATATCTCGACGAGACAGATACAGAAGCCCTGTTAGTTTTGCCCCTCGTTACTGGAGTCGATGTACACGGTTACATTTTTGCGCAATCAAATCAGCCTCGCCGATTCTCGCCAGATGAGGTTGAGCTTTCTAGAATTATTATTAACCAAGCCTCGGTCGCACTTCAAAATGCAGCCTTGTTTACCCAAACTAGGCAGTTGACTGAAGAACTAGAGGAGCGCGTTCAAGAGCGAACCGAGCAGCTCGCACAGGAACATCAGCGAGCCCAGGCATTGTTGCGGATCATGCGTGAGCTTTCTGCGAGCCTTGATTTGGATCATGTTCTTAATCGCACTCTAAAGCTGGTCAATGATATTTCGGAGTCGGAACAGGGAACAATTCTATTGATCAAGCCGGGCGAAGAGACCTTTTATTACAGAGCCTCTCTTGGGTATACCGATCCACCACCGCTGGGAGGGCGATCAACCGAATTGAATACAGGTGAAGGCCTGGCGGGGTGGATCGTGCAGCACCGTGAAGCTGTTCTGATAGAGGATTTGCATAACGACGAGCGCTGGGTTCAGGAAGGAGAACAGATTAGCACCCATCGCAGTGCGGTGGGAGTTCCGCTGTTGGTAGGCGCTGAACTGCTTGGGGTGATGCTCCTGTTCCACCAAAATGTAGCTCATTTCAGGTTTGATCAGGTAGAGATGGTTCAGGCAGCTGCCAACCAAATTGCCGTTTCAATCAACAATGCCGAATTATTCAACCTGATCCGCGAGCAGGCCGAGCGTTTGGGTACCATGTTGCGCACGCAGCAAATCGAAACCAGCCGTTCGCGATCGATCCTTGAGGCTGTCGCTGACGGTGTACTCGTGACCGACTCCGATAGCCGTATTACCCTCTTCAATGATTCTGCACAAACCATTTTGGGCTTGCAGCGCGGCGATGTCGTAGGTAAATCACTCGATGATTTTAGTGGCTTGTTTGGGGGGGCGGCCCAAACGTGGATGAGCACCATTGCAAAATGGTCGTCTACACCCGCATCGTACGAAACGGGTGGAACATTTGCCGAACAGATCATATTGGATGATGGGCGCTTTGTGGCAATCCACCTCGCCCCAGTTCAAATGCAGGAAGAATTTCTCGGAACCGTAACGATATTCCGTGACATCACTCATCAGGTAGAAATCGACCGCTTGAAATCTGAATTCGTTGCTACGGTTAGTCATGAGCTACGTACTCCCATGACTTCGATCAAAGGGTATGTCGAAGTACTACTAATGGGCGCAGCCGGCGATTTGAGTGATCAGCAGTCTCAGTTCTTAGATGTTGTTCTGAGCAACACCGAGCGTCTGAACGTGCTGGTAAATGACCTTCTCGATGTCTCTCGAATTGATGCTGGAAAGTATGAGTTATCAATGCAGCCTTTACGGTTGCAGGACCTTACGCAAGAAGTGGTATCGGAACAACAGCGCCAGGCGGGCGAAGATAACAAACCCATATCGATTGAATATGAACTGCCTTCAGATTTGCCACGCGTGCGTGGAGATGAGCAGCGCGTACGCCAGATACTTTCTAATTTGGTGCGCAATGCATATCATTACACCCCCGCGAATGGGAATGTCAATATCCGGGCAGTATCAATCGACGATGAAGTGCAAGTTGACGTGAAGGATGACGGGATCGGCATCGAAACCGAAGTGCAGGATAGGGTATTTGAGCGCTTCTATCGCGGTGAAGACCCTTTAGTCCTGGCCACAGCTGGAACGGGTTTAGGTTTGTCGATCGTTCAACAACTTATCGAATTGCACGATGGTCGTATATGGGTGCAGAGCGATGGAATCCCAGGAAATGGAAGTACCTTCTCCTTTACACTGCCGATTTTCAAAGATGACTAGAGGTAATAATGGCAAAAATATTAATCGCAGAAGATGAACTCGATATTCGAAACCTGATCACATTTACCTTGAGATTCGCAGGACATGAGATTATCGCAACCAGCAATGGCGCAGAAGCATTAGAAAAAGCGACACAAATGGCGATTGATGGCGAATTCCCAGAATTGATCTTGATGGACGTACGTATGCCGCGGATGACAGGCTATGAAGCCTGCAAGCGCATTAAGGCCGATGAAAGATTGCATCATATACCAGTGGCCTTTCTATCGGCCAAGGGTCAAGAGTCGGAAGTGAAGGAAGGTTATGAAGTTGGTGCTGTCGATTATATTGTCAAACCCTTTGCTCCTGACCAGTTGACGAGCAAGGTAGAAGAGTTGTTGAGTCAAGCAAAAGCATAGTTTATCTAATACTCTTGTTGCCATGAGCGCGATAATTCTCGACGAAGATATCGTTCATTATGAGGTTTTAGGACGCGGCCGTCCGATTATTTTCTTGCACGGTTGGGTTGGATCCTGGCGTTATTGGATTCCATCGATGCAAGCTGCCTCAGTCAGTTTTCGCGCTTATGCCATCGATATGTGGGGCTTTGGCGATTCGTCGAAAAATACCAGCCGCTATCTGCTTTCACAACAATTGAATCTCTTGAGAAGTTTCTTGAACAAATTGGGGATTGGCAAGGTGGCACTGGTAGGTCACGGGCTCGGCGCTATCGTGGCTTTGCTTTTTGGCGAAGAGAATCCCCAATATGTGGATCGCGTGATGGCGGTCGCTGTCCCTTTAGATCTCAAACAGATCAACCCACGCATGTTCCAGAGCACACCAGAAGAGCTGGCTAATTGGCTGCTGGGCTCATCCCCGGATTCCGAGGCTGCGCGCATCGAAGCCCCCAAAGCAGATCAAGATGCCATCTATCATTCAATGCTCCATTTGGATAAGGTGAATATGCCTGCATTGCCATCCCGTTTGTCGATTCCAGTTTTGTTAGTACACGGCCAGAACGACCAGGCCATTGCGATAGGGGATAATGATCAGTCAGATGTACTTCCCTCGCATTTTCACTTCATTCGTTTCGAGAGCGCGGGACATTTCCCCATGTTGGATATGCCCAACAAATTTAATCGTCTGATGACCGATTTTATGGCCCTTTCTGGGGGAGAGAGTCCCCGCAAATTGGCCCTGAAGGAGGAATGGAAAAGACGAGTAAGGTGAGTTTATTGGTATGAAACAATACTTAGATTTATTGGAAATTATTTTGAAGCAGGGTGTTGAAAAATCTGACCGGACCGGGACTGGTACTCGTTCGATCTTCGGGCACCAGATGCGCTTTGATCTCAGCCAGGGATTTCCCCTTCTGACCACAAAGAAATTGCATACCAAGTCGATCATCTACGAGCTGCTGTGGTTCCTCCGAGGCGATACGAATATCGACTATCTTCAAAAGCATGGCGTGCGCATTTGGAATGACTGGGCCGATGAGGGAGGCGAACTGGGGCCAGTTTATGGCGCTCAATGGCGCTCCTGGTCGATTGGGGATGGACGCACCATTGACCAGATCTCAGAGTTGATCCAGGCAATCAAACGTGATCCTGCTTCCAGGCGTCTCATCGTCAGCGCCTGGAATGTTGGCGACCTCGAGAAGATGGCATTGCCACCCTGCCATTTGCTCTTTCAGTTCTACATTGCCGAAGGAAAACTTTCTTGCCTGCTCTACCAGCGCTCCGCAGATGTGTTCTTGGGGGTTCCGTTCAATATTGCATCCTATGCCTTGTTGACCATGATGGTCGCTCAAGTTTGTGGTTATCAGCCGGGGGATTTCATCATCACATTGGGAGATACCCATTTATACAACGACCATATCGAGCAAGCCCGGCTCCAATTGACAAGATCACCTTACCCCCTGGCAAAGATGGTCATCAACCCTAATGTGAAGGATATCTTCGGGTTTGATTATCCCGATTTCGAACTGATCGGTTATCAGGCCCACCCACATATCAAAGCAAAGGTATCGGTGTGATGCGTATATCCATCATTGTGGCGATGGACGAGAATGGGGGGATTGGGTACGAGAACCGGTTGCCATGGCGGCTTTCGACGGATCTGAAACGCTTCAAGCGACTTACCATGGGGCATCATCTAATCATGGGGCGCAAGACGTACGAGAGCATTGGCCAGGTGCTGCCCGGACGGCGCATGGTTGTGATGACCCGACGTGCGGATATGGAAGTTGATGGTGTGGATGTGGTCTCATCCCTAGCAGGGGCCCTTGATTTGGCTAACCGCAGAGGCGATGATGAGGCTTTTATTGGTGGTGGGTCAGAAATCTATGAGTTGGCTTTGCCCCATACCGATAGAATTTACCTGACCCGAGTTCACGCCGATGCCAATATGCCCATAGACGTTTTCTTCCCAGAATTTGATATGATTGAGTGGGTTGAAATTTCCAGTGAGAAAATTGAGGCGGATGAGACCAATCAATTCGCCACAACATACAGTGTTTTCGAGAAAGGTTCTTGACGCTCGATGAGGCGTATGATAATATAGCGGTCGCTCGGTCCCGTAGTGTAGCGGTTAACATGCCGGCCTGTCAAGCCGGAG